>JAXDQU010000054.1:0-84741 GCA_034667685.1 Thermoplasmata archaeon | reverse complement strand
AACCGCGTTCGGCCAGCGGGGCCTTCTTCGGCGCAGGTTTCGGGGCCGGCTTGGGCGCCGCCTTCTTCGGGGCGGGCTTCTTCGGCGCAGGCTTCGGTTTCGCGGCCGGCTTCCTGGGGACCGCCTTCTTGGGGGCCGTCTTCTTGCCCTTCGCCTTCGCGGCGCTCTTCTTGGCGGTCGCCATGTTCAACCCTTTTTATATCTCGGCAGGCCCCGGATGGGGGGGCCGACGCCAAGAGCGTTTCGCTATTGTTTCCAGCGGAACGTCAGGTCGAGTGGGCCTCGTCGAGCGAATCGGCGTCGGTGAACCCGGCGTCCAGGAGCGCCTGCTCGAGCGGATGGGCGGCAAAGTACAGGTCGAGCGCCTCGGAGACCGCCTGGTGGATCGGTTTCCCGGTGAGGATCTTGACCGACATGAGCTTCACGTGATGCCCCGCCGGGAGCTTGACCTTCAGTTCCTTGGCTTGCGGCGAGGGCCGCAGGGTCGCGTCCGTCAACATGTTCTCCCCCATGCGCGTCCGCAGCCGTGGAGCGGCAGGCGCAATCGGCGCCGTTCGCTTCCGATCCAAAAAGGATGTCCATCCTTCCCCGAATTGGATGCAAGCACCGGCAGCCCCCTGTCAGGGTCGGGTTGAACGTTCCGCGCCCCGGCCGCAAGTCCATGAGGGGGACGCGCAGAGGAACGGGCGGGCTTGGAGGCGCGGCGCCTCCCCCGAGAATCGGCTCCGGGCGTTGCCCGGCCGTCGCGCCGCGCCTCCCGGCTCACGCGCGGGAAAGCCCAGCGGTTAAATCCCGCGGCAGGGATCGCGCGGCATGGCGAAGCAGCACCGGGTCCCGGACTTCGGCCTGCTCAACCGCAAGCTCCCCGCGGGCCTGCACCCGTACCTGCACGTGCTGCCGGGCGCGACGCAGAGCCCGGGACTCGCGCGCATCGAGCCGGACGCCGCGAAGCGCGCCAAGCTCGTGAGCGAGGCGCTCGTGTTCATCAAGCCGGGCGGCGGCTTCGCGTACGTCGACGTCGAGACGCCCTGCATCGTGCTCTCCGAGGAGTACTACCGCACGGGCAAGGACATCGACCTCTACATGGACATGCTCCACGAGCTGACGCACATCCGCCAGCACCACGAGGGGCGCGACCTCTGGGACGAGCGCTACGAGTACGTGGACCGCCCCACCGAGATCGAGGGGTACGCGGTCGCGGTCGAGGAAGGGCGCCGCCTCGGCATGGACGACGAGGACGTCATCGACCACCTCACCAACCCGTGGATGGACGAGGAGGACGTGCACCGGCTGCTGCGCCACACGCAGGAGTTCCTGGCGACGGCCCCACCTCTCCGCCCGTGAGCCCATCGCCCAACGTTGATGCGCGGGTCCCGCCGAGGCCAAGGCGTGCGCGCGCTCATCCTGGTCGCCCTGCTCGTCCTCGCGGGCTGCGCCGCCCCCGCGCCGCGCGTCCGCACCGTCTTCCTCGACGCGGCGCCCCTGCACGCCACGCTGCCCAACGAGACCGCGCTGCCGCCCGGCTTCCACCTTGGATGGGACCAGCCCGAGACGCGCTCCGACGGGAGCGACGCGGCCTCGCGGGTGTTCGACTACACGCGAGGCAACGAGACGGTGCGCCACCAGATCACCGTGGGCGTCATGCGCTTCGAGGACGACGCGCGCCTGGAGGAGACGTGGCGCAGCATCCAGCAGGCGGGACCGACCGTCCACGTGAGGCTCGTGGCGCCCGACCGGCTCCAGGTGGACCAGGTGAGCTTCGGCGGCCACACGCTCCAGGTCTTCGGCCGCCAGAACAGCACGATGGCCTGGGCGTTCGAGTCGGCGCAGGGAGAAGAGGTCCTCTCCGACCCCGCGGCCCTCGTCGAGGCCATCCTCCAGGGGTCAAGCTAGGGCCGCCGCGTCCGTCGACGGCAGATTGATGGCTCCCGTCCCGCGTGCGGCCGCGGGTACAACATGCGCGCCCTTCCCCTGCTCCTTGCCGCGAGCCTGCTGCTCCTGCTCGTCCCCGCCGCGAGCGCATCCACCTCGATCCCAGCCGGCGGCTGGTGCGGATCGGTGCCGCGCTACGCCTGCTTCTACATGGTCATCGACTGCACGACCGTCTGCGGCAGCGCGATGGAGCTGTGCGTCTACTGGAACGGGCACGGATGCGTCGCGGGCACGCAGCCTCCGCCGCTCCCCAGCCTCCAGCAGATCGAGAACGATCTGGGCGACCTGATCGCGGCCTAGCGCGAGGCGCTTCGCTGTCGCAGAAGAGCCGCCTCGGGGAATCGAACCCCGGACCTACGCCTTACCAAGGCGTCGCTATACCTCTAAGCCAAGGCGGCAAGCGAATTTCCTCCCGGAGGAGGCAGCGCCGGGAGCCCTCGTCCCGTTCATAAGCGTTTGGACGGCCGGGGCTTTGACTCCAAACCCTACGACGCCCCGAAACCCTCGCCCGAGGGTCTTCACCCGGATCGAACTTGGATCGAAGCAGGATTGCGGTCCGCATCCACCGGCACGCGGCGCCTGAAGGTAGTCAGGAACGAATATGCCGCAGGAGGGCACGTGGCCAGTCAGACCATGGAGATCGAGATGGCGATTCCTGCCGACTCCGACCCAGGAACGGTGAAGGGGGTCTGATGGCTTGGTGCCCTACCAACCGGAGCCATGGCACGACTTTTTCCTGACGGTTGGTGGCGGCGCTGCGGCCTTGACGGGCTTGGTCGTCGTCGCCATGTCGATGCACTTGGAGATGATCCGGACCGATCCGGCCTTGCGCCATCGGGCCCGCATGATTCTCGCCACCTTGGCGGGCGTCTTCGTGCGCTGCTCGCTCGCCCTCATGGCGAATCAAGACGGCCGATCCGTCGCCGTCGATCTCTTCGTCGTGTGCCTGGTCCTGACGATCGCCAACTTGCTCAGCTACGCTCCCGTCGCGAAGACTCCTGCCGCGCACCGCTCCTCGCTTCTCCGGACGATCGGCGGCACCACGGGCTACAGCGTCGAGATGCTCGGCGCCGGCCTGCTTTTCTTCGGGGCAGGTTGGGGGCTCAACGTGGCCGCCGTCGCCATGGTGGCCAGCTTGGGCCTCACGATCTCCAGCTCCTGGCTTCTCCTGATGGGTGTCCAAGAAGACACGCCACCGGCCGCCTAACGATTCGCCGCGATCCCGGGGGCACCCGAAACCCTCCGTCCTGAGCCGGAGCTCTCGCGCTTGGGTCAAAGCCGACGGCCGGGCTCACTGGCCCCGGACCGTGACCGTCATCGTGAGGCCGGGGTGGTACTTGCAGTGCAGGTGCCACGTCGTCTCGGTCTCGCCCTTCGCGAGGCCAAGCTTCAGCTCGCCGACGCTGCACAGGCTGGTGTTGCACCCCTTCGGCTGGATGTCGTACGTGTGGCCGTAGGGCGCCAGCTCGTCCACGATCATCTGGTGCACGTGGGCGCCCTCGTTGCGCCATTCGAGGAGCTGGTTGGGCGCCGCGCTCACGTTCGTCGTGCTGAGCACAGGGTTCCCGCTCGCGTCGTCGGTGATGGTCATGACGATGCGGTCGTCGGCGGGCGCGCCGGGTGGCTTCACGCAGCCCGCGAGCGGCAGCACGAGGCAGACGATCAGGAGCGGCGCGAGGCGCACGCGAGCGGATGCGGCCGCGGGCACATCGGGCTTTCGCTCTTCACGCGACGACGTGCAGCTTCAGCGGCGAGACGATGCCATGGTACGCGCACGGGACCTCGAAGTCGCCCACGCGGTCCACCTTGACCTGCGAGGTCGTGCCCGGCGGCGTCTGCACGGTCCACGCGGCGGTCTGCGGCGCGTGCGTGACGTCGTCTCGGTTCTCGAACCGGAGCACCGTCCCGTTCTTCACCGTGATCTCGCCGGGGTGGTAGGTCGCGTTCTCGATCACGACCGTCGTCGCCGGGGGCGAGCCGGGCGCCGCGCAGCCGGCCAGCCCGGCGGCGACGAGGACGAGGAGAAGGAGCGCGGCGCGCATGCGCTTCGGAGCGGGGCGCGGAGCTTTGATCTATCGCAGGCTCGTCGTGTCGGCGCGGTGGATCGTCTCGCGCGCGAGCGGGACCTTCAGCGCCTCGTGGTGCTTCACGATCGCGTTGGCGTCGGGCGCGTCGAGCAGGCAATGCATCTCGTTGCCCTCGCGGTCGATGATGATGCCGCGGTCGACGACGCCGAAGGAGTCCTTCTCGCCGCTCTTGACGCGCGCCTCGACCATGCGACGCAGCTCGCTCGGAAGCTCGGTCCCGCTGTGGGTGTCCAGGAAGGTGGGCATGCTGATCCACCGCGCCTACGCGGCCCAGGAGCATCCTGCTGCCGGTATTCCGGAATCCGGCGTCCCACGCCGCGCCGCCCAGAGCGCGCGCCATTCCATCGGATCGGATTTCGGGCGCCACGTTTCCAAGGGCTGGCGGCGTTCGGCGGCGCGCGTCGGCGCGATCCTCCGATTCAGTGTTCCCGGCCCTGCGCCGCCAGCTGCGGGATGCGCCACGGCGCGAGCAGCCAGACCAGGATCGCCATCTGGGCCCAGAGGCGGTTCTCGGCCTCGTCGAAGACGGCGCTCTGCGGGCCGTGGGCGACGTCCTTCTCGACCTCGTAGCCGTAGTAGGCTGGGAGGCAGTGGAGGAAGACGCCCTCGTTCGTGCGCGCCATGTGGGCCGACGTGACGGTGTAGCCCGCGAAGTCCTTCACGCGCTGCTCCTTCTCGTCCTCGTCGCCCATGCTGATCCACGTGTCCGTGGCGACGACGTCCTGCCCGTCGAAGAGCGGCGTGATATCATCGGGGTGGAGGAGCGTGACGCTCCCGCCCATGGCGTGGGCGATCGCCTCGGCCTCCTTGACCACGGCGGAGTCGGGTGCGTAGGCCGCGGGCGTCGCGACGGTGACGTGCATGCCCGCCATCGCCATGCCGATGAGGTACGAGTGGCACATGTTGTTGCCGTCGCCCACGTAGAGGAAGCGCAGGCCCGCGAGGGCGCCCTTCTTCTCGGCGATGGTCATGAGGTCCGCCGCGACCTGGCAGGGGTGCTCCAGGTCGTCGAGCGCGTTGACGACGGGGCTCGTGGCGTGCTGCGCGAGCGCCTTCACGTCCTCGTTGCGGAACGCGCGGTAGACCAGCACGTCGGCGTAGCGCGAGAGGACGAGCGCGGTGTCCTCGATCGACTCGCCGCGTCCCATCTGGATGTCGCGCGTGCTGAGGAACGTGCTGGTCATGCCGAGCTTGGCGAGGCCGACCTCGAAGCTGACGCGGGTGCGCGTGCTGGCCTTCTCGAAGATGAGCACGGCGCTCTTCGCGGCGAGGTAGGGCGTGGGGTGGCCGCCCTTGTTGAGACGCTTGATGGCGCGCGCGGCGTCGATCACGTCCTCCAGGTCCGCGCCGAAGTCCGCCATGCGCAGCAGGTCGCGCGACGCGTTCGCCGGGCTGGGGCTGAGGCTCGGGCGGAGGCTGGGGTCCTGCGTGGCCTTCGTGGGCACGACGATGCAGGGGTCGGTCAAGGGCAAGAACCGAGCGTCCGAGATGAGCCGATCCGGGACAAGGGCGTCGGATTTCAGGCAGCGCATCGGACAACTGGGGTGCGGGAACGGTTAAGTGGTGCGCGCCGGGCTGCCCCGGCCATGTCCGCCGCCCGGGCCATCGTCCTCGTCGTCCTTCTCGCCACCGCTGCGCTGGTCGCGGGCTGCGTCCAGGCCCCCACCACGGGAGGCGCGCCCCTCTCCACGGCCAGCGTCGTCGACGCGAGCTGGGCCGCGAAGGCGATCCCGAACAGCACGCCCGCGGACGGCAGCAAGCACGACCACCGCAACTGGTCGGAGCACGTCGGCCTCTCGACGCCCAACTTCGAGGAGCTGGCGCACGACCCGCTGGGCGTCGCGTACTACGGCAACGCAAGCGCGGGCGAGTACTTCTGCGGCGGCACGGCGACCACGGCCCAGGGGCACCACCTCGCGGTCATCAACTCCTTCGACACCGACGTCGCGTTCGTCCTCGTCGACGTGACGGACCCCGACCACCCGGTCCACCTGGGCGACTACATGCTCGGCCAGCCCACGCCCGCGGGCCCGGACCTCGGCGCGAACACCTACGACGTCGACATCACGCCCGACGGCCTGCACGTCGTCATCGCGGCCGACACGCCCGTGCTCCAGCAGAACCACGCGCCGGTCGCCGACGCGGTCGTTCCCATCGGCGGCGTCGCGCCCGCGCCCGTCGTCCACGTCCAGCCCCGGTTCCGCGACGCGTGCACCGGCGAGGTGCGCAACGCGGGCCCCGAGCAGGCGCTCCCGATCTGGCCGGGCACCGTGCTCGTCTCCATCGCGGACCCCAAGAACCCCGTCTTCGAGGACTTCGCCCCCGCGCCGGTCATCGGCCCGCACAGCGTGTCCACGGCCAAGGTCGGCGACACGATCTACGTCGCGGCCTCCACGACGAACCTCGTCCACCAGGCCAGCTACTTCCAGTTCTTCGAGATCCAGGAGCTTCCCACCGGCGGCAAGCTCGTCCCGGTCTCCACGTTCGACGCTGGCCAGGCGGGCAACCTCATGGCGACGACCAACGGCCACGTGGACGCCGAGATCTCCGTGCACCCCGTCACGAAGAAGCCCGTCGTCTACCTCAGCGACTGGGACGGCGGCATGATCATCCTCGACTTCACCACGCCCCAGGCGCCCACGGTGCTCGGCTCGTGGGCCGACACGGGCGCCGACGGCGGCGCGCTCCACAGCACGCGCTCGATCGACGGCGTCTACAACGGCCACCACTACCTGCTCGCGGGCCAGGAGTTCACGGGCCACCCGTCGAACCGCCCCAGCGGCTGGATCTACATCCTCGACGACACGGACCCGGCCAACGTCAAGGAGGTCGGGCGCTGGACGCTGCCCGTCGACACGCAGGCGAAGTGGGGCAGCGTCGAGCTGTTCAGCACGCACTACTTCCGCGTGGTCAACGACACGGCGTTCGTCGCGATGTACCACGGCGGCGTCTGGGCGTTCAAGCTCGACTTCGACCACCCCGAGAACATGAAGGAGCCCGTGAGCGAGGGGGTCTTCGTCCCCGACAAGTGGGTCGCCAAGGGCCGCACGCCCACGCAGGGCTACGACTACGCGCCCTTCGTCCTCGACGTGTTCCCGGAGGGCGGCAACCACCTCGTCGTCTTCGACGCGTTGAGCGGCGTCTACTCGCTGCTCTGGCACCCCGAGATGAAGCTCCCCGCGCCCACGCCCTGGCCCGCCAGCGGCAAGTCGCCCTCCTGAGGTGATATCATGCGCTGGGTCGCGGCCGCGCGCTGCTCGTCCTCGCCGCGGGATGCCTCGGCACGGCTCCACAGCAGGTCGTCTCCTCCGCGTCGGTCGCGGACGTCGATTGGGCCGTGCGCGCCCTGCCCACCGGCAGCGGCCACGACCACCACGACCCCGCGCAGCACAGGGGGCTCTCCACGCCCAACTTCGAGGTCGTGGGCTGGAGCCCGCTCCCCACCGCGGCGATGGAGAACAAGTCGGCCGGCGGCTGGGCCTGCGGCGAGACCAGCGTGACGTCCAGCGGCCGCCACCTCGCGGTCGTCAACTCGTTCACCACCGACGTGATGTTCGTCCTGGTTGATATCACGGACCCCGCTCACCCGCAGAAGGTTGGCGAGTTCGTGATGCCCGAGGGGCACGCCTACGACGTCGCGATGACGCCCGACGGCGCGCACGTCCTGCTCGCGCAGAACAACGTCCGGCAGGGCCAGATCACCGGCGCGCTCCAGCAGCCCTACTTCCGCGACGCGTGCACCGGCGCCCACGTCCCCACCGATCCGAACGGCCTGCTCTCCGTGCTGCCCGGCGTCGTGCTGATCAACGTCGCCGACCCCACGCACCCGAAGATCGTGGACGGATTCTTCTCGGGCGCCGTGGGCCCGCAGAGCGTGGCCACCAGCCAGGTCGACGGCGTGACCTACGCCATCGTCAGCGCGCTCCAGATCGAGCACCAGGCCAGCTTCTACGAGTTCTTCACGGTGGAGGGCGACAAGCTCGACCTCCAGAGCGTCTACCAGGCGCCGCCCGTGCCGGGCCAGACGCCCGCGATCCTGAACGGCCACATGGACGGCACGATCGCGAAGCACCCGCTCACGCACCAGACGCTCGCGTACCTCGCCGACTGGAACGCCGGCATGATCGTCGTGGACGTGAGCAACATCCGCGTGCCGCTCTACGTCAGCAGCTTCAGCGAGATGAAGGACCCGACCGTCTACATCCCGGCGGACGGCTCGATCCACGACGTGTGGCCCATCAACGGCACGTGGGAGGGCAGGCACTACGTCCTCGCCGGGCAGGAGCTGACCGACAAGCCCGCGGACCGCCCGAGCGGCTGGGTCTACATCCTCGACGACACCGACCCGGCGAACCTCAAGGTCGCGGGGCGCTGGACGATCCCCGTCGAGCGCGAGTGGCAGGGCTATCTCGCCTTCTCGCTCCACTACGTCGGGATGGTCGACCGCACGCTCTTCGTGTCGAGCTATCACGCGGGGCTCTGGGCCGTCAACCTGAGCACGCCCGAGCAGATCGCCAACCCGCCCACGCTGGGCGTCTTCATCCCGGACCGCGCGCCGCCCGACCCGCCCCCGGCGAAGGACCAGACCGGCACGCCCGACGTCGAGGACGTGCTGCCGCAGCCCGACGGCACGCTCGTCACGTTCGACGCCTACAGCGGCGCCTACGTGCTGCGCTTCCACCCGGAGACGTCCGGCGTGCCGGCCCTGCCGGCGTGGACCCTGACGCACAAGCCGTAGATGCCTTTTTCATCGGCCCGGCGCCTTGGCCGCATCATGGCTGGAGAGGCGCGTCGCATCATGCTGGGCACCCTGACGCTGCGGGGCGAGGAAATGGCATGGAAGCCCGAGGCCGAGGGGCCCGTGGACGCGCATGCCGGCGAGACGCTGGAGCTCGTCGTCTCCTACAGCTACGAGGAGCCCTCCAACGACAAGGACGAGACGCGCGTCGCGCTCTCCGCCGAGATGTCGGGCGCGAAGCTCGGCCGCGTCGAGGACCTCATCGACGACTCGAAGGTGCGCGACGACTCCATGCGCAGCTACGTGGCGCTCCCCTTCCGCCTCCAGCGGCGCGGCGAGATGGACCTCGCCTGGACGATCCGCGTCGCGTACACCCGCACGCCCTGGACCTCGAAGACGCCCACCGCGAAGGCCGACCTCGAGGAGCGCGGCACGCTCAAGCTCAAGGTGGTCTGACGTGGCCCGCCTCCGCACGCTGCTCGTCGTCGCCCTCTGCGCGCTCGTCCCCGCGGTCGCGGGATGCCTGGAGGGCGCCTTCTCGGCCCGCGCCACGCCCGCCGCCGCGCTCCCGCCCGCGGGTCCCTGGTACGAGGCCGCGCTCGCGCACGGCGCCGGGCACGACCACCAGGACCTCTCGCAGCACCGCAACGCCTCCACGCCCAACTTCGTGAAGCTCGGCCACGACCCGCTGCTCTCGCCGCACTACGGCGGCCAGCCCAGCGGCGCCTACGGGTGCGGCGACAGCGCGACGCGCGCGGACGGCCGCCGGCTCACCGTCGTCGCGTCGTTCCTCGACGACATGGCCTTCGAGCTCGTCGACGTCACCGACGCCGCGCGCCCGCAGCGCGTGGGCGAGTTCTACAGCCAGGGCATCGGCTCGTGGGACGCCGCGATCACGCGCGACGGCCACTTCGTCGTCCTCGCGCTCGACTCGCTCGCCCGCGTGCCCTCCGCGCCCGGCATCGCCTTCCAGCGCGCCTGCGACGGCGCGACCATGCGCCTCGCGCTGCCCGACGCCGCGGTCACGACGGGCATCATGATGATCGACGTGCGCGACCCGACGAGCCCCGTCTACGCGGACTACGACCCGATGCCCGGCTACAACACGCACAGCGTCAGCACCGCGGAGATGGACGGCCTGCAGGTCGTCATCGGCTCGATGGTCAGCCTCGCGCACCCCGCGTCCTACTTCGTCTTCGACACGGTGCTGGAGACGCCCCTGGGCGGCAAGCTCGTGCGTCTCTCCACGTTCGACTCGCCGCCCCTCGCCACCTCGACGAGCCTCACCGGCGCGCGGCCGCTCGTGGCGCCGCTCACCAACGGCCACGTGGACGCGACGCTGGAGAGGAACCCGGCGGACGGCATGGAGTACGCCTACCTCGCGGACTGGGACGGCGGCGTCGTCATCCTCGACATGACCGTGCCTGTCGCGCCCGTGATGGTCGCGCAGTGGATCCCGCCCGCGGCCAACGCAGGCGGCGAGCTGATCGACCTGCTCAACGGCGATTGCTATCCCGGCGCGATCCACACTGTCCTCCCCGCGCCCGGCCTCTGGGAGGGGCGGCACGTCCTCTTCGCGGGCCAGGAATGCCCCATGAAGACGAGCACGCACGCGCCCGGCGGCAGCGTCTTCGTGCTTGATATCACGAACCCGGCGCTCCTCTCCGAGATCGGCGAGTGGCACCTTCCCGAGGACACCGGCGTCTGGACGACGGAGTACCAGGCGAGCCCGCACTACGTCGCGCTCGTCAACCGCACGCTGCTCGTGTCGGACTACCACGCGGGGCTGTGGGCCGTGGACGTCGGCCCCAGCAAGCTCGCGAGCCCGCCCTCCATCGGCGTGTTCCTGCCCGACGAGGCGCCGCCCGTCGCGCCGCACGCCGGCCGCGGCACGCCCGCGCCCTTCGACGAGCAGGTCGATGCGTTCGCCGACGGGACCATCGTCCTCAACGACGACCTCTCGGGGCTCTACACGCTGAAGTTCGACGCGAGCAACCCGATGCCGGAAGCGGCGCCGTTCGCCTACTCGTGAAGGTCGAGGCCGCACTCGCGAAGCACGTCGACGACGCCGAGCCTCGTCGCGCACGCGAGAAGATAGGGGCGGTCCAGGCCGAGATCAGCATCGAGGAGCGCGCCCATGTCCGCAAGGTCGGTGGCGCGCTTGTAGCGCGGCCGCGATGGATGCGCCGCCGTGGCCGCTTTCATCAGCAGCAAATCCTCGGGCGTTGCGACCGGAAGCGCGAGATCGCCCGCGCGCATCGTGACGCGTCGCAGCAGCGCGCTTTTCGCGAGCCAGTGCGTCGCGACGAACACTTCCACCGGCGTCACGAACGTTGGCACCTCCAGCACCATCGCGCGCTGGTCGAAGACGGGGTCGTGCGTCTCCGAGTCAATGAAGAAATCCCGAAGCGCCCCGTCGAGCGCTGGCGCGCGGTCCTCAACCACGAAGTCCAGGTCGTAGGTCGCGCGCGGCAGCGTCCTGAGCCCATAGGCCGTTGCGCCGACGAGCGTGAACGCAAGCCCGGCGCGCTCGAAGATCGCGACCGCCTGGCGGAGAACCTCGTTCGCGTCGCCGCGCTTGCCCTCAGCCATGCCGGAGCCGCCTGATGTAGGCGCGAACGTCCCGCGGCGTCGCGTTGGGGTTCTCGGCCATCGCGCGACGACGCGCCTCCTCGATCGCCGCGTCCATCAGCGCCATGGTAGCCTCGAAGCGCTCCTGCTGTGAGTGCCGCTTCACCCACCGCGCGATGGCTGGACCTTCCACGACCTTCGAGCGGTCATCTTGCCTATGACGGTTTCTGGCTAGTCTTGGAGCAACGCATTCTCCGCGCGGTCGATCTTCGCGCGCGCCGCGTCCACGAGCCCGCGCATCGCGACCGCGCGCTGCTGCGCCTCGGCCACCGCCTCGCGCACGCGCGCCGGCGCCGTGCCGCCGGGGCTCGTCTTGCGCGCCGCGGCGTCGCCGGGCCCGAAGCGCGAGAGGTCGGCGCCCGCGAAGGCGGGATGCGCCGCCGCGAGCGCGCTCAGCGTCTTGCCGGTGCGCTCCGCGTCCTTTACGAGCGCGCCCACGACGTGATGCGCCTCGCGGAAGGGCATCCCGCGCTGCGCGAGCAGGTCGGCGAGCTCGGTGGCTTCGAGGTGGCCGTACGCGAGCGCCTCGCGCATGCGCTCCGGCACGGGCTCCAGCCCCGCGGCCATCGCGCGGGCGAGGCGCAGCGACTCGACGACGCGCGCCACGCTGCGCAGGAGCGGCGCCTTGGCCTCCTGCAGGTCGCGGTTGTAGGCGAGCGGCAGGCCCTTCAGAATCGTCAGCACCGCCACGAGATCCCCGACCTCGCGGCCGGCGCGGCCACGCAGCAGCTCGGCGCTGTCGGCGTTGCGCTTCTGCGGCATGATGCTGCTGCCGCTCGTGTAGGCCTCGGGGAGACGGAGGAAGCCATACGCCGGGCTCGTGAAGAGGACCAGCTCTTCGCCCAGGCCCGCGAGGTGCGTCGCGGCGAGCGAGGCGACGAAGAGCGATTCGGCGGCGAAGTCGCGGTCGCTCACCGCGTCGAGGCTGTTGGGGAACGCGCGCGCGAAGGCCAGGCGCTCCGCGGTCTTCCGCGGGTCGATGGGATAGCTCGTGCCGGCGAGCGCGGCGGCGCCCAGCGGGCTCACGTTCGCGCGGGCGAAGGCGTCCAGCGCGCGGCCCGCGTCGCGCATCGCGCGCTCGGCGTGGGCGTGCAGCGCGTGGCCCAGCGTGACCGGCTGCGCGGGCTGGAGGTGCGTGTAGCCCGGCATCGCCAGCTCGGAGGTGGCGGCCGCTTTCGCCAAGAGCGCGTCCGCGAGGTCGAGCGAGGAGGAGGCGAGGTCGAGCAGCGCGCGGCGGGTCCAGAGCCGCATGTCGAGCGCGACCTGGTCGTTGCGCGAGCGCGCGGTGTGAAGCTTGCCGGCCAGCGGCCCGAGGATCTTGGCCAGGTGCGTCTCCACGTTCATGTGGACGTCCTCCAGCTCCTCCGCGAGCTTGACGCGGCCCGCGCGCAGGTCCGCGTACGCCTGACGCAGCCCCGCGGCGATCTGGTCGTGCTCCGCGGGGGTCAGCACGCCCGCGTCGCGCAGCGTCGCCACGTGCGCGAGGCTCCCCACGACGTCCTCGCGCACCAGGAGCGCGTCCTCCGCGAGGCTGCTGCTGAACGCCAGGAACGCCTTGTCGGGCGCTTCGTCGAAGCGGCCGGACCAGGGGTTGCTCATCGCGCGCCGATGCCGGGCTCCGGTCTTGAGGGTTCGCAAGGTTCATGGCGGCGCGCGCCGAGTCGCGGCCGATGGGCGACGCGGCCAGGCGCGCGTACCTCAAGCGGACCACGCCCGAGCAGCGCTTGGACGAGGGGATCCGCATGGCGCAGGCCGCGATGGAGGCCGCGCTCCGCGAGGAGGGCCTGCCGACCTCCGATCTCACCGAGGCCCAGGCCCGCGAGGCGTTCTGGGCGCTCCGCAAGAGGAGCCGGGGATGAACGTCGCCGCCGACCTCGCGGATCTCGTGGCGGCGCTCGAGGGCGAGTCGCTTCCGAGCATGCTCGTGGGCGGTCTCGCGCTCGACGCGCTGGGCGTGCCTCGCGCGACGTTCGACGTGGACCTCCAGGTGGCGCTCCCGGCCAGGCTCCCTCGCGGGATGTCGGTCGCGTTCGGCTTCATCGTCTCCCCTTCGAGCTCTTCTTCGCGTCGCACTGGCTCCCCCGACAGGCCCTCGCGCAGCGCGTGCGCCGACGGAGCGAGCTCCTCGGGCGCGACGTCTGGGTGCCACGCCCCGAGGACTTCGTGCTGCTCAAGTCGGCCTACATGGTCGCGCCCACGCGATCGCGGGCCAAGGCCGCGCAGGATGCCGTGGACGTCGAGCAGGTGGCGCGCGCCCACGTCCTGGACCGCGCCTATGTCGAGGAGGCCGCGCGGCGGTTGGACACGTGGGAGCGGCTCGCCCCGCTGCTCTGAGCATTGTTCATCAGGCGCGCCACAACGATGAAGTGGGCTTCCCAGGAGTCAGGCCCGATCCAGCCATGCCCAGGCTCCTTCCCGTCGCGCTCCTGGCGGCCCTCGTCGCCGCCCCCGTCCTCTCGGGCTGCCTCAACGCGCCCGCGTCCTCCGTCACGCAGGCCAACGCGCCCACGCCCGTGATGAACGCGACGTGGTACGAGAAGGCGCTCGCGCACGACAAGGAGCACGACCACAAGGACGTCCTTCAGCACATGAACGCGTCCACGTCCAACTTCCAGCTCCTGGGCCACGACTTCCTGGTCACGGACGCGCTCAAGGGCCAGCCCGCGTTCGGCTACGGCTGCGGCGGCACCGCGACGCGCGCGGACGGGAAGCGCTTCGTCGTCGTCAACGGCTTCCAGAACGATCTCACGTTCGTGCTCGTGGACGTGACCAGCGCGACGGAGCCCAAGAAGGTCGGCGAGTTCTACGCCAAGGGCATGGGCAGCTACGACGCCGACATCACGCCCGATGGCAAGTACGTCGTGCTCGCCTTCGACGGCATCCTGCGCCAGCCCGGCGGGGCCGGCATCGTCCGCGACGATGCGGCGCGACCGGACCGCAGTCCGGCCAGCGCGGGCATCATCGGCGACGCGCCCGGCCTCGGCTTCCGCAGCGCGTGCGGCGACATGCGCTTCGCGCTGCCCGACCTCGCCTTCACCAACGGCATCGTGCTCATCGACATCAGCGACCCCACGAAGCCCGTCTACGCCGACTGGGACCCGAGCCCCGGCGTCAACCTGCACAGCGTCAGCACGGCCAGCGTCGACAACGTGACGTGGGTCACCGGCAGCGAGCTCTGCCTCTGCCACCAGGCGTCGTACTGGATCTTCGACCAGGTCATGGAGACGCCCCTGGGCGCGAAGCTCGTCCGCATGTCGACGTTCACGATGCCGCCCGCCACCGTCACGAAGGACGGCAACGTCGCGGCGCCGCTCGTCAACGGCCACACCGACGTCTCGATCTCGAAGCACCCGCTCGATCACAAGACCTACGCCTACCTCGCGGCGTGGGAGGGCGGCGTCATCACGCTGGACATGACCGTGCCCCAGGCGCCGGTGCTCACGGGCATGTGGCTCCCGCCCGCGGCCGGCCCGACCGCCGACCTCCAGGCCAGCGGCGGCCTGCCCGACTCCGGCCCGTGCTATCACAACGCGGTGCACGAGGTGCTCGCGGCGGAGACCGCGTGGGACGGCAAGCACTACATCTTCGCGGGCCAGGAGTGCCCGATGAAGACCGACACCAAGACGCCCGGCGGCCAGGTCTTCGTCATCGACAACACGGACCCCTCCACGCCCAAGATGGTCGGCGAGTGGCACCTCCCCGAGGACACCGGCGTGTGGACGACGGAGTACCAGGCGAGCCCGCACTACCTCGCGCTCGTCAACCGCACGCTCTTCATCAGCGACTACCACGCGGGCATCTGGGCCGCGGACGTCAGCAACGCGACCTCGCTCAAGGCGCCGCCCTCGATCGGCGTGTTCCTCCCGGCGATCCCGCCGCAGGTCATGCCCAAGAAGAACGACACGCTGCCCTTCGACGAGCAGGTCGACGCCTTCCCCGACGGCACGCTCGTGCTCAACGAGGACACGACCGGCCTCTACATCGTGAAGTTCGACGCGACGAACCCCGCGCCGGCCGCGGCTCCGTACAAGTATTCCTGAGTTGGCGCTGCGACGACACAGGAAGGTGAAGAAGGGGACGAAAGAGGAGTCCTCGGATTCCTCTTTCGTCCCCTTCTTCACCTTCCTGTGTCGTTCTCGGCCCGCGCCGCGAGCCCCGCGAGGTCCGCGTCGAGCTCCTTGACGAGTCCCGCGTGCACCACGGGCCCGAGGAGCTTCTGCGCGCCCTTCAGCTCGTACTCGGCGAAGGCGACGACGCGCGTCCCGTCGGCGTGCTTGTGCAGCTCGTAGCCGCCCGTGCCCGCGGGCTCGCCGTTGCGCCGGATCTCCATCGCGAGCAGGCGCGGCGGCTCCAGCGTCCGGACCGTGGACTCGTACGTGCTCCGGCTGCCCGGCGCGGTGCGGCGCGACTTGACGCGGGCGCCCACGCGCATCGGCTCCGTCGCGGGCTCCTCCTTCATGCTGCGGAGCCAGCGCGCGCGCTCGGCGGGGTCCGTCAGCAGCGACCAGACGCGCTCGGGCGGCGCGCGGACGACGCGCTCGCGGGTCAGGCGGGGCACGCCGCGGGGAGGTATTCCCCTGGTCCTGAACCAATCGGCTCATATGCTCGTCCCGCCCACGGAGGAACGATGCTCGCGCTCGAGCCCACGGGTGAACTCGCGCTTCCCCTCGGCGGCGTCCGTCTCCTGGGGATCGAGTCGACCCGCCGCATCGCGTGGCACGCGCTCCGCCACGTCTTCGACCTGGGCGAATACGACGCCGGCCTCCACGTCGAGGTCGGGCCCTTCGGCGACGTGCTCGCCTTCGCCGTCGCCTACGACGAGATCGGCGACGAGCTTCTCACGGCTTTGTAGCCAGCTTCTTGTCGATGGCTTCGATGTCGCCCGCGGTCTGCTTGGCGATGGCGCCCTTGACCAGGGGCGAGAAGAGCTTCATGAGGCCCGGGAGCTGGAAGTCGATCGCGCACGAGACGCGCGTGCCGGGACCTTCGGGCGTGAGCGTCCACGTCGCGACGCCGGCCGGCTTCCCGTCGCGGCGGATGTCGAGGACGAGCAGGCGCGGCGCCTCGGCCTTCGTGACCGTGCCCACGACGTCCGAAGCCTTGCCCATCGTGGTGCGCTTCTGCGTGAAGCGCGTGCCGGCCTTCACGGGGCCCGGCGTGTCGAGGCGCGAATCGGTGACGCCCGAGAGCCACGTCTTGCTCGCGTCGAAGTCGGTGATGAGGGCGTAGACGGCGGCGGGCGGCGCGCGCACCAGGCCATGGCGCTCGACGTGGGTCACGGCGCGCGCAGCCCTGGGGAAGTGCATAATCTCTCCCGAGGGCGAAACGGCCTTGTCCCGGCAGGACGTTCGGCGCCCCATGCGCGCCCTCGTCGTCCTGGTCCTCCTTCCGCTGCTGCTTCCCGCGGCCCGCGCCGAATCGCCCGGGCACGGCGCGTGCGACGCGACGGGCGCGCTCGTCTGCGCCGGGATGGACCTCGGCGCCAACGTGCAATGCGCCATCGCCCTGGACGCCAGCGCCGCCTCGTGCTCGTGGACCTACGGGTGGCTCACGCAGGCCTACAGCCCCGCACTGCTGCCGGGCCACGAGTCGCACGTCATCGATGCCACGGTGCGCGTCTGCTCCAGCGTCTCGGGCTGCGCGGACACGCCGTTCCCCCACGCGGGCGCGTGCGACTTCGTCGGGCTCGTGGACTGCACGGACAGCCAGCAGGGGCCCGCGGGCGGCGTCACGCGCCCGCTCGCGCTGGGCGAGTGCCTCACCGTGACCGTCACGATCGCGGGCTCGATCGACGCCAGCGTGGCGCAGGGCATCGCGACGATCGCCACGACGCACTTCGAGAGCACGGGCAACGGCGCCGGGCAGGCGTGCTCCGTGGACAACGGACGCTAACGCGGCTTGAACGCCAACGACGCGCTGTTGATGCAGAACCGCTGTCCCGTGGGCGGCGGCCCGTCGGGGAAGACGTGGCCCAGGTGCGCGTCGCACGCTTCGCAGCGCACCTCGACGCGCTTCATGAAGAGCGAGCGGTCGACGTGCTCGGCGACGCGCGCCCCCTCGGCCGGCTGCCAGAAGCTCGGCCAGCCGGTGCCGGAGTCGAACTTCGCCCTGCTATCAAAAAGCGGCGCGTCGCACACCACGCACCGGTACTCGCCCTCCGCGTGGTGGTTCCAGTATTCGCCCGTGAAGGGCCGCTCCGTGCCGGCCTCCTGCGTCACCTTGTATTGGAGCGGCGTGAGGCGCGTCTTGAGATCGGAATGGGAGGGCATGGGTCCGTGTGGAGCCGCCCAGGACGTGAGCATTTGCCCAGATGCGGCCCGGGGTGGGGCGCGCCTAGCGCTTGCCGGCCTTCTTCTTGGGCTTTGGGTCGTTCTCCGGCAGGATGGTCTTCCGGATGACCGCCATCGGCGGCGAGGGTTCGATCTTTCCCATCTTCTCTGACCTCGCTTCCATGGTGCGCCTCACGGCTTAATGGCTTGTCCCCGATCCAGGACGAGGAACAGCACGACGACGGCGCCATAGAGCATCAGCGCGGCCGCGAGCCATCGGACGCCCTTGCGCGACTGCTGGGCGATGAACGTGGCCGTCTCGTCGTTGTCCTCGAAGGAATTGTGGAGCACGGCGACCACCAGGCGGCCATGTTCCACGAGGTTTGGAGATGGACCTTGTGCCTGCGCCGCAAGCCAGCCCGTGCTCGGCCCGACCTTCGCCTGCACTTCGCGGTCCACGATCCCGTAGCCGCGCGCGAAATAGAACACCGCCGCGCAGTTCCAGAGCGCGCCAGAGGCGAGCGCCGCGGCGTATCCTGCCCAGCGGGGTTCGCGCGAGGCGATGAACGCCGCCAGCGCGAAGGCGCCCGCCAGGCTGCCCACGCCCAGGGCGAGCATCTGCTCGATCTTGTCGTCGAGCTCCTCCAGGCTGCGGATCTGGTGGTCGAGGACGCGCTCCGCCTCGCGAAGAATCTCCAGGACCGCCCGCGCGGGCTCGTCATCCATGGCCGAAGCCATGGCTGCTGGGCGCTTCAGTCTCCTCCGGAGGTCGCTCCAGGAGGCTGCCCGAAACGATCAGCGCAGCTTGTTGCCGCGCACCTTGCTCGCATTCGCGCTCGGCAGGCCCCAGATGTCGATGAAGCCCGCCGCGCTCTTGTGGTTGAACGTGTCGCCCACGTCGTAGGTCGCGAGGTGCTTCGTGTAGAGGCTCTGGGGCGCGGTGCGGCCCGCGAGCGTCGCGCTGCCCTTGTAGAGCTTGAGCGTGACCTCGCCGGTGACCCACTGGTTGACGTTGTCGAGGAACGCGCTGATGGCCTCGCGCAGCGGCGTGTACCAGAGGCCGTCGTAGGCCAACTCGGCGAACTTGTCCTCGAGCTGCGTCTTGTAGTGGGCGACGTCGCGCGTCAAGGTCAGCGCCTCCAGCGCTTTCTTGGCCGTGATGAGCGTGATGGCGGCGGGCGCCTCGTAGACCTCGCGGCTCTTGATGCCCACGAGGCGGTTCTCGACGTGGTCGACGCGGCCGATGCCGTGCGCGCCCGCGATGCCGTTGAGGTACGCCACGAGCTCCGCGAGGCCGAGCTGCTTGCCGTTGACGCTGACGGGGACGCCGGTCTGGAAGCCGATGGTGACGGTCTCGGGGTGGCTGGGCGCGTGGAGCGGGGAGGTGGTCCACGCGTAGGCGGCCTCGACGACCTCGTTCTCGGGGTTCTCCAGCACGCCGGCCTCGACGCTGCGGCCCCAGAGGTTCTCGTCGGTGGAGAACTCGGACTTCTTCGCGATGTCCGGGATGAGGACGTCGTTCTGCGCGGCGTACTCGATCTCCTGGGCGCGCGTCATGGTCCACTCGCGCAGCGGCGCGATGACCTTGATCTCGGGCGCGAGGGCGCGGATCGTGACCTCGAAGCGGACCTGGTCGTTGCCCTTGCCGGTGCAGCCGTGCGCGATGAAGGAGGCGCCCTCCTGCTTGGCGACGGCGACGAGGTGCTTGGCGATGAGGGGGCGCGCGATGCTGGTGGCGAGAGGGTAGACGTCCTCGTACATCGCGTTGGCCTTGAGGGTCGGGGCGACGAAGTCGCGCGCGAACTCGTCCTTGGCGTCCACGACGAGCACCTTGGCGGCGCCGTTCTTCTTGGCGCGGGCCACGGCGTCGTCGAGGTTGGTGAGCGGCTGGCCAACGTCGACCAGGACGCAGATCACGTCGACGTGGTAGTTGGCCTTGAGCCAGTGGATCATGACGCTGGTGTCGAGCCCGCCGGAGTAGCCGAGGACGGCCTTCTGGGTCATCGGGTCAGCTTAAGCCGTCCGGAGGATGAAGCGTGCGCCTCTGCCCCGACAAGGGGGGACGCGCATGTCAGGATCTGGACACGCGCGTCAGCCGGCCTTGGCGTGGGTGCGCGGCCCAGCGAGGCTGTCCCGGCCGAGGTACTCCACCTTCCAGAGGCCGGGCGCCGCGCCCTCGCGGTCGATCGTGCAGACGTCCTGATCCAGCCGCGCGCACCGCGCGATCTCGGCGCCGGCGGGGTCGCGGAGCACGATGGTCGCGTTGGACGCGGGATCGTGGGCCTGGCCCCACTGCACGTCGAACTCCAGGCGCGAGAATCCGGGCGGCACGAGGAACCCCTCGTCGAACGGACCGCGGAGCTGGCCGGAGGCGTAGTCGTGGCCGCTCATGTAGACGTCCACGGAGCCCGTGGCGTCGGGGGCGCCCTCGACGTCGATCTTCACGTAGGCCGATCCGGTGCCGTTGCCCTGATAGCTGACGAGGTAGAGGCCCGGCTTCGCTTCGAGGTCGATCTCGCACGAGGCTTGGCAGGGCGGCGTGTAGACGCCGCCGTCGCGCCGGTAGACCGAGACGGCGGGCGGGTAGTTCGACTCGCTGCTCACGTTCTCGAAGACGACCGCGCCGCGCAGGCGCGTGGCGCCCGGGAGCACGACCAGGAAATCCGTCTGGTTGGTCCGCGCGTTGAAGGTGATGGTCCGCGCGTACGTGTACGTCGTGGATGCGGGGGTCGGCGGCGTGGGGCTCGGCGTCACCGTCGGCGGCGTCGCGGGCGTCGAGGGAGCGGGCGACGAGGCGGCGACGCGCACGGTCACGGTGCCGTTGCGGCCGGCCATGCCGGAGAAGGAGACCTGCCACGCGCCGGGGGTCGGCGACTCGACGCGCTGGAGGCACGGGCTCTCGTAGCACTTCGCCATGCCCGTTCCGTTGGGCGCGAAGAGCGCGACCGCGCTGGCGTCGGCCCCGTCGGTCGTGGCGCTGAGGTTGGCCTCGAAGGCGAGCGCGTCCGTCGCGGGCGGCACGACGAACGTGTCGCGCCGGTCCCCCTCGCCCGGCCCGAAGCCGAACGAGTCCTGGTAGAGCACGCCCACCGGAAGGTCCGGGTGGCGCGCGAGGTCGCCGAGCCCCGTGCCGGGGGCCGTGGCGTTGTCCGCGGGCGGCGCGGGGGTCTCGAGGCAGCCGGCGAGCGTCGCCAGCGCGAGGAGGACGGGGACGAGGACGCGCATCGATGGCTCAGCTCTCGCTCACGGTGACGGTGGCCGTGACGGGGCCGCTGCCGCTGTACTCGATCTGCGCCTTTCCGGCCGTCGCGGTGCCGCTCTTGGTGCACGTCGAGGCGGCCGTCACGGGCCCGTCGATCGTGCACGTGAGCGAGCCCACCTTGACCGTGACGCCCGAGGCGACGCCGGCGCCCGCCGCAGGCGCGTCGCCCGTGAACGTGACGTTGAGCTTGAGCGTCGTGTAGCCCGGGTCGATCGTGATGGCGGTGGGGGTCGGCGTGCCCGCGGGGGCGCCTGCGGGCGCGTCCGTGGCGAAGTCGTGCGTGTCGGTCTTGACGACCTTGGCCGCCGTCGTGCCGTTGCCGCCGCCGGCGCCGTTGTCCGTGGGCGTCGTGCCGTTGTTGCCGCCGTTGTTCGTGGCGCAGCCTGCCGCGAGGACGAAGCCGACGACCAGGAGGATCGCGATGCGCATACGGACCCCTACGAGCGCGAAGGGATGGATGAACGAATCGGCCCGGTCGTTGACATGCCGAGCGCGCGGTTACGATTCGACGACCTTCACGTCGACCGTCACGCCCACGGCGGGGCCGCCGGTGTACTCGATCTTCGCCGCGCCGGGGGTGGCCGCGCCGGTCTTGGTCGCCGAGGTCGCCGCGGTGACGGGGCCCTGCCCCACCTGCACGTCGAGGCCCGCGACCTTCACGTCGAACGCTTGCACGACGGCGCCGGGCGCGGGCGTCTGCTGCGTGACGTTGACGATCAGCGTGAGCGTCGTGTAGCCGGGGTCGATCGTGCACGCCTTCGCGGGGGGCTCGGCGCCCGTCGCGGGGTTCCCGGCCTGGCTGAAGTCGGGGGAATCGGTGCAGACGGTCTTGGGCGCCAGCGTCGTCGTGCCGCCGCCGGGGGTCGTGTTGCCGCCCGTCCCGCCGGGGGTCGACGTCGTCGTGCCCGTGCCGTTGTCGGTCGGCGTGGCGCCGTCGTCGGTCTTCTTGCCGAAGCACCCGGCGAACGCGAGCGAGAGGACGAGCGCGAAGAGGGCGAACCGCTTCATGCGGCCGCAGACCCAGCGCGCTACCTGAAGCTTTTCTATGGAAGAGAAGCGGGGGCCGGGCGCGCGCCCGGCCGGAGGGGCTGGCCTAAGCGGTCTCGAAGACGGTCACGGTCGCCGTGATCGGCGCGGGGCCGCCGCCGTACGTGATCGACATCTTGCCAGGCGTCGCGGTGCCGGGCTTGCTGCACACGGCGGGGGCCGACTGCTCGACGGGGCCCGCGAGGGCGCACGTCGCGCCGCCGATGGCGACGCTGGGGGGCTGCGGGTCGGGCGCCGCGGGCGTCGTGAGGGCCCACGTGACGTTGAGGATCAGGTGCGTGTAGCCCGGGTCGATGTTGCAGGGGGTCGCCGCCGGGGGCGCGGGGGCCGCGGGGCCGCTGGGCGCCTCGGTGAAGTCCACGCTCGCCGAGCACGCCTGCTTGGGCGGGAGCGCGGCGGGCGGCGTCGAGTTCGTGTCGGTGCCGCCGGGCGTGCTGGAGGCGGGCGTGGAGCCGCCGCTGCTCGACGGGGTGGTGTCGGTGGGCGTAGTGGCGCCACCGTCGGTCGGGGTGTTATCGGCCTTCTTGCCGAAGCAGCCCGCGAAGGCGAGCGCGAGCGCGATCAGGAGGACAGGGAGAAGCCTCATGGGTGGCCGGACAGCGGAGGGCTACCTGAAGCTTTCGAACACCACGTTGAATCGCCGCAACGAGGGGCCCCCTGACAAGCGTGACCGATTCGGGTCGCGCGCGTCGGGAGCCCGAGGCTTCATGCGCGCCCGCGCCGTGGCCGCTCGCGTGCCGCGCAAGAAGCAGGCCACGGGCGTCTCGACCGCGGCCGTCGTCCGCGATTACATCGACACCCATCCCTCGATCAAGGACGGCATGCGCATGGGCATCAGTCAACGGCCCCGAAAGGCGCCGGCGGTTTTGTCCGGGGGCCTTCGGCCCCCGTTCTCGCACGATGCCCGTCTTCCGATCCAGACCGAGGGATAGCAGATGCCACGCAGAAAGCCAACCACCACCGTGTCCACCGCCGCTGTCGTTCGGGACTACATCGACACCCATCCCTCGATCAAGGACGGCATGCGCATGGGCATCATCAACCTGAGCGCGCTGGCCCGCAAGATCATGGAGGAGAAGGGGCTCAAGTCCGAGGAGGCGGCGCTCATGGCGTGCCGGCGCTACGAGCTTGACCCCAAGTCCAAGATCAACGAGGAGGCCATCCTCAAGGTCCTGCGGAAGAGCAAGCTGGAGATCCGCACCAAGGTGGTCACGATGACCGTCCGCCCCTCGTGGCACATGTACGGCAAGCTGGAGAAGGTGATGAGCGCGCTGCGTGGCCGCGAGCAGAACGTCCACATCATCCAGGGGACGGCGGGCGTGACCATCATCATGGACGGCGCCGTGGCGAAGGAGGTCCGCGACATCGTGGGCGAGGAGGAGGTCATGAAGGACGCGCGCGACCTCGTCGAGCTGATCGTGACCTCGCCCGAGGTCGTCGAGGACGTGCAGGGCGTCGTGGCGTTCCTCAGCAGCAGCCTCTCGTCGAAGGGCATCAACTTCCTCGAGCTGATCTCGTGCTACAAGGACACCATGTTCGTCATCGAGCAGAGCGACATGATGGCGGCGTTCGATACGCTCAACCAGATCATCAGCATGTGAGCGCCCGGGGCTTGTTACGCCGAGGTACAAGCCGCGGCTAGCCATCTCTTGCCGGCTAGGCGCCTTGGAGGCGTGCTTCCAGGGCGAAGCGGGAGGTGAATCGAAGTGAAGGTTGTTGTCATGCTGCTTGTCGCGTCGCTCCTGTTGGGCGGCGTCGCCGTCCTCGCCACGCCCGAGGCCAGCGCGTGCCCCTCCGTCATTGGTAGCGGTGAGGCATGTACGGTCTACGACGACGCGTCCGGGATCGTGTCGGACGTGCTCTGCTTCGTCCTGGGGTGTTGAAGGCGGAGTGCGGGACTTCCCCGCTCCGCGTCTTTCTTTCCACGTCCATCGCGTCCGCCGCTGCCCGGCTGCCCGCCCGCGTCTGCTATCAGGGGCCATCGCGTGCGGCGCCGCGAAGGTTTGGATATCATGCGTTCTCTCATCCTGATCGGTCTCGTCTCCCTGGCCCTGGTGGTCCCCGCGGCGCTCGCGGGCGGCGTGTTCGAAAGCGCGGGCGTCGGCTCGTACAACTCCGGCAAGTGCAGCAGCACGACCAACGGCTACCAGTACAACGTCGCGAGCGCGGGCGGCGGCGTCGCGCCCAAGTCGGTCGGCGTCCAGGGCGGCAACGTCTGCAACTTGTACCACTCGGCGTTCTACAACTACGACTACACGTCGGTGTTCACGGGCGTCTACGTCTACGACTCCAGCACCAACGGCTACCAGTACGTGCAGCTCGACTGGACGACCATCAACGGCAACTGCGAGACCACGGCCACGGCGCAGACGGACGTCGTCTCCGACAGCGCGCCGCTGGGCTGCCCCGTGGGCAACCCGCCGGTCATCTCGGGCCTGCTGCCGTAGGTCTACGGAAGCAGCCCGCGCTGCCGCGCCGCCGCGAGCGCGGCCTCCTGGAGCCGGACGCGGTACGCGAAGCCGCCGATGTCGGCCGCGCGCATCCGGGCATGGACGTCGCGCTCCAGCTCGTCGGGCGAGAGGAGCACGACCTCCTTGATCTCGTTGGTGTCGAGCGGCCCGAGCGCGCCGCCCTCGGGGAGGGCCCAGAAGACGTGGCTCTCCCAATACTCGGGCTCGTCGGCCTTGGGGGGCGTCTCGGCGGCGAAGCGCGCCAGCGAGTCGAAGACCCACTCGTCGCTCCTTCCGCGGCGGCTCGCCTCGGCGAGGGCGTGCGCGCTGGGCGTGGCGTGCTTGCCAAGCGTGAAGTGGCACGCGACGCGCAGCAGGTAGTCCGTGATGCGGACGCGCAGGCCGGTCTCCTCGTAGGCCTCGCGCTGGGCGGCGGCGTCGAGCGGCTCGCCGGGCACCACGCCGCCGCTGGGGGGACGCGCGACGCCCGCGGGATAGCTGTGCTTCACGATGCAGACGAGGCGCCCCTCGTGCGGGATCAGGATGGTCGCGTCGCGGTAACGCCCGTCGGTCTTGCTGAAGCGCAGCAGGTTGAACTCCCACTCGCGCATCGGGACGTCGAGCGTCATCTCGACCGGCTCGCCGTAACGCGCGCGCAGGCTGGCGCTCTCCTCCTCGCGACGGCCGGGCACGCCCCAGGCTGAGGCCCGCCTCGGCTTCAATCCATCCGCGCGTTCTTCGACGCGGCATCCACGTGCTTCATGGGGGAGTTCGCGCTTTGCCGTGCGTGCGCGCCTGGACGTGGCTTCTTCTCGCGGTCCTGCTGGCGGGCTGCTCGTCTCCGCCCGGGCGCCCCGACGACGGGATCGTGCCGCCGCCCGCGGGCTCGCCCTTCGACGGCCAGGCCGCGTACCACGACGTGGAGCGGCAGGTCCTCGCGCCCGACGGCAGCGTGCGCCACCGCGTGCCCGGGACCGCGGGCAACGACGAGGCGGCGCAGCTCATCGCCGACGCGCTCGCGGGCGCCGGCTGGAACGTCACCTGGGACCGCTGGAACGCCAGCTACGCATGCCGGGACGTGCAGCTTCACAACGTCGTCGCGGAGCGCGCGGGCGCCAGCGGCAAGCTCGTGATCCTGGGCGCGCACTACGACACGCGGCCGATCGCGGAGAGCGACGCGGACCCGATCAACCGGACGCTGCCGATCCCCGGCGCGAACGACGGCGGCAGCGGCGTGGGCGTTCTCCTGGAATTGGCAAAGGTGCTCAACCGCACGCCCGATACTGTGCGTCTCGTCTTCTTCGACGCGGAGGACGGGGGCGACATGCCCAATGCCTGCGGCACGGACTGGCTGATGGGCTCGCGCCACTACGCGCAGAACCTGAGCGCCGCCGAGCGCGACGCCGCGAAGGCGATGGTGCTCGTGGACCTCGTGGGCGACCCGAACCTCACGATGCCGCGCGAGCTGTCGAGCTATCAGGGGCTGGGCCGGCCCGTCCAGGACCGCATCTACGGCATCGCGGGCGGCCTCGGCTATCGCCAGTTCAGCAACGAGACCCGCGCGGGCGCCACGTGGAGCATTGAGGACGACCACGAGCCCTTCGTCGAGGAGGGCATCCGCGCGGTCGACCTGATCCACCTCGTGCCGAACCCCAAGGCGTTCCCCGAGTGGCACCACACGCAGCACGACGACATGTCGCACGTGAGCGCCGCGAGCCTGGAGGCCGTGGGCCGCACGCTGCAAGCCTGGATCGGCGAGGGCGCGCAGGCCGACGAGACCTAGCCGCAGAGGCCGTGCAGCCCGCTCGCCTGCGCGTGGAGGGCGCTGACGATCGCGTTGTAGTACGGCATCGCCTGGCTGTCGCCCACGATGACGAGGTCGACGACCCGGCCGTCCTGGAGGATCGCGAAGCCGCCCGCCGCGCAGCGCAGCGAGACCTGCGAGATGAAGGTGTTCGCGTGGTCCTCGTCGCTGAAGCGCAGCGCGGCCACGCTCACCGCGTCCGAGCGCCCGCCGGCCTGGAGCACCTCGATCCAGGCGTCGGTGGGCCGCGTCGTGCCCTCGAACTGGCCGAGCTTGTCGTCGGGGACCTGCCCGGGGTTCGTGGTGATGCCCCACTCGTCCCGCACGTCTTGCGGCACGTCGGGCAGGCTCAGTCCCCGGGGCACGCTGGAGCCCTCCAGCAGGTACGCGTGCGGATAGGCGAACGGCCCCGAGTCGGTCGCGTAGAGGACCGCGGTCGCGCCGCCACCCAGGAGGAGCAGCGCGATGGCCGCGACCACGAGGAGGCGCTTCTTCGTCCAGCGCGAAGGCGTCGGGGCGGGGGCGGCGACCGGCGCAGCGGCGGTCTGCGCCGGGACGGCAGCCCGCAGCGGCGGCGGCACGGGAGCGTCCGCGTCCTTGGGGTCGAGCCGGAATCGCACGCCCGAGCAGGCGCGCCCGCGGTCTTGAACCTGACCCGCGAAGACATTTGAGCGGAGCGCGCCTTCGCGCCGCCATGGACGAGGCTTCCCGCAAGAAGGCGCTGCGCATGGTGCCCTACGGGCTCTACCTGGTGGGCGTGCGCCGGCGCGAGGTGCGCGACGTGGCGACCGACCTCAACGCGTTCGTCGGCTCGTGGGTCACGCAGGTCTCGTTCAAGCCGCCGATGCTCGTCCTCGGCGTGAAGCGCGACGCGCACTCGCTGGAGATGATCCGCGAGTCGGGCGTGTTCACGCTGAACATCCTGGGCGCGGAGCAGAAGGATCTCGCCTCGCGCTTCTTCAAGGACCTTGTCGTGACCGACAAGGACATGGCCGGCGTCCCCTACGCGCGCGGCGCCGCCACCGGCGCGCCCGTGATCCCCGACACGCCCGCCACCGTCGAGTGCGAGGTCGTCCACGTCTACGAGGGCGAGAACGACCACGCCGTCGTCGTCGCGAAGATCGTGGCGTGGGAGCATCGCAGGGATTCTCGACCCTTGACCCACGCGGAGACCGGTTGGCACTACGCCGGTTGAGCCCGGCCCGCCTTGCCGAACGCGGTCTCGTGGCGCGCCGCTCCCCGGCCATCGTCGCCCGCGCGCGCCGAGGCAACCGCGCGGCTGCCTCGGGTTATCCCTTCGGGCGGGCGTGGCATCGTCATGGCCTCGCGCGCCCTCCTGACCCTGCTCGTCCTCTCGGCCTTCCTCGTCGTGCCCCTCGCGTCGGCCGACGTCACGGTCTGGGGCTGCGCCCGGACCGACTGCAGCCACGAGGAGGCGAACGTGCCCGCGCCGGTCGACTGCAACGTCTACGTCCCGATCACGGTCGGCGGCGGCGTCCACGCCATCACGGCGGACTGCCTGCGCTCCTGAGCCGAGTATATACTTGGCCCGCCATCGAAAGCACAAGCCCCCGCCGAATGCTTATCCCTGGCTTTCCGCCATGACAGGGGGCCGGGAGCCACAGCATGGCGCAACCCATCGTGAACAACGTGAGCTGGCGCATCGGCGGCCAGCAGGGCGAAGGCATCGACAGCACGGGCGACATCTTCGCCAAGGCGGTCGCCCGCTACGGCCTCCACCTCTACACGTACCGCTCCTTCAGCAGCCGCATCCGCGGCGGCCTGACCTTCTTCGAGGTGCGCATCTCGGACAAGCCCGTCCACGCGCGCCCCGACACCGTCGACATCGTCCTGGCGCTGGGCCAGGAGGTCATCGACGCGACGCTGGAGACGATCTCCAGGAACGCGATCATCCTCTACGACTCGGACGCGTTCACGCCGGAGCTCGACGCGAAGCACAAGGACCAGGTGCACCTCGTCGCCGTGCCCATGACGAAGCTCGCCGAGGCCAACGGCAGCAAGATCATGCGCAACATGGTGGCGCTGGGCGCCTCCGCCGCGCTGCTCAACATGGATCTGGACGTCTTCAACGAGTTCGTCCAGGAGCGCTTCGGCCGCAAGGGCGACAAGGTCGTCAACATGAACAAGGCCGCGCTCGCGCAGGCCTACCAGACGGTGAAGGACACGTTCACGATGCCCCCGATGTGGGTGCTCGAACGCCGTCCCCTTCCCGCGACGGGCCGCCGGCTCGTCATCAACGGCAACAGCGCGCTCTCCTTCGGCGCGCTCGTGGGCGGCGTGCGCTTCGTCGCCGGCTACCCGATCACGCCCGCCACCGACGTCATGGAGTGGTTCATCGACCACGGCGAGGACCACCACGCCGTCGTCGTGCAGAGCGAGGACGAGCTCTCCGCGATCAACATGATCCTGGGCGCCTCGTACGCCGGCGTGCGCGCGCTCACCGCGACGTCCGGACCGGGCCTCTCGCTGATGACCGAGGCCATCGGCCTCGCGGGCAAGGCGGAGCACCCGATCATGGTCGTGGACGTGATGCGTCCCGGCCCGTCCACCGGCCTCCCCACGAAGCACTCGCAGGCGGACCTCAACTTCGCCATCTACGGCGGCCACGACGACTTCCCGCGCATCGTCGTCTCGCCCACCACGGTCGAAGAGGCGTTCTACCTCGTGCAGCACGCGCTCAACTGGATGGAGGAGTACCAGCTTCCGGTCTTCTTCCTCATCGACCAGGACCTCGCCATCGCGAACTGCCCGCTCGACACGCTGGACACCAAGCGCGTGCCGGTGAAGCGCGGCAAGATCCTCACGCGCGAGCAGGCCGCCGCGATGACGCCGGACACCTACAAGCGCTTCGAGTTCACGCCCGACGGCGTCTCCACGCGGACGATCCCCGGCTACCCCAACACGCTCTACCTCGCGTCCGGCTCCGAGCAGGACGACCGCGGCGTCATCACCGAGAACAAGGTGAACCGCAACCGCATGATGGAGAAGCGCGAGCAGAAGCTGCGCACCTTCGAGCAGCACATCTCCTACCCCGCGACGGAGACCGTGGGTCCCAAGGAGGCCAAGGTCGGCGTCATCTCGTGGGGCTCGACCGTCCTCGCGTGCGACGAGGCGATCCCCCGCGTCACCGGCGCGAAGGTCAAGCGCATGGCGATCAAGGTCGCCTGGCCCTTCCCGCACAAGGAGGTCAAGGCCTTCCTCGACTCGTGCGACACCGTGATCGTGGTCGAGAACAACTTCAGCGGCCAGATGGCCGGCCTCATCCAGAAGGAGGTCGGCGGCCACGAGAAGATTCGCAAGATCGTGAAGTACGACGGCACGCCCTTCCGCCCGTCTGAGATCGCGAAGGGCATCCAGGAGGAGATCTGATGTCGGCCGTGGCGCCCCCGCAGAAGACGATCAAGGACTGGCAGACGACCACCGCGTCCTGGTGGTGCCCCGGCTGCGGCGACTTCGGCGTCCTCGCGGCGCTCCAGCGCGCCCTCGCGACGCTGGGCTACGAGAACCACGAAGTGACCGTCGTGTCGGGCATCGGCTGCTCGGGCAAGCTCAGCGGCTACATCAAGTCGTACAGCTATCACTCGCTCCACGGCCGCGCGCTTCCGCCCGCGCAGGCGATGAAGCTCGCCAACAAGGGGCAGAAGGTCATCGTGGTGGGCGGCGACGGCGACGGCTACGGCATCGGCGCGGGCCACTTCGTCCACGCGGCGCGCCGCAACATCGACCTCACGTACATCGTGATGGACAACTCGATCTACGGCCTCACGAAGGGCCAGGTGAGCCCCACCTCGCAGCTCGGCTTCGTCACCGCGACCACGCCGCACGGCAACGCCGAGGCGCCGGTCAACCCGCTCGCGCTCTTCCTGGCCTCGGGCGGCAGCTACCTCGCGCAGGGCTACTCGGGCGACCAGAAGACGCTGGCGCAGCTCTACCAGGACGCCATCGAGCACCCGGGCTTCGCGCTGGTCAACACCTTCAGCCCGTGCGTGACCTTCAACAAGGTGCAGACGTACCAGTTCTACCGCGACGCGCTGGTCACCATCGACGGCCAGAAGGTCAGCCACGACCCGAGCAGCAAGCAGATGGCGATGCAGCGCGTGCTCGACGGCAACCTGTACAACGGCCTGCTCTACAAGGAGGTCCGGCCCACGCCCGAGAGCCAGATGAAGGCGCTCGAAGGCGTGGACTCGCTGGTGGACCTGCCCCTGACGGGACAGGACTACAGCGCGATCCTCGGCGAATACCGCTGAGGTTCAACGGCTGACGCCGGTGCGGTTGCCCCGCTTGCCGGTGCGCACCTGGGGCTGCGCCTCCAGCGCGGCGACGCGCTCGGCCTCACGCTCCAGCGTGGCGTAGACGCGCAGCCCGAGCGGCGTGGGGTAGACCCACGTGTGCATGGGGCGGCGCGCCTTGCGCGTGATGAGGAAGGCGACGAGGTCGTAGCCGGAGAGGATCTCGACCGACTCCGCGGGCAGGTCGTCGGCCTGCAGGCGGCCGCGCTCCACGACGTCGGACAGGATGCCCAGGACCTCCTCGGGCTCCTCCAGGAGCTCAGCGAGAAGGGCATCGAAATCGGGCATGAACGAGCCTGTGACTCTCCCGCTTCTTAGGCTTGTGGCCGGCGGACCAAAAGGAACGACGGAAGGCTTAGAAGGGGCGGCTGGACCGGCAATGTGACGGCTAGGGTCGGCCCGGTCGTGCCAGCGTGCGCCACAAGGCACGGCGATGTCGAGGCGTTCCACCTGTCATCGACCCACGCGCGCCCGGACCTCGAAATCTCCAAATAGTGACATGCGATGGACCCGATTCGCGGCGGCACGACCGCCCGGATGATCGACCCCATGCTCGCTGAAGCGGGTGGCACACTTTTCTCGCGGGGCCGCAACCTGGAAGCGACGCTCGGCGTCCGCAGCATCTTCCTGAAGTTCGAAGGCTCGAACCCCACCGGCACGCAGAAGGACCGCGTGGCCCGGCGCGTCTACGACGAGGCGCACGCCAAGGGATTCGACACGATCACCGTCGCGACGTGCGGCAACTTCGGCGCCTCGGTCGCCTGGGCGTGCAGCCACAACGGCATCCGCCCCACCGTCTTCGTCCCCTCGGACTACCACACGCCGCGCATCGGCGAGATGGAGCGCCTGGGCGCGCGCATCATCCGCGTGCCGGGCGACTACGAGGACGCCGTCGCCGCGAGCCGCGAGGCCGCGGTGCAGCACGGCTGGTACGACGCGAACCCGGGCACCGACTCGCAGTGGGACATCGCGCGTGCGGGGTACGGCCGCATCGCGCACGAGATCGTCGAGCAGCTCGGCCGCATGCCCGACACGGTCAGCGTCGCCGTGGGCAACGGCACGACGCTCGCCGCGATCTTCGAGGGCTTCCGCGAGGCCGCCCGCGAGCGCGGCATGCACGCGCTCCCGCGCATGATCGGCGCCTCGACGCCGCGCGGCAACCCCATCATCAAGTCGTGGAAGGCCGGGCTGAAGGAGTGCGTCGACCTGCGCCCGGAGGAGATCCGCGAGACGACGGTCAACGAGCCGCTCGTCAACTGGCACTCCTTCGACGGCCAGCGCGCGCTCGACGCCATCTACCGATCCAACGGCTACGCGGCCTACGCCAGCGACGCCGAGATGCGCCGCCTCACCCAGCTCACGCGCAGCCTCGAAGGCATCAACGTCATGACCGCGAGCACCGCCTCGCTCGTCGGCCTGCGCAAGGCCGTCCACGAAGGGCTCGTGGGCGACGGGCTGCACGTCGCGGTGCTCACCGGCCGGCATCACGAGAAGCCACGGGCGCGGCCGGCCGTGGTTACGGGCTTACCGCAGCCTGTGAGTTGACTCCGCCTCCAAATTCCCACGCGGGAAGAGCGGCGACCAAGAGAAGGGTCTACTCGGGGCCTTTAAGGCTATAAGGCGCCATGCCGTCCAGAGTAACCGTGGCGCGCGGAAAGCCGTCCGCTAATGGGACCCCCGTTGGCGTGAAAATCAGCACGCGGCGGTCCAAGGTCCGACTTACCGTCAAACCAAGCGCACTCGTGCAGGGTTTTGCCAAGTGTATCGTCGCAGCGAAAGCCGGCGACGTGCCAACGGCGATAAACAGCGTGATTGACACTGTGACCGCCGTCCGCACTGACGCTGAGCCCGAAGTTCTAGCGAGCCAACTATTCTTCACAGCTCAGTTCCGCGCAGTTAGCGCTCTAGTCAATGAAAGCAAGGAATTCTTCGACCCAGATGCAATCGTCGAGTTCAATGAAGATTTTGACATTGGAGTCGGCGACATTGAGTTCGCAATAGATTCGAAAAGTCTCCGCGACCCTCTGAAATTGCCAATCGTAGAACGTTCACAAGAGTACTTTAGGGAATGTCTTGAGAACGCGGGCGTCGACAAGCCGCACGCGTGGGCTATCGCCAGCCGACTGCCGACATATTTCGCAGTCGAACTCCATCGTGAATGGATAGCGAACCCCGATCGTTATGCGAAGCTTCTGTTGTATCTGGATTCGCCCTTTGGGGACGCGATTCGCAGAGAACTCGGCTGGGCCGCGTATGGCTCGTGGCTCAATCGGCAAACCGATTCCCCGTTATTCGACGAAGCTTTCAGTCTCAAATCGGTATACGTTCCCGTCCGGGCTTCCTACCCTCGAAAGACTGAGTCTAATCCGGCGCCGATTGCCTTTCAACAGGAACGCAAAGTAGTTGTCGATCTTGAACGCGAATTACTCGGTTGGATCGAAAGCGCCGACGTCGACGACGCTCTTCGTATCGTCAGCGGAGATCCTGGGGCCGGGAAGTCATCCTTCGCAAAGATGTTCGCTGCGCGAGTTGCAGCACTTGAGAAGGTGCGTGTTCTTTTCGTTCCGCTCCATCAATTTGATCCAAGTGGCGAGCTCTCGGATGCAGTCCGGAATTTCGTCCGCGACGACCCATACCTTGTTCACAATCCAATGGATCGCGAAGGCGGCGACAATCGGCTTTTGATCATTTTCGACGGTCTCGACGAACTCGCGCTGCAGGGGAAAGTCGCCGAGGAAACGGCACGTGCATTTGTGCGAGAAGTCCAACGCACTCTCGCAAGGAAGAACAGCGTACAATTGAGGCTGCAGGTCCTCATTACGGGGAGGCAAATTGTAATTCAATCGAACATTACAGAATTTAGGCGTCCTCGCCAAGTTCTTACTGTGTTGCCTTATTGGATTCCCCCGTCGTCATACGAGGAATTCGATGATCCGGAAAAGCGCCTGAGCGTCGATCAACGTCAAGCCTGGTGGCGAAACTATGGCAGGATGAAAGGCAAACCATATGATGGGATGCCCAAGGCCTTGGCAAGCCGTGAACTCGACGAGATCACTGCCCAACCCCTGTTAAACTATCTCGTCGCTCTTTCATATGAAAGAGGCAAGGTAGACTTCTCGATTGAGCACAACGTGAACGCCGCCTATCAGGACCTTCTCGAGGCGGTGTACGAGCGCGGCTGGGCCGCTGAGCAGCATCTTTCGATCCGCAATGTAAGTCTCGATTCTTTCGTCCGCATCCTTGAAGAAATTGGCATCGCAGCCTGGCACGGCGCCAGCAGAACGACGACAGTCCGCGAAATTGAACGACATTGCTCGAATACTGGCCTGAAGATCTTGCTCGACGCATTCCAAGAGGGTGCCCGAGCCGGTGTAACTCGGCTACTCACCGCGTTCTATTTCAGACAGGCGGGCACGGCCTCGGATGGAGAAAAGACGTTCGAATTCACTCACAAGAGCTTCGGAGAATATCTCGCCGCAAGGCGTATCGTCCGCGGGATTACGCGGATTACGGATGAGATGTTGCGTCGCTCCCAAGATCCGGACACCGGGTGGGGTGAACGCGAAGCACTCGTCCATTGGGCGCAGTTGTGTGGTCCAAACAACATAGACGAGTACGTAAACGACTTTCTAAGGCGCGAAATCGCCTTAAGAGATCAAGCAGCGGTTCTTCGGTGGCAGGGTGCGCTGGCGAAACTTCTCGCCCACACAATCAGGAGCGGCCTGCCGATGGAATCGGTTCCTGGGACGTCTACTTTCGCGGACTCACAGCGGCAGGCGAGGAATGCCGAAGAGAGTCTCCTTGCTGCTCACAGTGCTTGTACCCGGACGACGAGAAAGGTCAGTTCGCTAAACTTGAATTCGCTGGACGTCTTTGGTGGTTGGTATCTGCGAGTCCGAAGGCAACGAATGGGGCCGGTGCCAGGAATCGTCTCGCAAAGCCTGACCTATCTCGACCTTAGTGGCTCGCTGCTCCACATCCAAGACTTCTATGGGGCCGACCTTGAAGGAAGCAAACTCAGTTCCTGCGGGGCGAATTTCGCTTGCTTTGACTACGCGAACATGGCAGAATGTGACCTTACAGACAGCGTTTGCCAAGGGGCCACATTCCGAAATGCAAACCTCTCCGGAGCGAGGTTCGACAGAGGGCGGTTCGCCAATGTCATTTTCAGAGAGGCAAACCTTTCAAGCGCATCATTCAAGGAGTCCCATGTTGCGGGCGCAGACTTCTCAAAGGCGAACCTCTCGGGAGTTGATTTGGCGGTCATGGGTCAGGGAGCAATTCGGCTACCGAGAATTCGGCCGACCTTTGAAGATGGAAACCAGGACTGAAGTGGTCGTATCCTGCATTCGCGGGACTAATCCCGGCCGGTCGGGGTAGAGCCTGGAGACACTATTTCCAAGTCTCCTCGAATGCACCGGCGACCTAGGTGAACCATTGCCATGCGTCCCCAAGGAGGCTTGGGGCACACCTTTTTGACGCGCCTCCAAGTTCGACGCGCGATGCCCAGCCGCCTCAAGGCTCTCGTCATGTGCGAAGGCCACTTCGCCGATCCCAGCGGCAAGACCGCGCACGGCCTGGTGCGCTACAGCGACCTCTACGAGATCGTGGGCGTCCTCGACAGCGGCCTCGCGGGGCACGACGCGGGCCAGGTCCTCGACGGCAAGCCCTGCGGCGTGCCGATCTTCGCGAGCCTCGACGCGGCCCTCGCGGCCACCCAACCCACGCACTTCGTGATGGGCGTGGCGACCGACGGCGGAAGGCTCCCGGAAAGCTATCGCCCCATCGTGCGCGCCGCGCTGCGCAAAGGCCTCCACGTCGTGAGCGGGCTCCACGAGAAGCTGGAGCAGGACGCCGAGCTGGCCGCCCTCGCGAAGCAGCACGGCGCCACGATCCGCGACGTGCGCACCGTCCCCCCCAAGGAGGAGCAGCACTTCTTCTCGGGGAAGATCGAGGAGGTCACGTGCCCCGTCGTCGCGGTGCTGGGCACCGACAGCGCCATCGGCAAGCGCACCACCGCGCGCGTCCTCGTGAAGGCCCTGAACGAGCAGGGCATCAAGGCCGTCTTCGTCGGCACGGGCCAGACGGGCCGCCTCCAGGGCGCGAAGTACTCCATCATCCTCGACTCGCTGGTCAACGACTTCCTCACCGGCGAGATCGAGCACGTCGTCTGGAGCGCGTGGAAGAACGAGAGCCCCGACGTCATCGTGGTCGAGGGGCAGGGCGGGCTCACGCACCCGGGCTACCCGGGCGGCTACGAGATCATCTGCGGCGCGCGCGTCAAGGGCGTCATCCTCCAGCACGCGCCGGCGCGCCAGACGCTCGACGGCTTCCCGCAGTACCCGATGGGCGATCCCGCCCGTGATATCACGATCGCCGAGACGCTCAGCGGCCACCCGCTCGTGGCGATCACGCTCAACCACGAAGGCCTGGACCGCGCGGGCGTCGAGGAATGGAAGAAGCGCCTCGCCGATCGCTTCGGGAAGCCCGTGACCGACGTGCTCCTCGACGGGCCGCAGCCTCTGGTGGACGCCGTCGTGGCGCGGTTCGGCCTCAGGATGCGCGCATGAGGCCCGATCTCAAGTTCTTCCGCGAGCTGCGCGTGAGCGACCCGCTCGTGGCGCCCGACGCGACGACGAGCATCTACACGTTCGTGGACCACGCCGGCAAGCGCACCGACATCGAGCTGCGCTGGAAGTTCCCCGTCCCGCTCTACGCCAACGCGGACGACGTGATGCGCAACCACGCGCGGCTGCACCACGCGATCCCGAGCCTCAACTACGGCCTCTTCTGCGAGCGCGTCGTCCTCGAATTCCCCCTCGAGCCGTCGGACGTCGCCTACCTCCGGCAGATGCAGGGCATCACGGCGCGCGAGCAGTACCTCACGCGCTTCGTCACGGACGAGCCGCACCCGCTGATCCTCCCCGAGTTCCACGTGAAGCCCGAGGACTTCGAGCCCGAGGCAGTGGACGACCTCGCGGAGATCGTCGTCGAGGAGCGGCGCGTCGAAGGCCCGCCGCGCGTCGTCGACCCCGAGCGTTTCGCCGTGCTATCGTCCGGCGGCAAGGAGAGCCTGCTCACGTACGGCCTCCTGCGCGAGCTGGGGCGCGACGTCTCGCCCGTGTACGTCAACGAGAGCGGCCGCCACTGGCACACCGCGCTCCTCGCGCACCGGCTGCACGAGCGCACCGACCCGCGGACGCGGCGCATCTGGAGCAGCATCGACCGGCTCTACGTCGCCGCGAACAAGCTCCTGCCCTGCGTGCGCCAGGACTGGCAGCGGCTGGAGGCGGACGTCTATCCGATCCAGCTCTTCACGTTCAACAGCTATCAGATCGCCGTGGCCGGGCTCTGCCTGCACGAGGGCATCGGCACGATGCTCATGGGCAACGAGTTCGACGAGGGGCCCTGGCCCGAGGTCAAGGGCGTGCGCCACTGGTGGGGCATCTACGACCAGTCGCAGGAGTTCGACCTCGTGCTCAACGCCTACTTCGCAGAGAAGAAGTGGGGCGGCCTCACGCAGACGAGCCTCCTGCGCACGCTCTCCTCGCTGCTCATCGAGGACCTGCTCGCGACGCGCTACCCCGACCTGCTCACGGTGCAGACGTCCTGCCACGCGACGCACATGGAGGACGGCGCGCCGGCGCCCTGCGGCCGGTGCAGCAAGTGCCAGGGCGTGATCCTCCTGCTCCTCGCGGGCGGGCACGATCCGGCGAAGCTGCGCTACGCCAAGGAGGACGTCGACGCGCTCGCCCACCGCATCGCCGAGTCGGAGATCAAGGTCGACCAGGTCGAGGCCGAGCACGCGATGTGGATGGCGCAGCAGCGCGGCTGGCGCTTCGAGGGCTCCGGCAACGGCTACGCGCCGCGCGAGCACCCGCAGGTTCAGTCCGTGCGCTTCCACCCCGAGATGAGCCGGCGCGACGCGATGCCGCCGAGCCTCGTCGCGCAGGTGTATCCGATCTTCCTGACGCGCGCGAAGGGCGTGCTGGAGAAGCGCGGCGAGGCGTGGGAATCCACCGGATTTTCTGGAGACGAGATCGCGTAGCGCCAATCTGGCGTCGTTTCCGACGCGCCGCAGCGCGTCGGCCCGCGGGGGGTTCGGGGGGCGGAGCCCCCTGACGTCTCGTTTTTCATGAGAGAAGAACGGGACCTTGGGGGCTCCGCCCCCAAACCCCCGTTAGAGCGGCTTCTCGTAAAGCCACGCGTCGTTGTTGGCGTAGGTCGTGTAGTAGTCCGGCAGCCGCCGCACGCGCGTGTAGCCGCCGCGCTCGTAGAGGCGGATCGCCTCGACGTTGTCCACGTTGACCTCCAGCACGACGCGCGTCATGCCCAGCTTGCGAAGCTCGTCCTCGCACGCCTGCATGAGCGCGCGCCCGAGCCCCGTGCCGCGGCGCGACGGATGCACGTTCACGGTGTAGACGTGCCCCGCGCGCCAGATCGCATGATGGAACGCGCCGACGAACCCCGCGACGCCGCGCTCGTCCTCGGCGAGCAGGTTCACGGCCTTCGCGCGCCCCAGCGCGTAGCGGTACTCCTCCGCGCCGTACGCCTGCGGGGCCTGATAGCACGCGCGCTCCAGGGCGAGGGCGGCGTCGAGGTCGTGGAGGTCCGCCGCGCGGATCTTCACGCTCACAGGAAACCTCCAATGGTCGGCGCGTCCAGGAACGCGCTGTCGTAGAAGCGCGCCGTCTCGTCCTCGATGCGGTCGGCCGGCACGCCGAGCTTCGCGAGCACGTGCGCGCGCGCCGCGAGGTCGGCCGCCACCTCCGCGAGGCGCAGCCACGTCGCCTGCTCGACGCTGATCGCGTAGTCCTCGTCGTCCACCAGGGCATAGACGCTGCCCGTGAAGACGCGGCGCGCGACGAGGCTTGCGAAGTAGGGGGCGAGGTCGGCCGGGCCATCGCGCCAAGCGGCGACGTCGTCGAGCCGCCCGCGCGGGAGGAGCGCGCCCTGCTCGTCCATCTCCAGCACGTCGAGGCCCTCGCCGCTCCGCGCGAAGGTGAGCCAGCGCAGGTCGGGCGCCAGGTAGAACGGCCGGCGCGTGACGTCATCCTCCGCGAAGGGCGCCAGCGCGTCGTCCCAGGCCTCCTGCGCGGTGGCCTCGTCCCCGCCGCGGCGGATCGCGGCCTCGATGCCCTCGCGCGTGAGCAGCGCGCCAAGGTCCGCGCCGCGCGCCACCGCGTCCGCGTCGCCCCACACGCCGCGGCGCCGCGCGGTGCGCTGGAACTCGCCGTAGGCCTGCTTCGCCAGCTGCTCGTGGCGCGCGATCTCGTCCTGGCCCGCGTTCTCCAGGACCGACTCGCGGAACGCCACGCTCAGGTCGCCGTCCGCGGAGAGCTCCACGCCGCGGCACGTGTAGTTGACGTAGGCCTCCGGCTCCTCGGCGAAGTGCAGGTGGAACGGGAAGTAGCGGCAATGCTGCGGGCGCAGGTCGTAGGCCTGGCACGCGCGGCGCTCCAGGAGCGTGCACGCGCCGCACTTGTTGTGCAGCGCGAGGTACGTGCGGCCCTGGCCCGCGACGACGGGGAGCGGACGCGGCGCGAGGCGGGCGCGCAGGCGGGCCAGCTCGCGTTGGGTCGCTTCGGGCTGGAACGTGCAGCAGAAGCCGCACCCCTCCAGGCAGCCGAACCGCCGCCCGGCCAGCTCCGCCACGCGCATCGCGCGCCGATGCCGGCTCCTGCGCCATCAAGGTTTGGAGGACTCGCGCAGCAGGGCGGCGTGGTCGCGCGCCAGCGCGAGGTTCGTCGTGAGCAGGCCGAAGTCGCGCCCGACGCGCATCTTGTCGTCGTCGGGCAGCGGGTGCACCAGAAGAAGCTCCTGCTCGTCGCGCACGAGCGCAAGCGTCCGCAGCGGCGCCTCGGTCCAGCGCACGGAGGAGGGCCACGCCTCGACGAGCCGCTCGACGCCGCCCGCCGACGAGGCCGCGCGCGGCACGACCAGCGTGAGGCCGCCCTTCTTCTCGGCGGGGAAGCGCGCGAGGTGGCGCACGACGCGCTCCCAGCCCCCGGCGCTGCACGCCACCACGAGGCTCTCGTTCGTCTCGTCCACGAGGCGGTCGATCTCGCGCGCGACGGCTCGGCGCGTCAGGATCACGCGCGTCGTCCCCGCCTCCAGGTCCTCGGCGCCGGAGAGCGTGGGCGGCTTGAAGGCGACCTCGAGATAGCTTTTCTGCGCCTCGATCTTGCCGATGCGGTCCCGGAGGTCGGCCACGCTCCGGTCGAGGTAGAGCCCCAGCGGCGTCGCGCGGTACTTGCGGTTCTCCTCCAGCAGGATCTCCACGAGCCCCATCGCCTGCAGCTCCTCGAGGATCTCGTAGAGCCGGTTGCGCGGAATCTGCGCGGCCTTGGCCAGGCTGCCCGCGGGAAGGGAGGGGAAGTCTAGCAGCGCGAGGTAGACGCGCGCCTGGTACTCGGAAAGACCGTGCTCAAGGAGGACGGCAAGCCGGTCCATGCTCATCCGCATGGGGGCCCGATGTTCCTAAACGCGCATCATCTCTTCCCGTTGCGCCAGGCTCTCCAGCTCCCGGGCGTTACGCCGGCACGCGTCCAGCGTCGAGGCGTCCCGCTGCACAAGGTGAAGGATAAGTAACAGGAGGTCCTGCGTCCGCAGCGGTTTCTGGAGGTAGGCGTCGACCCGCGCGGTCCGGAGGCGGGAGAGCGGCGTGGGCACCTCGTTGTAGCCGGTCATGAGGACGCGGATGCCGGTCGGGTTCGTGGCGTGGGCGCGCGTGAGGACGTCGGCGCCGTCGTGCTCGGTCATGCGGAAGTCGGAGACGACGAGGTCGAAGCGGCGCTCGTCGAGCAGCGCCAGGGCGCGGGCCGGGTTGGTCTCCGTGACGAGGTCCACGTCGAGGCCCTTGAGCTGGCGCACCAGCCCGCGGAAGAATCCGCAGATCTCCGGAAGGTCGTCGACGACCAGGACCGAGGCGGCCACGCGCGACTCTCGTCCCGTGGGGTAGTTAACCTATCGTCATATCCGTTCGGTCCGTCCGGACGAGCAGGGCGCCCGCGCCCAGGACGCACAGCGCCGCAGCGACGAAGTGCGCGGCCGTGAGCGGCTCCCGCAGGGCCAGCGCGGCGAGGGTAACGCCGAAGAGGCCGCTGGTGGCGAAGAGCGCCGTGGTGCGCGCCGCGCCGATGCGCGCCAGGGCCACGTAGAAGAGCACGCTGCTGACGGCCACACCCACCGCGCCGGAGGCCAGCGCCACGGCCCACGCGAGCGGGTCGCCCCCGGGCGCGCCGGCCAGCACGAGCGCGGCCGACAGCACCACGACGCCTCCGCCCAGCGTCTTGACCGCGATGAGCGCGCGCGGGTCGTGGGTCCGCGAGAGCGGCGTGCTCAGTGTGTTGTCCATCGCCCACAGGAGCGCCGCGCCCGCGACGAGGAGCACGCCGACGAGCGTGCTTCCGCCCCGCGCGCCGGAGGCGGCGCTCACCACGATGGCGCCCGCCGCGAGGAGCGCCACGCCCAGCGCCTCGGCCATGCCCAGGCGCTCGCGCAGGAAGGCGATCGCCAGCACGGTCGTCGCGCCCATCTCCAGGTTGAGCACGAGCGAGGCGTCCGCCGCGCCGGTGCGCTGCAGGCCGAAGAAGAGCAGCAGCGGCGCCGCCACCGCGCCGCAGAGGATCACGAGCCCCATGCGGAGGCGCTCGGCCGGCGCCAGCTTCGCGCGGCGCGCGTGCGGGAGCATGAGCAGCCCGCCGCCCAGGTACGTGAACGCCGCCATCCAGAGCGGCTGCACGCCGCGCCCCAGGGCGAAGCGGCCGGCGACGTTGACCGCCGCGAACGTGGCGGCCGCCGCGAGCGCGGCCAGGACTCCCCACGTGCGCGGGCGCATGGGCTCACGGCATGTGCGCGGGCGGGACCATGATCGGCTCCTCGGGCGGGACGCCCGTCTGGATCTGGATCCAGGAGACCGTGGCGATGGCCGCGGCGAGCCCCGTGAGGACGAGGCCCACGAGCGCCAGCAGCTCGCCGAAGAGCGTCGCCCCCTCGCGTCCGGGCCCGAGCATGAACTGGAAGAGGAACGCGGCGCAGGCCAGGAAGCCCAGCGCGGCGCCCCCGAGCGTCAGGCGCGGGTGGCCGTTGCGCGTCGCGGCGTACGCGCCCACCACGCAGGCGACGCTCACGACGACCGCGCCGCCCACGAGCAGGATGCGGAACGTCGGCGTCTTCTGGCCCACGATGTCGAGGAGCGTGTACGCGCCCCAGATGGGGCCCACGGCCGCGATGTGCAGCGTCGGGTTGAGGCTGGGCGCGCCGCGACCGGGCCAGCGCACGCGCGGCATCGTCTCCTCGAAGGCGTGCGTCAGGAGCGCGCCGCCCGCGAACGCCAGCAGCAGCGTCAGCGAGGGCTCCAGCACGTAGCGCATGCTCTCGTCGTCGAGGAGGCGCACGCCCTGGAAGAGCAGGAGCGTCAGCATCACGAGCACGGCGCTGGCGGGAAGCGCGAAGCCGAAGACCGCGCGCCCGCGGTTCATGAGCAGGTAGCCCACGACGCCGTAGCCCATCAGCAGGCCGACGCTGAGCACCACGAGCCAGGGGTTCTGCGTCGTGAGGCCATAGAAGCCGCCGCTGAACGCCGCGACGCCGCCGGCCGCCAGGAGCAGCCCCCCGGCGTTGGCGAGCAGACGATCTTGCTGCATGGGCGCGCGAGCCCACGAGCTGGACATCAAATTGTTGGCGGAGGGTTCCTAACCCTCCTCGGCGAACCACGTCGGCGAGCGCCCCCGCTCCTCGCGCCGGACCCGGCGCGCCCGTTCGAGCCTGCGCAGGTGGTAGTCGGCGAGCTGGCGCGAGACGCCCAGCCGGCGCGCGACCTCGGCCAGCGGCAGGCCAGGCGCGCTGCGCAGGAGACCGTTGATGGCATCTGCCACGGTGGCGGGCGCCGCCGGCGGCACGCGTCCCGTGCCGTAGTAGCGGCGGCGCGTCCACTCGCGGTGCGCGCTGAGGTACCCCTCGCGCTCCAAGACCTTGAGGTGGAACACCAGCGCGCCGTTCGAGAGGCCGAGGTCGCGCCGCAATTCGCCGAAGCGCGCGCCCGGATTCGCCAGCACGTGCGCGTAGACGCCCGCGCGCACCTCATGCTGGAGCACGTCGGACTTGGCCAAGCGCGTGTAGAGCGGCAGCATCGCGACGGCGCCGGCCACGCGTCCCGCGTCGGTGCGCGCCAGCGCCGCGATGCTGGCGCCCGCGGCCACGGCCACGGCGGCCGCGGCGACGCCCACCGGCGCGGAGAGGGGCGAGGCTCCCCCGAGGCCCGGCGGCGCGGGCGCGACCTCGTAGTCCAGCTCGACGACGCCCTGCTGGCCGTCGGCGCTGCGCACCGCGAGGAGCATGGTGCCGTTGTCGCGCAGTCCGCGCGGCGCGTCGAGGCGCACGTGCATCGTGCTCGTGACGCCCGGCGCGATCGTCTCGTCGTCGAACCGCGCGCCCGCCAACGTGACCGCGCCCTGGCCCCCGAGGGAGGCGTTGCCCAGCGCGAGCGGCCCTTCGCCGCCGTTCGACACGGCCACGAGGATCTCGGTCGACGCGCCTGGCGTGAGGCGCACGGCGACGCGCGCAGGCAGGACGAGGAGTCCCTTCGCATGGGCGCTGGCGACGTGGACCGTGAAGGCGCCGCGTGCGCTGTCGTTCGCGTCGAGGTCGCGCAGCGTGAACGTGACGTTCGTGAGGAGCCCGGCCGCGTCGCCCGCGCGCACCTGGAGCGTCAGGTCGGACGTCGCGCCCGCCGGAAGCGTGGCCCACGGGCCGCCGCTGAGGTTCAGCGCGTGGTCGAGCCCGAGCTCGTCGACGAGACGCGAGAGGTAGGGTCGCGCGGGCGCGTCGCCCTCGTTCGTCACGCGTACCGTGACGTTGGCCGTCGCGTTGGCCGGCACCACGAGCGGATCGGGCGTGAGGGACACGATGCCCAGCAGCGCGCCCAGGCTGGTGGCCTCGCCGTAGCTGATCTTCGTGAGCACGCCCGCCGCGTCGGGGCGCGGGTCGAAGAGCGTGCGCGACCAGACGCCGGTCCCGGCGCTCAGGAGCGCGGGGCGCCCGTCGGGGAGCACGCCCACGCCGCCGCTGTAGACGCGCGTCGCGACGTGGTCCTGCGGCGTCATCGCGTACGTCGCGCTCCCTCGGGAGGAGGAGACGTGCGCCATGTCGACGACGTGGCCCGAGTTCGCGTCGCTGGTCATGAAGACGGTCCACGAGAGCCCGTCGCGCACGCCCAGCGAGACCTCGGACGCGTAGGTCCCCTCGGGGCTCTCCGGCTGGTCCTGGAGGGGGAACGTCTCGCCGATCGCCTGGTGGATCGTGGCGCCCACGGAGCCCGCGACGTGGACCGTGCCCGCATCGTCCGCGAAGTCGAGGTCGGCCTGGAGCGTCGGCGTCGAGACGTCGGCGGGCTCCGTCCACGTGTAGCCGCCGTCCGTCGAGGTGCTGCCGCGCAGGTGCGACATCGTGCCGTTCGCGGGGTTCACGTCCCCGACCAGCGCGAGGCGCGAGCCGTCGGCCACAAGGTGCAGCGCGCCCACCTCCGCCGCGAACCGAACCCCGCCCAGGCCGTGGTACGTGCCGTTGGGATCGACCTCCCAGAGGCCGACGTTCCCCTGCGCGTCGGCCTGCGAGGCGACGTAGGCCGCGAACGTCGTGGGCATGACGCGGATCGCGACGGCGCCCTGCTGGCGCGTGTCGGGCGGCGCGGGGCCGAGGATCGTCGCGCTCGCGCTGCCGCTCTGGGCGACCGGATCGTAGGAGAAGAGCGTCCAGGGCGCGCCGGCGGCCATGCCTTGGTACGCGATCACGATCTGCCGGGGGCTCGCCTGCGCCATGCTCCACAGGATGCTCGTGGAGACGGGCTTCGCGGGCCCCACGAGCGTGGGCACGCCCCAGCTCCGGCCGCCGTCCTTCGAGCTCGACACGAAGAGCTGCCCGCCGCCGACCCAGCCCGTGACCAGCAGGCTTTCGGGGGTCGCGAGGATGCGCGCGTTGAGGTCGCCGGGGCCTGGCGTCTGGTTCGCGACGAGCACGTCGGGCGCGAGCAGCGGCTGCCGCGCGAAGCCCACCGGGACGTCCGCCGCGCCTTCCGCGATCGTCGGGTTCGCGGCGGGATCGGGCTCCGCGGGCAGGTCGGAGAAGCCCGCGGTGCCCAGCCTTCCTTCGACCACGCGCACGTCGAGCTGCGCGTCGCGGTCGGTCCAGGGCAGGTCCCGCATGCGCACGAGGGCCGACTGGCCGGGCTGGAGGTCGAGCGGCACCGCGCGGATCAGCGGGCCCAGCCGCGGCGAGACCACGAGGGTCAGGGGCCCCGCATGCGCGTAGTCCGTGACGTTGGCCACGAGCGCGTCGCCCTCGAAGCGAGAGGTCAAAGTCAGGACATGGCCCACCTTCGCGCCCGCGGCCGGCAGCAGCGCCGGCGCCAGCAGCACGAGGAGGAGGGCGAGGCGGAGGGCTTGCATCGGCAAGGCGCCGACGCCGCGCCTGCACATGAACAGGTTGGAGGATGTTTGACAGCCTACGCGTCAGGCTCGTCCTCGGCCGCCGCTCCCTTCTTGGCGGCCTTCTTCGCGGGCGCGGGTCCCGCCGCGCTCTTCTGCTTCACGGCCTCGGTGATGTCCCAGGCCTTCAGCGCGTCGGCGAGCTGGTTGATGACCTCGCGGTCGATGGGCAGCGTGCAGCCGCCCTTCTTGTAACGGGGCTCGCCGTCGCTGCCGTAGAAGCCGCGCGCGAGGCGCAGGTAGGGCGTGGCGCGGTTGCCGTCCTTCACGAGGTTGATGGAGAGCTCCAGGAACTCGCCGCCGTTGTTGAACTCGACGCGCTCGTTGCTGAGCATCTCGAAGTCGGGCATGGAGCCGGCGAGCGGGGGCTCCGCTCATGGACTTTCCGGGTTGGCGATCAGTCCGCGCGGTCCGAGGTGAGGCGCTCGAGGATCGCGAGGAGGAGCAGCAGGCCGGCGGCGCCGAAGGCGTAGGTCGTGGTCGGGTCCATGCGCTGAGGGACGCGGCGCGGGGGCATCTCCTTGGCCCGCCGCGGGACGGCGGCCGCAGGGATTTCCCTGCGCGGCGGGCGCTCGCTTCAAGAGCCCACAGCGTCTCGTCGGAGCCATGGAACCGGGCTTTGCGCTCCTGCTCTTAGGCAGCGTGCCCCTGGTCCTCCTGGGCGTCGCCCTCCTCGCGCTGCCGGGCCGGCGTCCCGACACGCGCCTCCTGGGCGCCTTCCTCGTCGCGTGGGCGGGCGGCGCCCTCGTCGCGAACCTCGCGGACGATCCGATCCGGGCTTCGCTGGGCAGCGCGGTCCTGTTCATCGCGGCCGGCGTGCTCGTGCTCGCCTTCGCCGTGCGGTCGAGCCGGCACGCGCGCCTCTGGCCCTGGCTCGCCGCGTACGCCGGCTACCTCGCGCTGACCCTCGCCGCGAGCGCCGCGACGGGAAGCTCCCTCCCCGAGACGTTCAGCATCGCCGGCAGCACGTACTTCGCGGCGTTCGGCGCCGCGATCTTCGTCGTCTACGGCCAGCACCAGCGGGCGGAGCCCGGCTCGCAGCGGCGCCGTTACCGCGACCTTCTCGTGGCGCTCGTGCTCTTCCCCGCGTACGTCGGCGCGCTGGGCTCGTTCACCTACCTGGGCCAGGGCGGGGTCCGCGTCGTCGAGTTCGTCGTGCCCCTGGGCGCCGTCGTCGGGATCTTCGCGCACGCGCTCCTGCGCCCGCCGCGGCCCGAGGGACGCGACCCGCTCCTCCTCGCGGTGCTGGTGGCGCCCACGCTCCTCGGCCTCGTCACCGCGCTCACCGACAGCGCGAGCGAGTTCGGCCTCTCGGGCGCGGCGCGGCTGGGGACGGCGCTCCTCCTCGCCTATGCCATCGCGCGGCGCCACCTCTTCGACGTGGAGGTGCGCCTCAAGCGGCTCGTGGGGCCGACCGTCGCGCTCCTCGCGTTGGGCTACGGCATCATCGCCAGCCTCGCGGCGCGCGCCTGGTGGCCCGCCGCGGTGGGCGCCGGCGTCGCGATGATGGCCTACGCGGCGCGGCGCGACCTGGGCCGGCTCGTGGTGCGCGCGCCCACCGGCGAGGAAGGCTACGCGCGCGCCCGCAAGCTCGAGGTCTACCGCGCCGGCCTGGAGGCGGCGCTCGCTTCCGGCCTGGGCGCCGAGGCGCCCGAGCTGCAGCGCCTGCGCCGCGGCTTCGGCATCAGCGCCGAGGAGCACGCCGCGCTGCTCGCCTCCGCCGCGACCGCGACCCGCGGGGGCACCACGACGCCGCGCACGATCCTGGGCCGCTATCGGATCGACCGGCTCCTGGGCGAGGGCGCGCACGGGCGCACGCATCTCGCGCGCGACCTGCGCACCGGCGAGCAGGTGGCGCTCAAGACGATGGCGCCGAGCCTCGCGGCCGAGGAGGCCGCCATGCTGCGCAAGGTCGCGCACCCCAACGTCGTCCGCGCGCTCGACGCCGGCGAGGAGGGCGACCAGGGCGTGCTCGTGATGGACTACGCGCCGGGCGGGAACCTGCAAGGGCTCCTGCGCCGCCGCGCGCCGCTCCCCCGCGAGGAGGCCGCGCGCATCATGGCCGGCGTCCTCGACGGGCTCGCCGCGTGCCACGCCGCGGGCGTCGTGCACCTCGACGTGAAGCCCGAGAACGTGCTCCTGGGCGAGCAGGGCGAGCCGAAGCTCGCGGACTTCGGCATCGCGCGCGCGATGCGCCTCGACGCGACGGGCCTCACGGGCGGCGGCGCGGGGACGCTCCTCTCCATGAGCCCCGAGCAGGTCCGCGGCGCGCACGCCGACGCGAGGAGCGACCTCTACGCCGCAGCGGCGCTCTTCCACCAGATGCTCACCCGCCGCCACTACCTGCGGATCGCCGGGCGCGACGATTTCCAGATCCGCGCCATGATCCTGCAGGGCGATCCCGAGATCGCCATGCCCGCCGACCTCGAGGACGTCGAGCCCTTCCTGCGCGTCGGCCTCGCCAAGGACCCGTCCCAACGCTATCAATCGGCCGGCGAGATGCGCCGCGCCCTGGCGGGCCTGGTGCGCCTGCGCGAGCCGCTCGCGCCTGCCGCGTCGGGCCCGGAGGTGCCGGCATGAGCGCGGCCGGCGAGGACCTCGCGATCGACTCGCTCGCGGAGTACCTCAAGGCGCTCGGCCACCCGCGCCGGCTGCAGACGCTGCGCTTCCTGACGCGGCCGCACCACCTGGAGGAGATCGCGGGCCACCTGGGCGTCGCGCGCCAGACCGCGCAGGAGCACGTGCAGCAGCTCGTGGAGCTGGGGTTCCTGCAGAGCGTGCCCGGACGCGGCCAGCACGGCGCGGTGCGCGACTACGTGCTCGCGCCGCAGCGCCTCTTCGCGGTCCACGAGATGCTGGGCCGGCTGGGCGATCTGCAGGCGGAGCTGGAGGAGGACGTCGAGATGCGCATGGCGACCGTGGCCGCGGACGCCGCGCCGTCCACGACGCCGCAGGAGCAGGAGCTTCCGCGCCTGACCATCGTGCACGGCCTGCGCATCGGCCAGACCGCCGTGCTATCAGGCGGCGGCCCGTGGCTGGTGGGGCGCGACCCGCACGCGCTGGTGTGCCTCGACTACGATCCGTTCGTCAGCACCCGGCATGCCGAGCTGCGCCGCGCGTCCGGAGGCGGCTTCGAGCTGGCGGACCTCCACAGCAGCAACGGGACGTACCTCGACTGGAAGCGGCTGGAGCGTGGCGTCGTGCGCCCGCTGGCCAACGGCGGCCTGGTGCGCTGCGGGAAGACGCTGCTGCTGTTCCGGAAGGGCCCCTAGCGTCGCCGCGCGGGCACGGCGGGAGCGCACAGGGAGCGCGCCGCCGCGAGCGCCAACAGGGAGCGCGCCTCGGCGTCGGTCCCCGCGTTCACGGGCGTGGTGGCCTTGAGCTGCTCGACGAGGGAGAGCGCGACCCAGACGCCGCCGCACCGGCCGCACGCGTCGGCCTGCACCGTGCCGCTGGCGTTCGAGAGGTGGCTCATCTCGTAGCGGTCGTCCGGGCACTTGCGCGGCGTGAGCGGCGTGCGCGCGATGGCGGCGCGGACCGTGGCGCTGGCGTTGGCGTCGAACGTGGCGTCCAGCACTTCACTCGGGATCCAGTGGCCGTGCTGCACGCAGGTCTGGTCGCCGTGCGCGCGTTGGAACAGGGGAGCCCCGCATTGGGGGCAGATCGGGCGGGCGTCTCCGCTCATGGGTGCATCCTCGGGGCTCGAGGCGGGGTCCGCGGATTTGAGGGCTCCGCTTTCGAATTGCAGTCTTGCTGGGGCTCCCTTCCCAACACCGCGCATCCGAGACATCCGCGGATTCCGGGATTCGCGGTGTTGGGAAAGGAGCGCCACCAAGACCAACACTTTTGGGGGAGCGCAGGCCTGCGCGCGCTGATGCCGCGCTCCCTCGACATCCGCATCGTCGGGGGCGGCTTCGCGGGCGTGGTCACGGCGCTCACGCTGCTCAACGGCAAGCGGCCCGTGGACGCCAACGTCACGATCTACGAGCGCGAGGGCGCCGCGCACACCACGCTCTGCGGCGAGGGGTTGAGCGACGACACGCTGCGGCGCTTCAGCGCCTTCGACTCGACGCCTTACATCGCGCAGACGTTCGAGGGCGTGTCGTGGTTCTTCCCCGAAGGCGTGGAGGCGCGCGTGCACCAGCGCGGGCACACGATGGCGCGCGAGCGGTGGATCCCCGCGATGGCCGCCGAGTGCGAGGCGCTGGGCGCGAGCTATCTCACCGGGCGCAAGATCACGGAGGCCGACGTGCGGCAGATGGCGCGCGAGGCGGACCTCGTCATCGGCGCGGACGGGCCGGGCAGCGTCGTGCGCAAGGTGGTGGGCGGCCACCACGAGACGATGCTGGGCATCCAGTACCGCGTCGAGCCCGTGGCGGCCTCGCCCGAGCGGCTTCTCTTCTACACGGACAAGCGCTACTCGCCCGAGTACGCGTGGATCTTCCCGCGCGGCGACCTGTGGAACGTGGGGCTCCTCGCCGCGGGCGACGGCCACGACTGGGAGCGCCTCGACCGCTTCATGGCGGACCAGGGCGTCGCCGGCAAGGTGCGCAAGCGCGAGGCGTACCCGATCGGTTTCTTCGGCGACAAGGTGCAGCAGGACAACGTCGTCCTCGTGGGCGACGCCGCGGGGCTCACGAACCCGATCACGAAGGGCGGCATGGCGGCCGTGATCCACGCGGCGGAGGTGCTGGCCGGCTGCCTCGCCGAGGGCAAGCCGCAGGAATACGGCGCGCGCATCGCGGCGCATCCGCTCTGCGACCCGTCGTTCCGCCCCGCGCTGGAGGCGCTGCGCCGCTGGAGCAACGAGGACATCGCGCGGCTGACGCGCTTCGCGCCCCGGCTCCTCGACGTGCGGCCCGGCGTGTCGACCGAGCGCGCGTACCTGGGCACGCTCGCCAAGACGGTGTTGTTCAACCTGGGCAAGATGGGCGACGTGCGCACCATCGTCCACGCGCTGGGCGTCTCGCGCCAATACTCGTGGTAGGGCGTTCGCCGTTCGTCGAGAACCACCGGGGGTGGGCGCGGGCCGTACTTACCCCGCGCGGGGGACAGACCAGCATGGACTTCTGCTGCCTGTGCGGCATGGCGCGCCCCAAGGACGCCGTCCACCTCTGCACCCTCGACGTCGTCAAGCTCCTGGCCCACGCGGGCTGAAGAAGATGGTTTTTGCCGGGGGGTGCGGCTGCGCGGCGCGTGCCGCTTCCGCCCGACCTCGCCAAGACCCTTGCGTGGGTCGCGCCGGGCGTCGGGCTGGTCGCCTGCCCGCCTGACCACGCGGGCGCGAACGCCCTCGTCCTCGACGAAGGGAACGAGGTCGTGCTCGTGGACGCGGGCCTGCCCCCGGCGCTGCGCCGCAAGCTCGCGCCGCACGTCGACCTCTGCGTGCTCACCCACTGCCACGTCGCCCACAGCCACGGCGCGCGAGACTTCCGCGAGGTGTGGGCGCCGAAGGCCGAGGCGCGCGCGATGCTCGGGCCCGAGGACTACCTGCAGACCTACGAGGTGAGCCGCCGCGACCGTGACACGGTGGCGAGCGCCATCCGCAAGGGGGGCTACGAGGCCGCGCACGTCGCGCGCGAGCTTCGCCCCGGCGGCCTCATCAAGCTCGACAAGAGCGAGTGGCAGCTCCTCCACGCGCCGGGCCACAGCGCCGGCATGATCGCGCTCCTCGACGCGGAGCGCCACATCCTCTTCGCGGCCGACGTCGGCGCCGACGACCAGCCCTGGTACGGCTACCCGGCCAGCGATCCCTCCGACCTGGAGCGCACCGCGAGCATGCTGGCCGACGTGCCGGTGGCGATCCTCGTCTCGAGCCACGCCGAGCCCCGCAAGCGCGGCATCAAGCCGCTCTTCCGCGGGATGGCCGAGGCGATCCGCGAGCGCGACCGGCGCGTGCTGGCCGCGCTGGAGCACCCGCGCAGTCTCGACGAGCTGGCGGACCTGGGCATCTGCATGGGCAAGCCCACGACGCCGCTCGCGCGCTACCACGAGCGCGTCATGGTGGAGAAGCACCTCGCGCGTCTCCTGGAGAAGGACTTCGCGATGGCGCGGCAGGACGGGCGCTTCATGCGCGTGGGCTGACAGTTCGGCGCATCGTCATGGCGGCCTGCGCCGCCTCCGGCGGAGGTATCCCGAATCACGAAGACCCGAATCACGTCTTTTCCCGCCGTGATTCGGGTCTTCGTGATTCGGGATGCTCTCGCGCGGAGCGCGCCCATCCGCCCACGCGTGATCTTCGGAGGGCTCAGCGCTTCCCGACGTAGGAGCGACGAGTCAAGACTTCCGAAGCGATAGTGCCCCGCATGCGCTGCGCGACCGGACGCCCGAAGCTCGACACGCTCCTCAAGCAGGGCTGGCCCGAGAACGTCCCGTGGGACGACCAGACGGCCAAGCATTGGGGATATGCCGGCTGAGGGCTCGGGACGTCGGCACAGCGACGGGCGCGCGGTTGCACGCTAGGATTATATCAGCGGGCCCGGAATCGCCGCCTCTGAGAGGTGTCACATCCTCATGTTCGAACGCATCGCCCGCGGCTGGAGCCTTACGAAGGCCTCCTTCAAGGTCCTCAGCCTTGACAAGGAGATCATCGCCCTCCCGCTCCTCGCGGCCGTCGTCAACCTGCTGATCCTCGGCGTCGCCCTCGGCTTCGTGTTCGCCGTGGACGTCGGCCAGATGGGCATCGTTGGCTACCTCATCCTGTTCGCCTTCTACGTCGCGATGTACGCGACGGTGATCTTCTTCAACGCCGCCACTGTCGAGATGGCGACGATCCGCTTCAACGGCGGCGACCCGACGCTCAAGGACGGCCTGCGCAAGTCCTGGAGCCGCATCGGCCGCATCCTCCAGTGGGCGGTCATCGCGGCCACGGTCGGCCTCATCCTCCAGATGCTGCGCGACCAGGCGAAGGACAACATCATCGCGCGCATCCTCGTCTCCTTCCTGGAGTTCGGCTGGAACGTCGCGGTGTTCTTCGTCGTGCCCGTCCTCGTCTACCAGGACGTCGGGCCCTTCGACGCGATCAAGGGCAGCATGGGCATCATGAAGAAGAGCTGGGGCGAGTCGCTCACCGGCGTCGCCACCACGGGGATCATCTTCATGGGCCTCGGCCTCTTGGGCCTGATCCCCATCCTGATCGGCGCGAGCCTCTTCAGCGCCGGCCTCGTGGCGGTCGCCATCGTCTTCTTCGCCGTCGCGGTCGCCTACTGGGTCGTCCTGGCCGCAGTCAACAGCGCGGTCGACGGCATCCTCGTCGCGGGCCTCTACAAGTGGGCCAACGAGGGCGTGCTCCCCGAGGCGTTCACCTCGCAGGGCATCCGCGCCGAGAACCTGGCCTGGTAAGGCCACCCTCCGGGGCCGCCTGCGCGCGGCCTTCTTTTCTTCTATCAACTTGCGCTCAGCCTGGGCTCAGGACTCGGGGCTTCCGCTTGCCCTGCACCCGGAGAGCCCCGAGCCCGGAGTCCTGAGCCCAGAGCCCCGTCCGCGCGGCTGTATCTCCCACAGCCCCCCACCAAGCCGCCGTGCCCCTCTCCGGCGTGCGCCGATTTCGCTTGTGGTCTTCACTCGTTTTCACTCCTTGTCACGACGAAAAGGCATTTACCCGAAGCCCGGCCTCGCCGCGCGGGGTGCCTCGATGACCGTCCCCACGGCCGCGCCGCAGAAGCCCGCCATCGTCCGCGTCTCGCCCAACGCCGGGCGCGTGACCCTGGACCCCATCGAGCTCGCGCGCCAGCGCAGCCGGGAGGGCGGAGGCCCCGAGAAGATCGCGGCCCAGCACGCCAAGGGGAAGATGACGGCGCGTGAGCGCATCGCCTATCTTCTGGACCCGGGCTCCTTCATGGAGACGGACTCCTTCGCCGTCCACCAGGGGCTCTCCCGCGGCCTGCCGCAGGACACGCACCCGGGCGACGGCGTCGTCACCGGCTACGGCAAGATCCACGGCCGCTCCGTGTGCATCTACGCGCAGGACTTCACCGTGTCCGGCGGCTCGCTGGGGTCCGCCCAGGCGCGCAAGATCTGCAAGATCATGGAGCAAGCCATCGCCACCGGCGTGCCCCTCGTCGCGCTCAATGACAGTGGCGGCGCCCGCATCCAGGAAGGCGTGGCGGCGCTGGGCGGCTACGGCGACATCTTCCAGCGGCACGTGGACGCATCGGGCGTCATCCCGCAGGTCGCCGGCATCCTCGGGCCCTGCGCCGGCGGCGCGGTCTACGGCCCCGCGCTCACGGACTTCGTCCTGATGACGCGCAAGACGAGCTACATGTACCTCACCGGCCCGGACGTCGTGAAGACGGTCCTGGGCGAGGAGACGACCCACGTGGACCTGGGCGGCGCGGACGTGCACGCCAACGACTCGGGCGTCTGCCACCTCACGGGCGAGACGGACGAGGAGACGCTCGACAAGATCCGCGCGCTCCTCTCCTACCTGCCGCAGAACCACCTCGAGCACCCGCCGCGCTACGAGCCGATCCCCGCGCAGGACCCCGAGGCGCTCCGCACCGTCGTCCCGCCCGACTCGTCGCAGCCCTACGACATGCGCGACGTGATGGCCGGCATCCTGGACCGCGACTCGTTCTTCGAGATCCACGCCGCGATGGCGCGCAACGTCGTCGTCGGCTTCGGCCGCGTCGAAGGGCGCGTCGTGGGCATCGTCGCCAACCAGCCCAAGGTCCTCGCCGGCGTCCTCGACGTGCAGGCCTCCGAGAAGGCCGCGCGCTTCGTGCGCTTCTGCGACGCGTTCAACGTCCCGCTCCTCAGCCTCGTGGACGTGCCGGGCTTCCTCCCGGGCCGCGAGCAGGAGCACGGCGGCATCATCCGCCACGGCGCGAAGCTCCTCTACGCCTACTGCGAGGCCACGGTCCCCAAGATCACCGTCGTCACGCGCAAGGCCTACGGCGGCGCGTACATCGTCATGTGCAGCAAGCACCTGCGCAGCGACGTCAACCTCGCGTGGCCGCAGGCGGAGATCGCCGTGCTGGGCGCGCAGGGCGCGGTCCAGATCCTGCACCGCCGCGAGCTGAAGAATGCGGACGAGGACTTCCGCAAGGAGCTGGAGGCCGGCTACCGCGACCGCTTCGGCAACCCGATGTTCGCCGCCGAGCTGGGCTTCGTGGACGACATCATCGACCCCGCGACGACGCGCGCCCACGTGTCGGCGCACCTGGCCCGCCTCGCGTCCAAGCACGTGGAGCGGCCGCCCCGCAAACATGGAAACATCCCCCTCTGAGCGCTTCGCGGCTCCGCATGCGATGCGGCGACGGACGCGACGCCCGCGACGACTCCTTTCGGAACGTCGCGGGCATCGCGCTCGTCGCGTCGTCGCATGCGGAGCACCCCGCCCCTTCAAACCCCCGAGACAAGATAGGAGAACGAGAGCCCGATGAACGACCTCCAAGGCAAGCGTTTCCTCGTGTACGGCGTCGCCAGCGACACCAGCATCGCCTGGGCCATCGCACAGGAGCTTGCGGGCCGCGGCGCGACCGTCACGCTCGCCTACCAGAAGCGGTTCATGAGCCGCGTCCTCCAGCTTGCGAAGGACCAGAAGTGGATCGACCAGATGGAGGAGTGCGACGTCTCCTCCGAGGACTCGGTCAAGGCGTTCCACGCCAAGCTCCACGGCAAGTACGACGGCCTCGTCCACGCCATCGCCTTCACGCCCGCCGAGGCGCTCATGAAGCCGATCACGGAGACCACCGAGGCCGACTTCAACACCACGCTCACCATCAGCGCGTACAGCCTCGTCCGCGTCGTGCGCAACGGCCTGCCGCTGCTCAACCGCGACGCGGGCATCGTCGCCCTCACGTACCTGGGCGGCCAGCGCGTCGTCCCGGGCTACCGCGTGCAGGGCACCGCGAAGGCTGCCATCGAGTCGCTCGTGCGCGAGCTGGCCGCGAGCGTCGGCCCCGGCTACGGCATCCGCGTCAACGCCATCAGCGCGGGCCCGATCAAGACGCTCGCCGCCTCCGGCGTGCCCGGCTTCGACCAGATCCTCGACTGGATGGCGAACAACACGCCGCTGCGCCGCAACGTCACGCAGGTCGACGTCGCGAAGGCCGCGCGGTTCCTCCTCACGCCCGACAGCGGCGGCATCACGGGACAGACGATCTACGTCGACGCGGGCTACGTCAGCGTCGGCGCGCCGCCCGAGATGGACCGCCTGCTCATCGAGCCTCGTCTCAACCCCTACGAAGGGCCCCAGTGATATCATGAAGCTCTACGTCGTCACGCCGAACGGGAACCCGGACTTCGCCGTCAAGGTGGCAGCCGCCGGTGGCCTGCCGCTCATGTTCGCGGACGACGCCGTCGTGGACGGCCACCCCGTCGCGCGCGGACAGACGTCCGCGCAGACGCTCGCCGAGGTCAAGCGGCTGGTGTCCCTGGGGCAGCAACCGCTGGCCCAGGGCGGACTCGACCGCGCGACGCTCAAGGCCGTCGCGGAGGCCGGCGCCGCGGGCGTCATCCTCGACGCGCAGCTCTGGCTCCTCCCCGAGTCGCCGCTCTCCGCCGACGACAAGGCCGCGATGGCGCGGCTCGGCGCGAACGACTTCGCGGGCGGCTCCGCCACGCTGCCCAGCGGCCTGAAGGTGGGCCGCGACGCGCTGCTCGCGCCGTTCCTCGCCAAGCGCGCCGGCTCGCTCGCGGGCGCGATCGCGCAGGTGCGCAGCGACCTCGGCGCGCCCAGCCTCCCCCCGCCTCCCTCCGCCTCCCCGAGCCTCCCTCCGCCGCCCCCGCCCGCGCCGGTCCCGGCGCCCGCTGCTGCGCCCGCCGCTCCGCCCGCGCCCGCCGCGTCCGGAGCGAAGCGCGAGGAAGTCCTCAACGAAGCTGCGGCTTCGTCGGGGTCCTCGCCCGCTACGCGGGCTGCGGTCCTGGCGAAGGTCATCGACCTCGTGGCGCAGAAGACCGGCTACCCGAAGGACCTGCTCGACCCCGGCCTCGACATGGAGGCGGACCTCGGCATCGACACGGTGAAGCAGGCGGAGATCTTCGGCATCCTGCGCGAAAGCTATCAATTGCCGCGCGACGACAAGCTCACGCTCAAGGACATCCCGACGCTCGAGAAAGTGGCGGATTATCTCGCGGGGCGCATGGGCGCGGCGCCCACCCCCAGCCTCCCCCCACCTCCCTCCGCCTCCCCCAGCATCCCTTCGCCTCCCCCGCGCGAGGCGATGCCCGATCCTCGGATGGCCGAGCCCCCCGCCGCGCCCATCGGGCACACCCGGCTGAACGCGGAGCCCGTCACCGCGCCGCGCTTCGAGACGGTGCCGCACGAGGAGGCCGTGGCGATCATCGGCGTGGGCGCCGTGCTGCCGCGCGCGAACAACGCGGGCGAGTTCTGGCAGAACGTCCTGAACAAGGTGGACTGCATCGTCGAGGTCCCGGCCGACCGCTGGGACGCGAGCGTGCACTACGACCCGGACCCGACGAAGGAGGACAAGACCTACGCGAAGATCGGGGGCTTCATCACCGGCTTCCGCTTCGACGCGCTGAAGTTCCGCATCCCGCCCAACACGGCGAAGGCGCTCGACCCCGTGCAGCAGATGGCGCTGACGGCGGCTGCCGAGGCGCTCGCGGACGCGGGGTATGACCGCAAGCCGTTCGATCGCCAGCGCTGCGCCGTCATCCTGGGCAACTCGCTGGGCGGCGAGATGAAGGACGAGACCTCGAAGCGCATGCACGCCGCGGAGTTCGCCGCAGCGCTGCGCAAGTCGATGCCGGCCGCCGACGTGGACCGCGCGCTCGCGCAGTTCAAGGCGACGCTGCCCACCATCACCGAGGACTCGATGCCCGGCGAGCTATCAAACGTCATCGCCGGCCGGCTCGCCAACGTGCTGAATCTCACCGGCAAGAACCTCACCACCGACGCCGCGTGCGCCAGCAGCCACGCCGCGCTCGACACCGCCGTCAAGGCGATCCTCGGCGGCGAGGCCGACATGGTGCTCTGCGGCGGCGCGGACCGCAGCATGGACCCCGCGACCTACGTCAAGTTCTGCAAGATCGGCGCGCTTTCGCCCACCGGCAGCACCCCCTTCGACGCGCGCGCCAACGGCTTCGTCATGGGCGAGGGCGTCGCGATCCTGCTCCTGAAAAAGCTATCTCACGCGGTGCGCGACGGCGACCGCATCTATTGCGTCATCCGCGGGATGGGCAGCAGCAGCGACGGCAAGGGCAAGGGCATCACCGCGCCCAACCCCGACGGCCAGAAGCTCGCCGTCAAGCGCGCCTTCCAGGTCGCCGAGGTCCAGCCCAAGCACGTGCAGCTCGTCGAGGCGCACGGCACGAGCACCAAGGTCGGCGACGTGGTCGAAGTCGAGAGCATCGCCGAGGTCTTCGGCCCGCTCCCGTCCCAGAGCGTCGCGCTCGGCTCCGTCAAGTCGCAGATCGGCCACCTCAAGAGCGCCGCGGGTGCCGCGGGCATGCTCAAGGCCGCGCTCGCGCTCCACCACAAGACGCTCCCGCCGTCGATCAACTTCCAGACGCCCAACCCGAACATCGACTGGAGCAAGGTCCCCTTCAAGGTGCAGACGAGCGCCGAGCCGTGGCCCAAGACGCCCACGGGCGAGCCGCGCCGCGCCGCCGTCTCCGCGTTCGGCTTCGGCGGCACGAACTTCCACGTCATCCTCGAGGAATTCCTGCCCGAGTACCACGCGGCGAAGCCGAAGCCCGCGGCCGCGCCCTTGCAGGCCCGCGCGCCCGCCGCCCTCGCCCCGCAGATCGAGGGCGAGGTCGTGGTGCTCGCGGCCGACAGCGTGGAAGGCCTGGCCGCGGAGGCGAAGGCCGCGGTCGCACAGGTCAAGGCCGCCGCGACGCTGGAGCAGGCCGCGCGCCACGTGCGGACGCCCCGCGCGCACACCCGCAGCGTGCGCCTGGGGCTGGGCGCGCAGGACCGCGCCGGGCTCGCCGCCGCGCTCGAAGCCGCCGCGCCGCTGATCCTCGACCCGAAGGGACGCCAGGCGCTCCCGCTCAAGGTCAAGGGCGCCGCGTTCGCCGAGGGCCGTCCCACGGGCAAGGTCGCGTTCCTCTTCCCGGGCCAGGGCTCGCAGTACGCCAACATGTGCCGCGAGCTTGCCATGCGTTACCCGGTGGTGCGCGCGACGTTCGACGAGGCGGACCGCGTGCTGGAGCCGCTGCTCGGAAGCAAGCTCACCACGCTGCTCTGGGTCGACCCGAAGGACGCGGCCGCGGTGGCGCGCGCCGAGGAGTCGCTCAAGCAGACCGAGGTGACGCAGCCCGCGATGCTCGCGGCCGACGTCGCCATCTTCCGCCTGCTGGCCGAGCACGGCATCAAGCCGGACATGGTAGGCGGCCACTCGCTGGGCGAGTACGCAGCCCTCGTGGCCGCGGGCGTGCTATCGTTCGAAGACGCGCTGCTCGCCGTCTCGGCGCGCGGCAAGGAGATGGCCGGCGTCCAGGTGCCCGACAAGGGCCTGATGGCCTCCGTCTCCGCGGGCCCCGAGCAGGTCGAGCAGGTGCTCCGCCAGGTGCCCGGCTACGTCGTCGCGGCCAACAAGAACTGTCCCGTGCAGACCGTGATCGCGGGCGAGACGCCGGCCGTGCAGAAGGCGATGCAGGTCGCCAAAAGCATGGGCATCGACGTGATGCAGCTCAACGTGAGCGCCGCGTTCCACACGAGCATCGTGGCGCCCGCCGCGCAGCCGCTGCGCCGCGTGCTGGATCGGCTCGGCTTCCAGGCGCCACGCATCCCGTGCTACACGAACATCGACGCGACGCTCTACCCCGCGAGCCCCGACGCGATTCGTGATATCCTTTCCAAGCAGATCGCCGCGCCCGTCGAGTGGATCGCGGAGCTGAAGGCGATGCAGGCCGCGGGCGCGACGATCTTCGTCGAGGTCGGCCCGAAGCGCGCGCTCTCGGGCTTCGTCGAGGCCACCCTGGGCCAGGCCGTGCTCGCGGTCACGACGAACCACCCCAAGCGCGGCGACCTCGCCTCGTTCCTGGACTCGGTCGCCAAGCTGGGCGCCGTCGGGTTCGAGCTATCCTTGCCCAGCGGCGACGCCACCGAGGCCATGCCGCAGGCCGCGGCGCCGCGCCCGACGCAGGTCGTCGGCCCGACGGACGGCAGCTACGAGGCGTTCCGCACCAGCGTCCAGCCCATGCTCGACGCGGCGCTCAAGAGCAGCTTTGATGGCTTCCAGCGCGAGCTTGCGCGCCTGAAGGAGGCCGAGGGCGCCTTCTCGCGCTATGGCCTGCTCCCCGTCGACGTCGTGGTCAGCGGCGCGGCCGCGGGGCTGCCCGGCTCCGCGAAGCGCATCTTCGGCGACGACAACTTCGAGGCGCTCTTCCGCGGCGAGAACCGCATCGACCGGCTCGACACGCAATGGGCGGGCAAGTTCCTCGACAAGGAGATCGTCCGGCTCGTGAAGGGCGAGGGCGAGCCGCGCATGGAGCCCGTGAAGGACGCCAGCGAGGTCCTCAAGCTCGCCGGGCGCAAGGGCGGGCTCGACATGGAGCGCGACTACGCCGTCGATCCCAAGCTCCTCAAGACGCTTGATATCACCAGCAAGCTCGCCATCGCGGCGGCCTACGAGGCGCTGCGGGACGCGGGCATCCCGATGGTGCAGGAGATGAAGCGCACGACCACCGGGAAGATCCTCCCCGGCGACTGGGTGCTGCCTCCGCACATGCAGGACGACACCGGCATCATCTTCGCCAGCGCGTTCCCCGGCTACGACAACTTCGTGCAGGAAGTGAGCCGCCACCTGGCGAGGCGTTACGCGAAGGCCACGCTCACGGAGCTCGACGCGCTCTACCACGAGCTTCTGGACGCCGTGCCCGTCGAGAAGAAGAGCCGCATCAGCGCGTTCTACGCCAAGCACGCGCACGAGCTGCACGAGCTCGCGGGCGACGAGGACGGTGTCGCGGCGTTCAACCGCCACTTCCTCTTCAGCATCCTCAGCCTCGGGCACGCCGAGCTTGCCGAGACGATCGTCGCGCGCGGGCCCAACACGCAGGTCAACGCGGCGTGCAGCAGCAGCACGCAGGCCATCGCCATCGCGGAGGACTGGATGCGCACCGGCCGAGCGCGACGCGTCGTGGTGGTCGGCGCGGACGACGTGACCTCCGAGAACCTCCTGGAGTGGATCGGCAGCGGCTTCCTCGTCTCCGGCGCGGCCACCACCGCCGGCAGCGTCGAGGAAGGCGCGCTTCCGTTCGACCGCCGCCGCCACGGCATGATCATCGGCATGGGCGCCGTCGGCCTCGTGCTGGAGCGCCGCGAGGACGTGGAGGCGCGCGGCATGACGCCCGTCGCCCGGCTCGTCGCGACCCGCATCGCGAACAGCGCGTACCACGGCTCGCGCCTCCACGTCGAGCACATCGCCAAGGAGGCCAAGGCGCTGGTCGACGCCGCCGCGAGGCGGCTGAACCTCGCCGTCGACGCGCTCGGCCAGGACACCATCTTCGTCTCGCACGAGACGTACACGCCCGCCCGCGGCGGCTCCGCGTCGGCCGAGGCGGCCGCCATGCGCGCGGCGTTCGGCAGCGGCGCGACCAAGGTCCTCGTGACCAACACGAAGGGCTTCACCGGCCACCCGATGGGCGCAGGCATCGAGGACGCCCTCGCGGTCAAGTCGCTGCAATACGGCAAGGTGCCGCCGATCGCCAACCTGCGCGACGTCGACCCGGAGTTCGCCGACCTGAACCTCAGCCGCGGCGGCGCGCACCAGCGCCGGTTCGCCATGCGCTTCAGCGCGGGCTTCGGCTCGCAGCTCGCGATGGCGTTCTTCGAGCGCATGGCGCAGGGCGATGCCCGCGTCGCGGACGCCACGCGCTATCAATCGTTCCTCGACCAGTGCGTCGGCGGCAGCGGCGCCAAGACGGCGATGCAGGGGCGCGTGCTCCGCGTCACCGGCAACGCGACCGTGGCGCCCGCGCCGCCCGTGAGCGTGCCGGTCCAGACCGAGGCGCCGAAGCCCGCGCCGGCCTCCCCGGTCGCCGGCGTCCCGCGCGAGGCCGTCGTCCAGAAGGTCATGGGCCTCGTCGCCGAGAAGACGGGCTATCCGCCCGAGATGCTCGATCCCAACCTCGACATGGAGGCGGACCTGGGCATTGACACCGTCAAGCAGGCGGAGATCTTCGGCATCCTGCGCGAGAGCTACGGGCTGCCGCGCGACGACAAGCTGACGCTCAAGGACATCCCGACGCTGGCGAAGGTGGCCGACTACCTCGTCTCGCGCATGTCGGGCACGCCGACCGTGGCGGAGGCGATGGCGCCCACGCCGCCCGTGCCGTTCACCGCGCCGCCCGCGCAGTTCGCGCCCAACCCCGCCGCGCCGCAGCCTGCCCCCGCGCCACAGAAGGGCCCCGGCGCCGCGCACGACGTGCTATCGAAGGTCGTGGCGCTCGTCGCGCAGAAGACCGGCTACCCGCCGGAGATGCTCGATCCGAACCTCGACATGGAAGCGGACCTGGGCATTGACACCGTGAAGCAGGCCGAGATCTTCGGCGAGCTGCGCGAGGCGTTCGGCATCCCGCGCATCGAGGGCGTCAACCTCAAGGACTACCCGACGATGAGCCACGTCGCGGGCTTCATCAGCACGCACGCGGGCCGCGCCACCGCCGCGCAGACGGCCGCCAGCGCCGCGCCGCTCGACACGGCGCGCGTGAACGCGCCGGCCACCGCGCTCGTCCGTCGCGTGCCGCGCGTCTCGCCCGCGCACGCCGAGGGGAGCGCCACGCGATCCGCCTTCGTGGCCGGGCACGGCGCGCTCGCCGAGGCGCTGCGCCACAAGTGGCCGCACGCCCAAGGTGATATCGCGATCTTCAGCGGCCCCGCGCGCGAGCTGTTCCTCTTCGCGCGCAGCCGCGCCAACGACCTCGACAACGGAAGGCTCGGCCTGCTCGTCGTCACCGAGATGGGCGGCCACAGCGGCATCGACCACGCGGCGCACCCCGAGCAGGGCGGCCTGACCGGCATGGCGAAGGCGCTCGCGGCCGAGTTCCCCAAGGCGTGGGTGCGCGCGCTGGACCTCGATCCCGCCGAGGACGTCGCGCGCCGCGTCCACCACGTCGAGGCGGAGCTGCGCGTCGAGCGCTCGCTGGTCGAGGTGGGCCGCTCCGCGCGCGGCCGCGTCGTCGTGCGCACCATCGAGGCGGGCACGACGGACGGCCAGCACCCCAAGCTGCCCGCGGGCGCCGTGCTGCTCGTGACGGGCGGAGCGCGCGGCATCACCGCGGAAGCGCTCAAGGCGCTCGCGCCGCAGAAGCCGACGCTCGTCCTCCTGGGCCGCACCGCGCCGCCCACCGGCGAAGCGTTCGACGAGACGCGCGCCAAGGAGCAGGCGATGGCCGACCTCAAGGCCGCCGGCGAGCGCGTCACGCCCGTCGCCATCGAGAAGCGCGTCGCGCCGCTGCGCGCCAAGGCGGAGATCGCGCGCAACCTCGCCGAGCTTCGCGCGCTGGGCGCCACCGCCGAGTACGTGCAGGCCGACGCCTCCGACGTCGCGGCGCTGGAGCGCGCGGTCCACGACGTCCGCGCGCGCTTCGGGCGCATCCACGGCGTCATCCACGCCGCGGGCCTGGAGGAGAGCAAGCGCCTCGCCGACAAGGACGAAGGCGCCTTCGACCGCGCGTGGAAGCCCAAGGCCGAGGCCGCGTTCGCCCTCGCGCGTCTCCTGGAGAAGGAGCCGCCGGCGTTCTTCGTCATGTTCGGCAGCGTCGCGGGGCGCTACGGCAACGCGGCGCAAGCCGACTACTCCGCCGCCAACGACGCGATATCAAAATTGGCCCGCGCGCTGCGCGCCAAGGGCGTCGGCGCCTCCGTGTTCGCCTGGGGCCCGTGGGGCGAGGTCGGCATGGCGACGAAGGGGAGCACGCTCACCGTGCTCAAGGCCGCGGGCGTCGAGCCCATCACCACGGCGGAGGGCGTCTCCGCGTTCCTCTCGGAGCTGGCGCGCCTCGACGAGCCCGAGGTCGTGCTCGCGAAGGGCCTCGGCCAGCTCGAGGCGCAGCCGCACGAGGAGCCCGTCGGGCAGCCCGCCGGATCGACGCAGACCCTGCGCGCCACCGACCCGGCGCTCGACGACCACCGCGTCGAGGGCGTGCCCTACCTCGCGGGTGTCCTGGGCATGAGCGCGATGACGAGCGCGTCGCCCACGCCGGTCCCCGCGATGGAGGACGTGCACTTCGCGTACCCGGTGAAGCTGCTGCGCGACCAGCCCGTTGATATCACGGTGCACGTCGAGAGCGGCGGCAGGGCCTCCGTCACCTCCGTCCCTCCGGGTCCTCTTCGCCAGCCGCGCACGCACTTCACCGCGCGCCTGCTCGGCACGGCCGCGCCGCGCCCCGCGCCGTGGAGCGCCGCCGGGCACCCCTGGAGCGCGGAGCGGGTCTACCCGCCGTTCTTCCATGGCCCCGCGTTCCAGGTGCTATCACGCCCGACGCGCGCCGCGTCGGATGGCATCGAGTGCGCGGGCCGCGCCCCCGCCGAGGGGATCCCGCCCGCGGCCGCGCTCATGGAGGGCGCGTTCCAGGCGCTGGGCCTCTGGGGCCTCGCCGTGGGCGGCGTCATGGCGCTTCCCGAGCGCGTGGGGCGCGTCGACCTCTTCGGCCCCTTCGAGCCGGGCCGCGCCACGTACCGCGTCGCGCACGCGCGCCTGGAGGACAACCGCGTCAAGGGCGACGTGCAATGCATCGTGGACGGCGAGGTCGCCATCGCGATGCAGGGCGTCGCGCTCATCGTCACGGGCCCCGCCGCGCTTCCGGGCATCGCGCCCTGGCTGCACGACGTCGTGCACGTGGGCGGCACCAACGTCACGCGCGTGGGCGTCGAGACGGCGCGCGCGCTCCTGGAGCGGCCCGGCCTCTGGTCGGGCGTGCTATCACCCGACGAGCAGGCCGCGCTCTCCGCGCTGCCCGTCACGAAGCGCAAGGAGGATTGGCTCGCCGCGACGTTGGCGGCCAAGGCCGCGCTTCGCGCCGCGGGCGACGCGCGTCCGTGGAGCCAGATGCCGATCCTGCGCGGCCCGGACGGCGCGCCGCTCGCGCACGGCGCCAGGGGCATCACGCTCTCGCACGCGGGCGGGGCCGGCGCGGCCGCGCTCTACGACGTCGACCGCGAGCGCGTCGGCATCGACCTGGAGGTCGTGGAGCCGCGCGCGTCCGCCTTCGAGGACGAGGCGTTCACGCCCGAGGAACGCGCCGGCTTCCCCGCGGGGCACGCGCGCCCGGCTGCGCTGGCGCTCGCGTGGGCCGCCAAGGAGGCCGTGCTCAAGGCGCTGGGCGCCGGGCTCTCGCTCCCGCTCCACGAGATCCGGCTCCACGCCGCCGGCGGCCAGGTGCAGGTCGAGCTGCGCGGCGCGGCCAAGGAGCGCTTCGCGGCGATGCAGGGCGAGGGCATCTCGATCGAGGCGCGCCGCGAGGGGGACCGCGTGCTCGCTTCGGCGCGCTTGACGCTCGCCAAGCGGTGATTCCTCCTTCGGGCGAGTCAAAGCGATTATGCATGCGCCGGAGCCAATCCCGGCGATGGCCGACCTTTCCTCCTACCTCCGGACCGACTACAAGGCGGTCGACAAGCGCGAGGGCCTCCACGCGGTCATGGGCTGGCTCAAAGGGGACGCGGACAAGCTCCCCATCGTCATGGACGACGGGAAGCCGTTCGGCATCGTCAACGAGCGCGCGCTCTCCTCGCGCCGGCTCGACGACAAGGCGAAGATCGAGAACTACGCCCTTGTCACCCGCGCGCTTCCCCAGACGGCCTCGCTCGACGAGGTCGCGCGCCGCATGTCCGAGCTGCGCGCCGCGTTCCTGCCCATCGAGGACAAGCGCGGCAAGCTCGCCGGCTACGTCAGCGCGATCGACGTCGCGCGCGAGCGCGGGGCCGCAACGCGCAACGCCCGCGAGCTGGCCGTGCCCGTCACCGCGCTGCGCGCCGAGCAGACGCTGGGCGAGGCGCTGCATGCCTTCACGCACGAGTACGTCGACCATCTTCCCGTGCTCGACGCGGCGGGGCGCCTGCAGGGCGTCGTCCACCGGCGCGACGTGCTCGTCCTCGAGGCCAACAACGCCGACAAGGGACGCATGGACGCCGTGAGCGAGAAGCAGCGGCCGCTCAAGGACGCGCTGGGCGGCTTCGCCGACGACGCGTCGGGCGTCGTGCCGGCGGGCGCGGGCTTCGACGCCGTGGCCGCGGCCATCGAGAGCTGGGGCTACGCGCTCGTGCAGGACGGAGCCGGCAGGATCGCGGGCATCGTGACGGCCGAGACGCTCCTGCGCAGCCTCATTCCCTGAGCAGCTCGGCCAGCACGCGCAGCGCCGGGTCGGCGTGCAGCTCGCGCGCGAGGTCCGGCGAACGCGCCAACGCGAGGCGCATGCGCCGCTCCGCCTCCTTCTCTTCGCCGCGCGCCAGCAGCAGCGCGGCCGCCTGGAAGTCGGGCTCGCCGTCGTGCGCGAGGCGCGCGGCCTGGTCGAGCGCGCGCAGGGCGCTGGCGTGGTCGCCCCGCGCGGCGTGCGCGTGCGCCTCGTCCATCGCCAGCCGCGCGCTGGCCGGCGCGAGCAGCCTCGCGCGGCGGATCCAGCGCACCGCGTCCTCGGCGCGCCCGGCCTCCATCGCGGCGTCGGCGAGGCGCGAGCACTCCTCCGCGTCGACCGGCACCTCGCGGCGCTGCCAGACGCGGTAGAGCCACGCGCCCACCGCGACGCCCGCGACGAGGATCAGCGTCATCGTCAAGGGCGCGCCCGGATCGGGCGAGTCGCGCGCGAGCGGCGCCCGCATCGACGTGGCGCGCACGTCGCCGTGCAGGACGAGCTCGTCGGCGCCGGGCGCGAGCGTCCCCGTGCAGCGGCAGGTGAGCGCCACGTCGCCCGCGAGCGTCTGGTCGTGCCCGCCGGCCAGCAGGTGGCCCGAGGCGCCGCGCAGCCAGGCCTTCCCGTCCCAGGCCAGCGTCGCGTTGGAGGTGGCGACGCGCGCGCCGGCGGGGCCGAGCGTGAGCGTGGCGTCCTCCGCCGTGACGACGACCCACGTCAGGTTCTCCACGAGCGCCGTCTGCTGCACGCTGCCCGTCTGGATCTCCTGGTCGCCCTGCGCCGACTCGACGCGCACCGTGGGCCCGAAGAGCTTGACGTGGAGGGCGCCCGCGAGCGAGCCCTGCGCCTCGCCGGCGGTGAGGGGGCCGCGCACGAGCAGGCCGAAGTGCGTCGAGTTCTCGTCCTCGTGGTCGGCGGGCGAGTCGTCGCCCATCACGGTCGCGGGCAGGAACTCGACGGCCTGCGTCGATCCGTCGAACCAGGCGGGCCGGTCGAGGCCCCACCATCCGTAGCCCGAGAGCAGCACGCGCGCGTCGGTCGCGTCGAAGTGCCGGCTCGTCTTGCTCACGACGGTCTGGACGCTCAGGGTGGTCGCCTGCGTCTCGGAGTAGACGTCGATCCGCACGTGCGGCGCGCGGAGGACCCAGCCCTCCGCCGGGCCGCGCTCGAAGGCCGCCAACGCCTGGCCCTGCCACGCGATCCGCCCGTCCGCGTCGAGCCCCTTCGCGCGGACCCTCGCGTCGCCCGCGGTCGCGCCGGCGGCGGGGGCCAGCAGGATCGCCAGCGCCAGTCCGAATGCCACCGCCCACGCGCTCCGTCGCACAGCCGTGCACCTTGCCAGGTGTGCTTCTCGCTTTCCCAGGGAACGATGGAGCGCGCCGCGCGATTGCGAAGCCCAAAACCGATGCGCACATGGACCCACGGAGCGCCGGGCATGGCGCATGACCTCGAAAGCGATCCTCGTGGCGTTGCTGGTGCTCGGAACGTTGGCGGCGGCCGGGGCGGCCACCGCGGAGGGGTCGGTGAGCCTGCCCTCGGAATCCGGGGAGGACTGCCTGCACCTCGATCTGTGGGGGTGGCCCCCGGTCTGGGTCGGCCCGTGCGGGGGTATCCTTCGCCCGCGCTAGGAAAAGCCCAAGGCCCACGCCGATGCTGCCGGTAACATGAGCCTCCTCGTGGAGCTGAGCGCGCTGGCCCTCCGGCGGCCCCTCACGCCCAGCGAGGCGCTTGCCTCCGGCACGCGCGCGACGCTCATGGCGCACGTGGAGGCCTCGCCGGGCCTTCCGCTCTCCGAGCTGCGCCGCCGCGCCGCGATCTCGTGGAGCAACCTCGTCCACCACGTCACCATCCTGGAGCGCGCCGGCCTCCTGCGCACGCTCCGCTCGGGGAACCTGCGCCTCGTCTATCCGGCCGACTATCCGGCCGACGAGGACGCCGCGCTCGTGCGCCACGCGTACGTCCGCGCGATCGCGCTGACCATCGCGGCGCGCCCCGGATGCGGCGTGCGCGACGTCGTCGCCGCCACCGGCGTCTCGGAGCGGCGCGTCTACTACCACGTGCGCCGGCTCCTCTCGGCGGGGCTGATCACGAGCGCGACGACGTGGGGGTATCGCGACCTGCGTCCGACGTCGCGCCTTCTCGCGCTCCTGGCGACGTGATCCAGCGCCTCGGCCCGTCGGCGGCGTCCGCGACCTCGACGCGCGCCTCCCCGCGCAGCTTCAGGAGCAGGTGGCTCACCGCCTGCGGCGTGACGCCCAGCATGCGCGCCAGCTCCTCGCGCGTGAGCGGGCCGTGCGCCGCGAGCGCGTCGAGCACGCGGCGCTGCGCCGCGGTGGGGGGACGCGCGGGCGCGGAGGGCTGCTGCCCCGCGAGCCAGAAGCGCCGGTGGAGCCCATCGTGCCGGCTCACGACGAGGCCGTGGCGCGCCAGCATGTGCGTGTGGTGCACGACCTTGCCGCGGCTCTCGCCGGTCCACGCCGCGAGGTCGGCCAGCGTGGCGCCGGGGCGCTCCGCGAGCAGCTCGCAGAGGCGCGCGCGGGGGGCGGCGTCCCGCACGTCCCCCTTGCCGAAGCGCGAGTAGAGGCGCCCGGCCGCCGCCGCGAGGACCGTGGCGGCCATCGCGGCCGCCGCCGCGACGGGCGAGGCGCGCAGCGGCGTGGGCGGGCCTTCTTCGAGCGCGACGACCCGCGGAGGGGGCGGCGGCGTGGGCGTCGAGGCCAACGCGAGCGGCGCGTCGTCGCGCGGGCGCTTGTCAGGCGGCGTGAAGGAGAAGCCCACCGGGGCCCACGTCCGCGGTGTCGCGTTGGGCGCGCTCGCGTTGGGCGGCGCGCTCGTGGCGTTGGGCAGCGGCAGGGCGGGCAACGCAGGCAGCGTGAGGTTCGGCGTGGCGGGGAGCGGCAACGCGACGGGCAGCGAGACGGTGGGCGCGGCGGGCAGCGCCACCGGGAGCGAGACGTTGAGCGCGGGCAGCGGCAGCAAGCCCACGACGATCAGCGCGAACGCCAGGCGCACGTGGGGCGCGAGCGCGCACGGGACGATGAACGAAGCGCCTCGCAAATGCCCTGACCGATCACGATAGGCGCCCAGCGCGGAACGGACGGCCCGCATGAAACTGCGAACCCTGCTCCCCCTGCTCGCCTCCGCCTCGCTCCTTGTCGCGCCGCTCGCGGGCGCCGGCTCGCTGCTCGGGCCCGCGGCGCCCACCGGGCTCGTGGCCCGCGCGGTCGCCCCTGGCACGATCGGCCTGGCCTGGAACGCCTCGTCGAGCCTGACGGGCGTCACGGCCTACCGCGTCTACCACGTCGAGGCCGACGGCAACCTGACGGGCATCGCCGAGGTGCCGGGCAACCAGACCGCCTGGAACGAGACGGGCCTGGCGCCGGGCGTCACGATGACGTACGTCGTGAGCGCCGTCGACCTGACCGGCGAGGGAGCGCCCAGCGACCCCGCCAACGCGACGACCTGGACCGTGCCGACCGCCCCCCAGGACCTGGCCGCCTCCCCCGGCCCGGGCCCCCTGGGCGAGGTCACCCTGACCTGGGCCGCCCCGTCCTCGGACGGCGGCGCCCCCCTCCAGGCCTACCGGGTCTACCGGGACGGGGCCCTCGTGGCGACGATTTCCCCCGAGAATCTGACGTTCCACGACTCGGGCCTGCTCCCCTTCGAGGGGCACGGCTACCAGGTCTCGGCCGTCAACGAGGCGGGGGAGGGGACCCCCGCGGAGGGGTGCGGGATGCCCTCCCCCTGGGTCGGAAACGAGTGCAAGGAGTTTTTTATTGGAGCTTTCATGTGAAACACTGTGGCACCGAGGAAGAGGCGAGGCCCAGGCAGACCCCCCATGACACAAACCGACCGCGTTCTGAGCGCGGTCGCTCGTGGCGCGCAGGACTCCAAAACGATAGCACGGCTCGCGCGCATTCCCCGCACGCACGTGCACCCGCTGCTCAACCGCCTCCGGGCGCGCGGGCAGATCTCGGGTTTCATCGGAGACCTGCGCATCACGAAGCTCGGCAAGAAGCGCTAACGCGCGTCCTGTCTGATCTTGCGCAGCAACGGCTCGAGCTCCGGCGTCGGCTGGAGCTCCACGTGGCGCAGCCGCGAGGCTGACGTGACGACGCCGATCTCCGCGAGACGCTTCACGTGGTAGTAGACCACGCGGGGCGACTCGCCGGTGGCGGCGATCAGGTCGGGCACCGAGCAGCCCGGCTCCGCGAGGATGGCCTCGGCGATCCGCATCGCGGTGTCGCCGCGCAGGAACGAGACGGCCTTCGCGTGGCGCGCGTGGTCGGCGCCGGGCGGGTAGAGGAGGTTGAGCCGGCCCACCGAGCAGACCTCGAGGTACCCGGCCAGCTCCAGCTTCTGGATGTGGTAGTAGAGCGAGCCCCAGCCGAGGTCGAGGCGGGCGCGCACCTCCGAGATGGGGATGCCCGGCTTCGCCCGCACGAGCTTGAGGATCTCCCGGCGCACCGGGGCGCCCTCGATCTCCTGGGACGTGAGCGGACTGCGTCCCATGAGGGGCGAGAACGCGCCGGACTCGGCGGCGATCCGCACGGCTGATGCGATCCAGTCCAACCCGATTGCCTCTGTCAGGGGAGCGGACGGGTCGTATCTTAGTCCTTTCGTGGTCGCAACCCGGCGCCACGAGGAACTGGGGCGCCGGCGGGGCGGCCGGGGCCGGCGCGGGGTCCGGGGCGCCCCCAGCCCACGCCGGGAAACCTTTATGAGTGGCCCTTTCCTCTGCGGCGCTGCACCGTAGTAGAGCCTCACCGCTCGCCGCGCTCTTTCTGATCGCGACACTACGGTCCAAGGTGATAGATTGGTAGAAAAGGCAGCCATCCTCACGGCCGTCAAGAAGGCCCTGGAGGCGGCTCCCGAGCGCAAGTTCGGAGAGAGCGTGGAGCTCGCGTTCAACTTGAAGAACGTCGATCTCTCGATCCCGAAGAACCGCGTTGACGAGGAGGTCCAGCTTCCGAAGGGCCGCGGCAGGGCGCCGAAGGTCGCGATCTTCGCCAGTGGCGAACTCGCCGCCAAGGCCAGGGCCGTCGCGGACGTCGTGGTCATGCCCGAGCAGATCGACGAGCTTTCCGGCGACAAGCGCCGGGCCCGCAAGCTCGCGAACGACATGGGGTACTTTGTGGCCGAAGCGCCGCTCATGCCCACCATCGGTCGTACGCTCGGCACGGTCCTCGGCCCCCGCGGCAAGATGCCCCGTCCGATGCCCCCCGCCGGTGACCCCGCCGCCATCGTCAGGAACCTGAAGAACACCATCCGCGTCCGCTCGCGCGACCGTCGCACGTTCCACACGGCGATCGGCACGCGCACGATGAGCGCGGAGGATCTCACGGAGAACGCGTTCCTGATCATCGACCGCGTCGTCAAGAAGCTGGAGCGCGGCGAGCAGAACATCCAGTCCATCTACGTCAAGACGACGATGGGCCCTTCCGAGAAGGTGATGTGAGATGGCGGACGAAGCCCACGCTCACGTCGCGAAGTGGAAGAAGGACGAGCTCGCGACCATCGTCCAGCTCCTCAAGGAGAGCCCCGTCATCGGCCTGGCCAACGTGGACGCGATCCCGTCGGCCCAGATGCAGTCGATGCGCAAGACCCTGCGCGACGACGCGACGGTCAAGATCTCCAAGAACACCCTGCTCGCGCTCGCGCTGAAGGAAGCGGGCATGGGCAAGAAGGGCCTCGATGGTCTCACGCAGAACATCGGCGGCTCCACGGCCATCATCGCGACCAAGATGAAGCCCCACCGCCTCTACCGCCGCCTCGAGGCCTCCAAGACGAAGGCCCCGATCAAGATCGGCCAGAAGGCGCCCGAGGACATCACGGTCGCGAAGGGCGAGACGCCGTTCAAGCCCGGCCCCATCGTCGGTGAATTGCAGCGCGCGGGCATCCCCGCCGCCATCGACCAGGGCAAGGTCGTCATCAAGCAGAACAAGACGGTGCTCAAGGCCGGCGAGGCCGCGAGCCCCGATCTGGCGACCATGCTGGCGCGCCTCGAGATCTTCCCCATGACCGTGGGCATGGATCTCAAGGCCGTCTTCGAGGACGGGACCATCTACACGCGGGACATGCTCTCCGTGGACGAGACGGCCCGTCTGCAGGCCGCGCACGTCCAGGCGCTGAACCTCGCGGTCTTCGCGGGCTACCCCACGAAGGTCACGATTCCCTTCCTCATCGCCAAGGCCTACAACTCGGCCATGGGCGTGGGCGGGAAGCTCAGCCCGGACGCGCAGTCCGACGCCCTCAAGGCCGCCCTCGCCAGCCGCGCCGCCGCTGCCGCCGCCGCTCCCGCGGCCGGCGCCGCCTCGGCCGCGAAGGAAGAGGAGAAGCCCGAAGAGAAGGGCCCCAGCGAAGAAGAGGCCATGGCCGGCCTGGGGGCCCTGTTCGGTTGAAGATCACGCGCGGATCCCGCGCGCCGTTGGCCGAGCGGTTCTCGGCCGTGCTATCAAAAAACAAGGTGAACTGACATGGAATACGTCTACGCTGCCCTTGTCCTGCACTCCGCGGGCAAGAAGATCGACGAGGCCGGCATCAAGGCCGTCCTCAAGGCTGCCGGTGTCGAGGCCAACGACGCGCGCGTCAAGGCCCTCGTGAGCTCCCTCGACGGTGTCGACATCGACGAGGCCATCAAGACCGCCGTCGCCAGCGCCGCCCCCGCGGCCGCCGGCCCCGCCGCCGCGGGCCCCGCTGCCGAAGCCGAGAAGCCCGAAGAGAAGGGCCCCTCGGAAGAGGAAGCGATGGCCGGCCTCGGCGCGCTCTTCGGCTGAGCACGCTTCGCGCGCTCTGTCTACGAGCGCGCCGAGGCAAAGGGGGGCGCTTCGCGCCCTCACCTTTCTTCTCTTGCACCGATCTCTGGAGAAGACTCATTTTCTCGACGACGATGGGCCAGCGTGCGCATCTTCGTGGACATCACGGAGCCGGGGCAGCTCTACCACATCCTTTCCTATCGATGCAGGCCGGAGAAGATCGCGGTCCAGCGGTCCATCCTGCACAAGCGCCCAGGACTCGGCGGACGCGGCCGCGAGAAGCACCCGTTCTATGGCGCGGGCGCAGACTACCTCATCGCGGACGATGACGGCACGCCTGCTTGCGCGATCGAGCGGAAGAACCTGGACGACCTGGCGAAGGCGATCACGCTCGATGGGGACCCCGAGCGAAAGCCCCGTCTGTTCCGCCAGATCCGCGACCTCTTGTCCCACCCATGCCCGCTCCTGCTCCTTGAAGGCCCGCCGAGTCCCCTCTATCGCCGCGTCGAGCCGGCTGCGCTCGGGTTCCAATTCTGGGCCGTGCGCCAGGGGATTTCCATCATCACGTCGTCGTCGCCCCCGGCGAGCGCGCACGCCATCCACTTGATGGCGCGGAAGCTGGCCGCGGAGCTCGAGGGCAAGGAGCCCCCACAGCCTCAAGAGGATCCTGACGAAAGACCCTCGTCGGAACGCGACTAGACCTCACGATCGTGTGCGCGCTCCTCCACCTCGGATACGCCCGCCAGCCGGCGTCCGCCTCCTTTGAGGATTTTCGGTTTCGGCCCTCGGGAAGTCCCGCGGGCGTTTGTGCACGCTCCGTGAGGTCGCGGCGCGATGCGCTTGGCTCGATCGCTCCTGCTCCTCCTGGTCCTGCTCCTTGCCGTGGCCGGCGCGGCGCAGGGTGGCAAGCCCGACATGACGCACGCGCCCGCGCACGGAAAGCACGCGCCCGCCCCAAGCCCCTCGCCGGCTCCGGATCCGACGCCCGCTCCCGTGGCGCAGCCCGACCCCGAGCCGGTCGCCGAGCCCGTCCCGAACGCGACGGTCGAGATGCCGGCGCCGCCCGCGCGCAAGGATCCCGAGGCGACGCTCGCCACGGAGAGCGCCTTCGTCTTCACCGCCGCCGCCGCGCCCGAGCCGCCCACCGGCCGCGACCCGATCTTCGCCACGCTGGGCGGGGCCTCCTCCGCGCCCGCGACGGTCGCCTCGCAGGCCGCCTTGCCCGCCGCCGGCGCTTCGGGCTGGCTTCTCCCGATCGCGGGCCTCGCGGCGCTGGGCGCGGTCGTCGCGCTCGGCGTCAGGCCCCTGCCCAAGCCTGCGCTCGCGCCGCGCCCGGTGCGCCTCAACGTCGTGCCCATCGACGTGCCCTCGCTGCTGCGCGCGGGCGAGGCGGCGATCAAGGCGGGCCGCGCGGAGGAGGCCGCCGCGTGGTTCGCCCAGGCCGCCGCGCTGCAGGCCGACCTCGCGGTCGCGCACTTCTGCCACGGCATGTGCCTCGTCGCGCTCCAGCGGCACGAGCAGGCGCGGGAGGCGTTCCAGCGCGCCTACGACCTCGACCCGATGGAAGGCTCGTACCGCCTGGAGCTCGCGCGCGCCTGCGCCCGCACCGCGCGCGGCCCCGAGGCGATGGACGCGCTCGCGCCGCTGCTCGCGGCCGCGCCCGAGCTTGCGCAGGACCTCGGCGAGGACCCGGCCTTCGCGTCGCTCAAGGACCACCCGCGCTTCCTCGCGCTGGTCGGGCTCCTTTAAGTCCGCCTCGCGCGCTGCCGCCGCGTGGCGCGGCGCATCGTCCCGGAGCGGTTCGAGCGCGCCGCCGCGTGGCTCGGCGTGCTCGTCCTGGCCGTGACGCTGGGCTCGCTGATCGGCGCGGGCGCGCGCCCCGACGCGCCCGAGGCGCTCTCGCTCCCCTACCTGGCGGCGCGCAGCATCCTGCGCATGCTGCTCGCGTTCGTGCTATCACTGACGTTCGCGATCACGTACGGCTACACCGCCGCCACGAGCAAGCGCGCGGCCAAGGTGCTCCTTCCGCTGCTCGACATCCTCCAGAGCGTCCCCATCCTCGCGTTCTTCCCGGCGGCCGTGCTCTTCTTCGTCTCGCTCTTCAACGGCAGCGTGCTCGGGCTGGAGGCCGCGAGCGTCTTCCTCATCTTCACGAGCCAGTCGTGGAACATGGCGTTCGGCGTGTACGAGGCCATCACGACGATCCCGCGCGACACGTGGGACGCGGGCGAGGTGCTGGGCGCCGCGGGATGGATGCGCCTGCGCCGCGTGATCCTGCCAGCCTGCGTCCCCAAGCTCGTCTACAACGGCATCGTCTCGTGGGCCGGCGGCTGGTACTTCGTCACCGCGAGCGAGATCATCAGCACCGCCAACGGCGAGATCCAGCTTCCGGGGCTCGGCGCGTTCCTCTCGCATGCGGCGCGCGCGGGGGACTGGGCGCAGGTCCTCCTTGGCACGGCGGTCCTCGTGCTCGCGGTGCTCGCGTTCGAGCTCGCGATCTGGCGCCCGCTCCAGGTGTGGGCCGAGCGCTTCAAGTTCGAGTCGGTCCGCAGCACGACGCAGCCGCGCAGCCGCGCGCTCGACTTCTACCGGCTCCTGCGCGGCGCGGGAGGCGGCCTGCCGCGCATCCCGCTCCTCGGCTCGGTCAACGTGAAGCCCGTGCGCCTGCCCGCGCGCCTGCGCAACCCGCGCGTGCTGAAGGCCTCGCGCGTCGCGCTGGCGCTCGCGTTCGCCGCGCTCCTCCTCGGCGTGGCCGCGCTCCTGGCGACCGCGCTCGTGAAGGTGCTCCTGGCCGGCGTGCCCGCCGAGACGACGAGCATCCCGCTGGCGCTCCTGGCGAGCACGCTGCGCCTCTCCGTGGCGTACGCGATCACGCTCGCGTGGACGGTGCCCGCCGCGATCTTCATCGCGCGCAACGAGCGCGCCAGCCGCATCCTCATCCCGGTCACCGAGGTCATGGCGAGCATCCCGGCGGTCGCGTTCTTCCCGCTCATCCTCCTGCTCTTCATCGGCCTCACCGGCGGGCTGGGCTTCGCGAGCGTGCTGCTCGTGCTCACCGGCATGCAGTGGTACCTCCTGTTCAACCTCATCGCCGGCGCGCGCCAGGTGCCCGCCGACCTGCTCAGCGCCGCCGAGATCCAGGGTGTCAAAGGCATCCTTCTGTGGCGGCGCGTGATGATCCCTGCCATGACGCCCGCGCTCATCACGGGCAGCATCACCGCGTGGGGCGGCGGCTGGAACGCGCTCATTGTCAGCGAGTTCGTGCAGTGGCGCGGCACGAGCTATCACACGTTCGGCATCGGCTACCTCATCGACAAGGCCGTGTACGAGACGCGCGACCCGGGCCTGCTCCTGCTCTCCGTGCTCTCGATGGTCGTGTTCATCTACGCGATCAATGCCCTCCTCTGGCGGCGCCTCTACCGGCGCGCCGTGACCAAGTATTCGCTGGAGGGGGCGCAGTGACCGCGCTCGCGCTTCGCGCGGCCGCCAACGCGCCATCACGCCGACGCGCGGGCCTCGGCATCCACAGATTCGCGTCTTGGCGTGAGGGCGTGCTGGCGGCGAAGGCGCGGCGGCGCGGGGCGCCCACGAGGCGACTCGGGAGAGCGTGGAGCCCAACGCCCAAGTACGAGAGGGAGGGATAGCGCCCCGTTGCCCCCGCTGGTCGAAGTGAAGGGTGTCTGGAAGGAGTACGACGACGGCCAGAAGAAGATCGTCGTGCTCAAGGACATCAACTTCGAGATGCAGCGCAACGAGTTCGTCGCGCTCGTCGGGCCCAGCGGCTGCGGCAAGTCGACGCTGCTGCGCCTGCTCTGCGGCCTCGACACGCCCACGCAGGGCGAGGTGCTCTACCAGGGCGCGAAGATCCGCGTGGACAACCCGAAGGTCACGATGGTCTTCCAGAACTTCGCGCTCATGCCGTGGCTCGACGTGCTCGACAACGTCTCGCTGGGCCTGGAGGCGCAGGGCTACGCGAAGAAGGAGCGCCACGTCAAGGCCGCGGAGCTGATCGACATCGTGGGCCTGGCGGGCTTCGAGAACGCGTACCCGCGCGAGCTTTCCGGCGGGATGAAGCAGCGCGTCGGCCTCGCGCGCGCCCTGGCGACCGATCCGATCCTCCTTTGCATGGACGAGCCGTTCAGCGCGCTCGATCCCCTGACCACCGAGACGCTGCGCGAGGAGGTGCTGAGGCTCTGGGGCGACCCCGACCTGCCGCCCGAGGCCGTCTGCATGGTCACGCACAACGTGGAGGAGGCCGTCTACATGGCCGACCGCGTCATCGTCTTCGGCACGCGCCCCGGCCGCATCCTGGCCGACGAACGCATCAAGCTCCCTCGGCCGCGCGACCGCAAGTCGCCCGAGTTCTACGAGGAGAGCGACCGCATCTACAAGCTCATCACGTGATCGCCCATGTTCCCGACTGACGTTTCCACCGCTCCGCGGCTCCGCATGCGACGACGCGAGGGACGCGACGCGCGCGGCGCTTCTGAACACCGTCGCGTTCGTCGCGCGCTCCGCGTCGGAGCGGGCGGAGCCCCGGAGGTCCGGCCATGCTGAGCCCCCAGCTCCCCAACGTCCCCGTCGGCTCGATCGTCGGCGTGTTGGAGATCGTCGACGACTACAAGGGGAAGGTCGACGCCGCGCGCATCGCGGCCGACTACGACCTCGACATCGACGAGTTCCTGCCCAGCGTCCACGCCGCGGAGCTGCTCGGCTTCGTGAAGGTGGCCGAGGGCGACGTCGCGCTCACGGACGTGGGGCGCAAGATGCTCAAGGCGTCGTTGAAGACCCGGAAGACGATCTTCCGCGAGCAGGCGCTCAAGACGCCGATCTTCATGGACGTCCTCGGGAAGCTCCAGAAGGTCGGCGGCCGCATGCAGAAGGACGAGCTGGCCGACATCCTCGGCTTCAAGCTCTGGACCCACGACCAGGAGGAGGCCGTGCGCACGCTCATCAACTGGGGGCGACACGGCAACATCCTCTCCTACGACGCGGACACGAAGGAAATCGTGCTGCTCTAGCGCCCTCACGACAGCGGCCATAAGCGGCCGTGGGCCTCGCGCGACGTGGACCCGCGCCTCGCGCCGCTCGCGCTCTGCATTCTCCTCTGCGGCTGCGCGGCTCCTGCTGCCGCGCCATCCGCCGCGCCGGGCCCGGCGCAGCCCGCGCTGACGTGCCCCGCGCCCTGCAAGACGCTCGTGGACCCCAACCCCGACCAGCCACGCGAGCCCGCGCTCGCGGTCGATCCGCGGGACGAGCGCCACGTGCTCGCCGCGAGCATGAGCCTCGCGGGGGTGATGCCCGTCGCGGCGCGCCAGCAGCTCCTTCTCCACGAATCGCGCGACGCAGGCGCCACGTGGACGACGCGCCCCTTCGTCCTCCCCGGCGCGCCCGACGCGGAGACCTACGATGCGACCCTCGTGTTCCTTCCCGACGGGAGCGCAGTCCTCGGCGGGCTCGCCGTGGACGGGGCCTACTACGCGGGAGGACTGGCGCAGACGCAGTCGCGCGTCTTCGCCGCGCGCTCGCCCGCGGGCTCGCTCGACTTCCCCGAGGCGAGCATCGTCGCCACCGGAGAGGGAGCCGAGGCGCAGGCCCTCGCCCTGGATGGCGGCGCGCGGCTCGTCGCGCTGGAGAAGCCCGCCTTCGCCCTCGCGCCCGACGGTACGCTCCTCGCCGCGTTCGGCGCCCGCGAGCGCGCGACGCCCGCCGACGAGGAGCGCAGCGTCATGCTCGTGTCCGTCTCGCGCGACGGCGGAAGGACGTGGGTCGCCGCGAGCGCGCCCGAGGCCGCGGGCAACGCGATGACGGGCGCGCCCGCGGTGGCGCCCGAGGGAGCGTGGGTGCTCCCCTTCGCGCGCTTCGTGAGCGTCGCCGACGTCCGGGCTGGGAACGTGTCCTGCGCCGTGGCCGTCTCCCGCGACGCGGGCCGCGCGTGGGCCATCGCCGACTTGGGCGCCTGCGCGTGGCTGCCCGTCGTCGCGCTCGGGCCGGCGCGGTGGGAGGTGGTCTACCCGGTCGGCGGCCAGGCGGGAGAGACGCTCGTCGCCCGCGGCTCGCGCGACGCGGGCGCGACGTGGACCGCCCCCCGCGTGATCGACGCGCCCGAGGCGAAGGGGGCGACCGTGCCCGCGCTCGTGGCGATGGGAAACGGGACGTGGATCGCGACGTTCTTCCATGCGATCCCCTCCGGCGGGACGTCCTACCGGGCGGTCTCGTTCACGAGCGAGGGCGTCGCAGCGCCCATCGTGCTCGATCCCACGATCACCGATCCTCCCGCCGCGCTGGGCGAATACTTCGGGCTCGTGAGGACGCGGGACCACGAGGCGCTCGCGGCCTGGAGCGGCTCCAACGGCAACGAGCTGGCCATCTTCTGCGCGCGCCTCCTGGCGAGGCTCTAGGCGCTCTCCGCCAGCGAAAGGCACAGCTTGCACGCTTCGCCCGGGGGCGCGTCGCGCGGGAGCGGCGACCAGTGGCCGGCGCGGTAGGTGCGGCCGCAGAGCGCGGTGCCGGTCCAGGAGCGCCCATGGGCGCCGGTGGGCTGTCCGAGGCGCACGAAGTGCACCGAGAAGCTGCCCCACGAGGGCATGCAGCGCGTCACGTCGCCCGGGTGAAGCGGGGCGACGCCCTCCTTTTCCGTGATCTCGCCCCCGCAGCACGCCTCATGGCTCTCGGGGCCGCGCCGCCGCCGCGCGTGGACGAGCCGCCGCTCGGCGACGAGCCAGAGCACCGCGCGGGTGCGTCTCCCGCACCGGACGCAATACCACGGCAGGTTCGGTTGGCCCCCCACGTGGAGGTCGAGGGGCGGCTGATTACATAAAAGTCACGGAGTCGATTTGCGACCCGCCTGGACGACTCGTTATTGAAACCGGGCAGCCGGTTAGAAGGGTGTGATGCTCGACGAGCTTGGGAGCCCGGAGGTCACTGTTATCCTCCAGCTGCTCACCGACGAGCCGATGAACATGCGCCGCTTCGTCGCCGCGTGCCAGGCGTCGCCCGCCCGCAGCCGGATGGCGCTGGAGCGGCTCGTCAAGCTGGACGTCGTCGACGTGGAGAAGAGCGAGCAGGGCGCGCTGGAGATCGTCGAGATCACGCTCTCCCGCACCGGCCGCGAGGTGGCGAAGCACCTTGCGAACGCCGATGCCGTGCTCGCCCGCGCCAGGGCGCGACGCTAGAACCCGTTTCATGGCCTGTTTTCGAGGCGGGCGGGTCGAGGCGGGGTGGGCGCGAAACGCATTCGCGCGAGGCCGAAGCGTTCGGCCGAAGATGCGAGGCGCGCGATCCCGAAGGAATCGCAGCGCGCTTTCGAGCGGTCGCGCAACGAAGCAGACCGCCCCGCATCGGCCCGCACGGCCGAAAACAGGTCATGAAACGGGTTCTAACGCGGTCCGTCCGCCGCGCGCCGCCAGGCCTCGCGGAACGCCGGGCGCGCGCTCATCGCGCTCAGCACGTCGGGCTCCAGCCGCAGCTCCTCGACGAAGGCGGGCTCCGCGTCCAGCGTGGCGACCAGCAGCGTCTCGACGCGCTCGAGGTCGCCCCCGTGCTCGAAGAGCAGCATCGCCATGTGCCACGTCGCCTCGCCGGGGGGCAGCGCGTCGCCGAGCGCGGCGTAGACGGCCAGCGCGTCCTCGAGCCGCCGCACCGCCGTGAGGTGCCACGCCAGCTCCAGGCCGACCTGCGGGTCGCGGCCGCCGCGCCACGCGCGCTCCAGCCAGCGCAGCGCGTCCGCGTCGTTCCCCGCGCGCGAGGCCTCCAGCCCCCGGCGCGCCAGCGCGCGCGTGCGGGCCCGGCGAGCGACCAGGAGGAGGGCGACCGCGGCAAGGACCAGCGCCGCGCCGAGCAGGACGGGGGCTGCGCCCAGGAGCACGGCGCCCGTAACACGCCACGCTGGCATGTCCGCTTCGGCCCGCCCGCGTCCCGTTTCGCAGGAATCCTCGCCAATCTCCGTCGCGTTACGACCCACGTCCACCCGTCCCGACGCGCAAAGATCATGGGACGGAGTTACGCGAAAGGGCGTCCCGGGGGTGTCCGCGTCCCACCGCGAACCCCCTCCCCAAGAGGAACCCTCCGATCAGGTCCCCGAAACTGCCCCCCCCCCCCCACGCCCGGAACGCGACCGTGGTTATCCACGCGAGGCGCGAGGACGAGGCTGGCCCTTCCTTCCTCGGGCCTTCGATGTGCGTTGAAGAAGCCGTTGGAGCATGAATCGCGCCTCGGCATCCTCGATGCGCCGCTCGTTGCACTCGGCCACCACCCAACGGAGGGCTTCGCCCAAGGCCTTCTGCTCTGGCCTGAGCACGCCGCAGATGGCGATGCTGAAGTCGGTGATGGCCCGCGCGAGCTCGGGCGAGACGTTCACGGGCCCCTCGCAATGCGGGCAAGCGACGTAGACCTCCCTGGATCGGAGGTTGCGGCACGGTTCGGAGTCTTCCAACGTCATCCCTCGGACAGCGTCGTACAATGTCGCCCGACCGCTTAAAGACCGACACTGTCCTACCTTGTCCGACCATGGCAAAGCCGAAGGCCGCCGCCCACGGCAACAAGCGGAAGTTGAGCGTGAGCCCGAATCCCGATCTCCTGGCCTGGATCGAGGAACGAACCGGCGATGGCAAGGAGTTCGCCACCCTCACCCACGCCGTCGAACGCGGCTTCGCGGCCCTTCGCGACATCGAGGAAGGCAAGCTCGTCCGCAAGACCCGCCCTTGAGACGAGGGAAGCTAGAAATCGGTCCCCGGCAGCACCTGCCAGAACCGCGCCTCGCGCTCCTCGGCCTCGGCCAGCTCCTCGCGCGCGCGGACCTCGACGCGGTGCTCGCCGCGGTCGCCGTCCAGGTACGCCAGCCCGTCCTGGTAACCCCAGTCGATGAGGCGGCGCGCGAGCTTTCTGTCGAAGTTCAGGATCGTCATCAGGCCGAGCGTCTGCTGCGGGCTGACGATGTGGAAGTCGATGTGGTGCCACGCCGGGTCCGCCGTGCCCGCGGCCACCAGGCCGTTGATGAACTCGGCGTGCTTGATGTCCTCCTTGAGGTTGCCCATCTGGCGCAGGTCGGCGGTGCGCGAGATGGCCTCCCAGAGGTTGTGCGGCGGGTCGAGCGGCCGCGCGCCCACCGGCGAGAGCAGCACCGTGACGATCTCCGTCGCGCCCGCCTCGATCGCGGGCTGGAGCGGCGTGTTGACCACGGTGCCCCCGTCCCAGTAGACGCGCCCGTCGACGTCCGTGACCATGGGGAAGAGGATCGGGATGCTGCTGCTCGCGAGGAGCCTCCGCGGCGTCAGCTCCATGTTGGTGAAGATGCGCAGGTCGCCGGTGCCCACGTCGACCGCGGCCACGCGCACCTCGACGGGCGAGCGCTTCACGGCCTCGTAGTCGATCTCCTTCTCCAGGAACTCCAGGAGCGGCTTGGTGTACATCAGGTGCGTCCACGTGGGCAGGCGCCAGAGGTCGCCACGCGGCTGCATCACGCGGAAGTTGTGCATGCGCCCCCACATGGCCTCCAGCTCGGAGACGGAGAGCCCGCTGGCGATGGCGGCCGCCGTGATGGCGCCCACGCTGGTGCCGCTGATGAGGTCGAACGTCCGGTGGCGCTCGACGAAGGCCTTGTAGACGCCCAGCTCGTAGGCGCCCCGGCCCCCGCCCCCGGAGAGGACGAGCGCGCGCACGAGGGGGAGTCTCCCCAGGACGTTCTTAAGCGCTCGCAATTCAGCCTCTTGGGATCGGCCGGCTGGGGCGAAGGCTAAGGCTCAGGCTGGGGTTGCTCGGCCGATGGACCCCGGCATGCTCCCCGCGGACGCGGACCGCTACCTGCTCGGCCTCTCGAAGCACCCTTTCTCGGTGATGGACCGGCTGCACCGCGAGGCGAACGCGGAGGACCAGCCCGCCGTCAACCCGCTCACGGGCGCGCTGCTGCGGACGCTCGTCGCCGCCACCGGCGGGAAGCGCGTGCTGGAGGTCGGCACCAACGTCGGCTACGGCGCGCTCTGGCTCCTGGGCGGCATGCCGAAGGATGGGCGGCTCGACACGATCGAGATCGACCCCGCGATGGCGCGCCGCGCGCGGGCCAACTTCGAGGAGGCCGGCGTCGCGTCCCGCGCGACCGTCCACGAGGGCGCCGCGCTCATCGTGCTTCCCAAGCTCGCGCCCGGCTACGACCTGATCTTCCTCGACTGCGTGAAGGAGGAATATCCGCAGTACCTGGAGCACGCCAAGCGCCTCGCGCGCTCCGGCGGCGTCATCGCGGCGGACAACCTGCTCTGGCACGGCGACATCTGGGACGCGGGCAAGAAGGACGCGAGCGTGCTGGGGCTCCGGGCCTACACCGAGGCGATGCTGCGCGATCCGAGGCTCGTGTCGAGCGTGGTGCCGACGGGGGATGGGCTCAGCGTCAGCGTTCTCGTTCGCTAGCCGTGGACGCGACTCCAGCCACAGAGGACACAGAGGTCCACAGAGGACTGTGAAAACCGCCTCTGTGTGCCTCCGTGTCCTCTGTGGCTGGAAGAAGACGGGACACAACGCTTAGGCGAGGGCCCGGCCTCCGGCCCACGTGGCCTTCTGCGGCGACGGCTTCGGCTGCCTCTCGCTCTTCACGCTGCACATGCTGGGCGTCGCGCTCTTCCTGGGCGGCCTCGTCGCGGCGCTCTTCTGGAAGCTCATGGCCGACCGCAGCGGCGATCCCGCCTTCGCGGCGGGCGTGCACGAGCGCCTGCGCAAGATGGACGGCGCCGTCATCGGCCCCGGCGCGCTCGTGACGTTCGCGGCGGGCTACGGCATGGTGCGCTTCTTCGGTCATCGCATCGCGGAGACGCCCTTCGCGCTCTGGGGCCTGATCCTGATGTTCCTGGCGCTCGGCCTCTGGTACTTCGGCATGCGGCGCGTCGGCGATTCGCTCGTGGACGAGGCCCGCGCGGCGCGCGACAACCGCCAGCCGCTCTCGAAGGACTACGCCGCCCGGAGCGTCGCGTGGCTGGGCTGCGCGTTCGGGGCGATCGGCCTGGTGGCGCTCACCGCGGTCATCATGGTGTTCCACTTCCCCGGCTGAGGCGGCGCTCAGCGCTTGTGCGCCGCGGAGCGACGGAGCACGCGCGCGACCGTGACGCGGCGGTCCTCGAAGGAGAGGTACGCGAGCGCCCGGTAGTCGCCGATGCGGAGCTTCCATTCGTCGGCTCCCTGGAGGCGCACGAAGGACGCCGGCGGGTCCTGCGCCGCGTCGGCGATCTTGCCGAGCACGCGCCGCGCGATGGCGACGTCGAGGGCAAGCATGTCCTTCTCGGCGCGGCGCGACCAGGCGACGGTCCAGCGCATCAAAGGCCCAGCCGGCGCTTCATCTCATCCTGGCTGATGGTGCGTCCGGCCTTCACGTCGAGCTTGGCCTCCAGGAGTCCGAGCCGGAACTCGTCGGTGAACTTCCCTTCCTCGTCCCCCTCCGGGATGAGCGACATCAGCTTGTTCAGGACCTCGTCGTAGGTCTCGCGGGGGCCGGCCTTGAGCCGAGCAAGCTTCGCACGGGTCTTGGAGTCGATCTGGATCGACGTCGTTCCCATGCTATGGGATGGCACATAGCGGTCATATAGAGGTGCCGTCGCTCAGACGGTGAAGGTTTCTCCAGGCGCCAGCAGCCGCGCGCTCGGGAAGTCGCCCGCCGCGCGCAGGTGCTCGGCCGCGTCGATGCCGTGATAGCGGTGCGAGAGCCAGAGCGCGCCAGCCTGGGTCTCGCGGGCGAGGCGGGCCGCCGCGGCGACGGTGCTGTGGACCTTGTGGTGCGGCTGGTCGGCGGGGAGGTCGGGCAGCAGCGTGTGCATGAGCAGCGCGTCGCCGGGGCGGACCAGGCGGCGCAGCTCCTCGCAGGGCGCGGTGTCGCTCGCGTACACCAGCGCGGCGCCGGCCTCCTCGATCCGCGTCGCCATGCTCGGCGCGCTGTGCTGCGTGGGGGCGAAGGCGAGGCGGAGGCTCCCGACGCGGCCGTCGCGCGCCCCCTCGCGCACCGGGCCGGGCAGGTCGAAGGCGCCTTCGAAGACGAACGCCTGCGCGAGGAGGTCGAGCCGCTTCGCCTCGCCGGCCGGCACGAAGACCTGGGTGCCGGCGTCCAGCGCATCGCGCAGCGTCACGAGGTCGAGGACGTGGTCGTGGTGGAAGTGCGACAGGACGACCGCGTCGAGCCGGTCGACTTGCATATGCGCAAGGGCTTCCCGGACGCCCCCGCCGCAGTCCAGGAGGATGCGCTCGCCCGCGGCCCCCTCCAGGAGGTAGCCGGAGCCGCCCGACAGAGGGGCCAGGTAGCGGTCGGGGTTGCCCAGGACGCGCAGGCGCACGCGGCGGGAGGGGCGCCGCCGCCGTTGAACCTGGCGCCGCCACCATGCAGCCAGTTGGTTGCAAGGGTTGATGCGGGGGCCGCCGCTGGTCGCTTCCGACCGCCATGACCGAGGACGTCTCGCTCCGCTTCATCCTCGCCTTCGCCGCCACCGGCCTCGGGGGGATCTCCCTCCTGGAGCCCGAGATCGCGTTCTACCCCTATGCGTCGGCGGCGCTCCTCGCCGCGGGGCTCACGCTCTTCGGCCTGGAGTGGCGCGCGCGCAGGCAAACCGCTTAGTGGCCGGGCCGCCTCGCCCGCGCATGCGCCTGATGGTGGAGCTTTCGGCCGAGCACCCCACGCTCCCCGCCGCCGAGCTGGGCGCGCTGGCCTCGATGAAGGGCGGGCGCCTGGCCGAGCGCGAC
>JAXDQU010000053.1:0-6750 GCA_034667685.1 Thermoplasmata archaeon | reverse complement strand
GCCCTGGTGCACATGACCGGCGGGCCGGACCTGAGCCTCAGCGCCGCGGAAGCCGTGGCGCAGAACCTGACCTACGAGCTGGACGCCCACGCCAACGTCATCTGGGGCGCCCGCATCATGCCGGAGTTCGAGGGCCGCCTGCGCGTCATGGCCATCATGACGGGCATCCACAGCCCGCAGATCATCGGCGCGGTCACGAACAAGGACGCCAACAAGGCGACCTTCACCCCGCAGGGCGGACCCGCGGCCCCCAAGGGCCTCGACCTGCCCTGGGTCGGGTAGGACGGAGCTATCACTCCACTCGCGCGCGTCCGGTTCGCTCCCGCGCGCGGGACTCGAAAGCCAGTCTCCCCCGGATGGGCCGCGGCTTCGGTGCCGAGCCCATTCATCGAAAGCCAGTCTCCCCCGGGTGGGCGACCGCTTCAGTGCGGCGCCCTCTCATCGAAAGCCAGTCTCCCCCGAGATGGGTGGCGCTTCAGTGCGCGCCCATCCCATGCCCCCGTTCGTTCGGGGGCAGGCAACCAGGCAACGGTTGTCGCGACGGGGATGCCGAATCGACTGGATCCCAACACGCCACCGCGCCGCGCAGAACAACGGGATGGGAAATGCACCGCGGCGGAAGGGCCCCTCACACCCGTGAGACCCGACCCGGCACAAATGCCGACAGCGACGTGTCGTGGAACGGATTCGACGCGATCACGGAATCGATGTCGCCGGGACCATCATGGCAACAAGGGATGGGAAATGCACCCATGATGGTCCCTCACTCTTCTTCGTTCATGAACGACGACGTCTGCGCTACGCCATTCGCTGCGCCGCCGCCAGCACGCGGTCCGCAATCTCGCCGGCGTCGCGCGGCTCCTCCAGCACCTCGGCGGCGCCGGCGGCGACGTCCGCGTGCATCGGCCACACCGCCAGGCTCCAGCCCACGCTCCGGAACACGGGCACGTCGTTGCGCCCGTTGCCGACGTGGCACGCCTCGCGCGGGTCGATCCTGCGCGCGCGGAGCAGGCGCTGGAGGTTCGCCCACTTGTCGTGCGCCAGGTGATAGCTTCCCGCCACGCGGCCGTGGCGCACGTCGCCCTGGCTGCACACGAGATCGTCCACGCCGAACATCTCCCGGGTCATCGCCACGAGCCAATCGGGCTGATCCGTCGTGACCGCCACGCGCAGGCCCGCGCCGTGCAGGCGCTCGATGGCCTCCGCGAGGCCCGGCGTCCAACGGTCGCTCGCGCGCAACGCCTCGTGCATCGGCGCGACCTCGCGCCCCACGAAATGCTTGTAGTCCGCGTGGAACGTCTCGTCCGCCGACATCTTCCCCGCGAAGTAGAGCCGGGTGGTCTCCTCCAGCTTGTCGCCGAAGCCGAGCGGGTCCGCGACCGCGTTGAAGATCGCGGGGTGGATGAGCGTGCCATCCAGGTCGAAGGAGACGAGCTTCAGCGCCACGCGCCGCCCACCTCCGCCACGAGCTGGCACGCGCGGCACACCTCGCCGCTCGTGGGCTCGCCGCACTTCGCGCACGCCGCGATCTTCGCCCCGCCTGATAGCAGGGGCGCAAGCTTGTCGTGCCCCGATAGCAAAGCGTGCCGCGTGCCGGGCTCCTTCTCCTCCAGGTCGAGCAGCAGGTCGCGGTAGCGGCCGCGGGTGGCGTCGAGGCTGTAGGGGCACTCGCCGTCGTGATATCGCCAGCCGCGCAGCGTCGCGTAGAGCGCGACCTCCTTCTCGGGGATGCTGCGCAGGGGCAGGATGCGCGGGATCAGGCCGGGCTGCACGTGCTCGGGGCGGTGCGGCCCCATCCTCCCGAGGCGGTCGACGTCGCCGCGCAGGTGGTTCATGAGGATCGTCTGTGCCGTGTCGTCGAGGTTGTGCCCGGTGGCGAGGTGCGTCGCGCCCAGCCTCTTCGCGCCCTCGTTGAGGTTGCGCCGGCGGAGCACGCCGCAGTACGCGCAGGGCAGGTGCTGGCGGCGCGCGTCGGCCGCGACGACGTCCATCGTCAGCCCCGCCGTCTCGGCGTACGAGAGCACGAGGTGCTCCACGCCCAGCTCGCGGCAATGCTCGGCGGCGATCTCCATGGAGGGAGGACGATAGCCCGCGATGCCCTCGTCGACAGTGAGCGCGGCGATCCCGATGCGCGGATTGTCGGCCAGCGTCTCGTGGACGAGGCGCAGCGCGACGACGCTGTCCTTGCCGCCGGAGAGCGCGACGACGATGCGCTGCCCGCTCTTGAACGGCCCCTGCTGGCGCAGCTCGCGCCGCACGCGCTTCTCGACACCCTGGCAGAAGTGCTCGGCGCACAGGTGCTCGCCGCTGTAGCGCGCGAAGTGCACCGCGCTCTGGCCGCACTTGCACGAGGGCACGGCCGCGCATCGGGCGGCTTCGGACTTGAACCCTATTGCGGCGCGTAGGTCGACGTCACGCGCCCGCCGATGAAGGTGGCCTCCAGCTCGTACCAGGTCCATGCCCACACGAGGCCGGTGCGCGGGCTCCACCACGTCGTGAAGTCGGAGTCGTTGGCCTGCGCGAGGGTCTCTGGCAGCCGTCCATGACCCAGACCTGCACCGGGCTCCCGACGCTGGGCGGCCTCGTCGTGTCGAAGAGCGGCCCATGCGGAGGATGCGCGGGCGTGAACGACGCGCGCTCCGTCGTGTTGCGCCACGTGTCGTTGGACTGCCACCATTCGTGGACATCAGCAGCGCACGCGCCGCGCCAGTCGCCGCCCTGGTACGTCCAGCTCGCGTTCGCGTACACGTCGCGCTCGTGGCACCCGTTTGGGCAGCCGTGTGCGCCTCGGTCGCGTAGTCCACGTGGCTCCCCTCGACCGGCCACGTCGTCGCCGCGGGCGGGGGAGGTGGCGGAGCCGAGGGGCTCGTGGGCGTCGGCGGAGGAGGCGTCGGGCTCGGCGTCGGCGCCGCGGTGCTCTCCGCGGGGGTCGCGCCCGTCGGCCCGGGCGGGGCCGCGAGCGTCGAGGGCGCGGGCGGCGTGGCGTTGTCCGTCGCGTTGGATTCCGCGGGCGGCTCATCGCCCGGAAGGACGCACCCCGCGAGGAGAGGGAGGATCGCCAGAGCAGGCGGCCGCGCACGCGCTTGGCGGGGCGGGGCGAACGATCCGGGTTTCCCCCCGTTCGTCGATGCGATCGTTCGGTCATCGCGCCGCGGGGTTCATCCTGCGCCGCTCGCCTGCGCGCGCATGAGCGACCTGCGCATCGAGACGGCGACGGCCGAGGGCATCCGGACGGAGACGGCGGCGTGGGTCGAGCTGCTCGCGGACGCGGTCGCCTCGGGCGGCGGGCTCGGCTTCCTCCCGCCGGTCCCTCGCGCCGAGGGCGAGGCGTACTTCGCGCGCGTCGCCGACGAGGTGGAGGCCGGCACGCGCATCGTGCTCGTCGCGCGGCTGCACGGCGCGCTCGTGGGAAGCGCGCAGCTCGACCTCTGCATGCGCCCCAACGGGATGCACCGCGCCGAGGCGCAGAAGGTCATGGTGCACCGGCGCGCGCGGCGCCGCGGCATCGGGCGCGCGCTCATGGCCGCGGTCGACCGCGAGGCGCTCGCGCGCGGCCGCACCACGCTCTACCTCGACACGTTCGCGCACCAGGAGGCGCGGCGCATGTACGAGGCGTGCGGGTGGACGCACGCGGGCGACATCCCGGCGTTCTCCGTGACGGCAGAGGGGACGCTCGGGACGACGAGCCTCTACTACAAGCTACTTGCCTGAGGCCTTGCGCCCAAACGACTAGCATGATGCCGGACGACACGGCACGCAGCCGGGGTAGTCGTCATCCAAGGATCATGTCAATCCACGGGCGTTGGCCCAAAGAGTGCTATCGCCAGGTCTTCGACAAAGGGGTCGAAGGGGAGAGGCATTCCAATCCATATGACGTCGACGTCCTTGCCTGCTTCGCTTCCACTGTGAATAGCGATTCCAATACAGTCCTGAGTCTGAAGGGCCGTTTGCGCCGATCATGACCATGGAAACCAGTGTCCTGCTGCGATCGAGTCTTGAGCAACCCGGGTGGGCCGCATAGAACACGACGCAGAGGCTGTCTTCGTAGCTGGCGGAAAGTCCTTGGGAGGAACCGTTTCCTTGAGCGGCCCGTCGGAGTGTCGCAACGTATTCTTTGCCGAGCCCGATTCTGTTGAGGCGCGTGCGGCGGGCAAGGAAGAGCCCAACCTTCACGTAATCCCTCCCGGCGGCAGGAACGTCGAACAAGACATGGGGTGTGCCGGAGACGCTGGCATCTTGCCGATGAAGACACTCAATGATGTCGTCAATCAGACTCCCGAAGACCGACCGATGACCCTTCAGATGATTCGCGTAATCCTGAAGGACCTCTGGGACAAGGTCACCTGCGCCCGGTTCTCCGGCGAGCTCGTATGCTTCCTGCCGAAGCATGCGACAATGCTTCTCAAGAAGCGGGCGCTCTTGGCCGAAAGTGGGGCGCTTGGCAGGTGAGACTTGAGACCGGAGGAGCAGGTAACGGAGGAGGTCAGCTGGAGTGTCAAGGATGTTCGCGACGGCCGAGAAGTCCTCGAAGGATAATACGTGGAAGTCTTTTTCCATCGACGCGAGCGCAGTTGCCGCCGCGAACTCGGAAGGATCGCACCGAAGTACGATAAGACCGAGGAGGAAGTCAGAATCCTTGAGACTCACATCCACTTTTCCGCGCCTATCGTTCTCGACTTGGACGACTTGGCCGGCACGAAGGGACCGCATCGCTCCGTCCACCTGGCGGCATGCCTTTGAAAGAGCTTTCTGGGCCCATCGGCCCGCGTTGTGACGGGGCGCGTCGGCGGCCAGCTCGGCTTGGGCCTTCACTTCGAGGACGACTCGGAAGTCATCGAAGAGAACGAGCACATCGGTCGCCTCGCGACCATCCTCGCGCTTGGGGGATCGAAACACGAAGTCCGGGCCGAATGCCCGCGCGACGGCAGCCTCGACTTCATCTTCTGTGCGCGGCCCTCGATTCACTTCCCGCTCGCCTTCCTTCCCAACTCCGCGCTGCGGTTCGTCGCGGCCTCGACGGCGTCGATGAGCGTCGCGCGCAGCCCCGAGCGCTCCATGCTGTGCAGCGCGGTGATGGCCGTGCCGCCCGGCGACGTCACGCGGTCCTTGAGCTGCGCGGGGTGCTCCTTGGTCTGCGCGGCCATCTTCGCGGCGCCCAGCACCGTCTGGATCACGAGCTGGTTGGCGACGTCGCGCGAGAGGCCGACCTTCACGCCCGCGTCGGAGAGCCCCTCGATGAACTGGAAGACGTACATCGGCCCCGTGCCCGAGAGGCCGGTCACCGCGTCCATGAGATACTCGTCGACGGGCACCGCGATGCCCACGCTCTCGAAGATGGCGCGCACCTGCGCCTCGTGCTTGCGGTCCGCGCCCGCGCCGAAGCAGTAGGCCGTCGCGCCCGCGTCCACCAGGACGGGCAGGTTGGGCATCGTGCGCACGACGCTCGCGCCCGGCAGCGCGGCCTCGATCACCGAGGTGGGCACGCCCGCCGCGATGCTGATGACGAGGCGCCCCGCGGGCACGGCGGGGCGGATCTCGGCGAGGAGCTGCGGAAGGATCTGCGGCTTCACGCCGAGCACGAGCACGTCGGCCCACGCGGCGGCCCTCAGGTTGTCCGTGTGCGCCTCGATGCCAAGCTCCTTGGCGAGCGCCTTCGCGCGCTCCGGCGAGCGCGTCGTGGCGGCGAGCGCCTGCGCGCCATCGGCCTTGAGCATCCCGCGCAGGAGAGCCCGGCCCATGTTGCCCGCGCCGAGCACCGCGATCTTCTGGTTGCGCATGCCTCGTCCACACCTGCCCATGCGCTTAAGCCACGTGCATCCGTCCCCTGCACGATGCGCCTGGTCACGCTTGGCACCGCGGCCGCCGGCGTTCCACGCCCGGGAGACGCGGGCAGCGGCCACCTGCTGGAGCACGGCGAGACCCGGCTCCTCGTGGACTGCGGAGGCGGCGTGCTGGGCGAGCTGGTGAAGCACGCGTCGCTCGCCTCGCTCTCCGGCGTCTACCTCTCGCACCTGCACCACGACCACGTCGCGGACCTCTACCCGATCGCGCTCTGGGCGCGCTTCACGCGGCGCAAGCTGCCGGTCTTCGGGCCGCCCGGCACGCGCACGCTGCTCTACCGCTGGTTCAGCCTCTTCAGCAGCGACCCCGACCCGTACGTCGAGGCGCTTGCCATCACCGAGATGTCCGAATGGACCGTCTACGAGACGGGCGAGCTGCGCTTCATGGCCTGCCCCGTCGAGCACAACGTCGCGTGCCTGGCGCTGCGCGCGGAGGCGGGCGGCAAGCGCTTCGTCTACAGCGGCGATACCCGCGCCGGCGCGCTCCTGGAGGAGGCCGCGCAGGGCGCCGACCTCGCGCTCTTCGAGGCGACCTACCAGGACCTCAAGGAGGGGCAGGTCCCGGAGAAGACGCGCGACCACCACATGACGGCGCGCGAGGCGGGCGAGGTGGCGGTCAAGGCGCAGGTCAAGCGCCTCGTGCTGACTCACCTGCGCGACAACCTCGATCCGGCTCTCTCGCGGCGGCAGGCCGAAGAAGGGTTCGGCGGGCGCGTCGAGATGGCGGCGCCTGGCGCCACCTTCGACGTCTGAGGGGTGCTCCGCCTCCAGCCACGGAGGACACAGAGGTCACGGGGGAACGAGAAAAGCCGCCTCCGTGACCTCTGTGTACACCGGGGCTGGAGTGGTACCCGAGCCGGGCGAAGCACCCACGGCGGAGCCCGGAAAACCCTCAAGCCAAGTGTCGCCT
>JAXDQU010000052.1:0-11620 GCA_034667685.1 Thermoplasmata archaeon | reverse complement strand
GGGCTCGGGACTCAGGACTCAAGGCTCAGGACTCTGGGCTCGGGAACGTTCATGGCGGAGGAGCCCGTGGTCCGATTGCCTGGAAGCCGGCGGACGGCCGACGCTCCCGCAAGGGGGTGAGGAAAGTCCCGGCTCCCGTGAGCAAGGGCGCCGCGGCGCGATCCCAAGGACGCGCAGCGACCGGGGCGAGAGCCCCGACCGAGGAGCAGACACGACACCGCCTCCGTGAAGTGTGATGGGGACCCAAGCCCCGGACGTTTCGGAAGGAGAGGATGAAACGGCCCTATCGGTCCCTGGAGCAAGTCCAAACAGCCTCGATCGACGCTCACCCGCGAGGCGAGTCGGACGCGGCCCTCGACGACGAGGGCACCCGCAAGGGTAGGAGAATGCCGTCAGTCCCGGACGCCGCGAGGCGCGCGGGATGAACAGAACCGGGCTTACGACCGGCATCCAGGCCACGCATTTTCTCACGGACGTGTAAGGGAAGCTGGGAAAGCGCGGGAAGAAGGGAAGCGGGGGAAGAAGGGGGCTCATCCAAGCCGCCCGTCTTCCCCCGCTTCCCTTCTTCCCTTCAGTTTCCCTCGCTTCCCTTCGTCGGTCGTCGCATCGTCGAGCCAACCGAGGAAGGGGCTAGAACCTTTCTAACGACCGCCCGGGAGAGCCACCAGGCAACAGGTGACCCGAGTGGTTGAGAACGACGTTCCTGACGAGACGACGCATGACGAGAACGCGACGAAGGGGACCACCGAGGACACCTCGTCGCGCCCCATGACGATCGAGGAGGCGGCCCGCAAGGGGGGCAACACCACCAAGCAGCGCTACGGCCCGGACTTCTATTCGCGCATCGGGCGCAAGGGCGGCCAGCGCGTGGCGAAGGAGCGCGGGCCCGACTTCTACTCCGAGATCGGCCGCAAGGGCGGCGAGGCCCGGGTGGCGCAGAGCCGCAAGCTCGAGCACGACAGGCACGAGCACGCCGAAGAGAAGTGATTCCGTTCGCGGGGCTCAGGACTCGGGACTCAGGGCTCCCGCCTGCCTGCAACCGGAGAGTCCTGAGTCCCGAGTCCTGAGCCCGGAGCCCTGAAACGCCAGCGCGTCAGAGCAGCGGCACGGGCCCGACGGTCGTCATGCCGGCGTCCGTGTAGTAGGGCACGAACCGGACGGTGGGCGAGACGCCGTTCTGGAACGCGCCGATTTGGTCCCCTACGTCGAGCGCCGGGCCGGTGGCGCTTCCCCACCAGTTGGACGTGGCGTTGACGACCTGGCCGCCGGCGCGGATGGCGTCGCGCTCGTTGGCGACGATCGCGGAGTGGTGGACGTCGAGCGTCGCGGGGCTCGCGGTGGGCGCGACGAGGCCGAGGAGGCCCCACACGCCCTGCACGGAGGGCGGCGGGACCGCGACGGGTCCGGCGGAGGCGCCCTCGTCGAGCAGGATGCCGTCGAAGTTGTCGGCCACGTAGAGGTCGGCCGCGGTGACGCCCGCCGGCGAGAGCCGCAAGCCGGCCTGCGCGTTCCAGACGGAGGTCACGTTGCGCAGGTCGCCCGCGCCCACGAGCGTGGCGCCGTGGCGGCCGTTGTGGTCGAAGGTGGACCCGCGCACGAGGAACGTGCCGCTGACCGCGACGCCGTCGACGAGGTTGCCGGAGGCCGTGACGCCGCGCAGTGTCGTGCTGCCCACGCGCGCGCCGTCGCCGCGGTTGTCCACGAGCTGGTCGGCCTCGAAGCGCGTCGTGCCGTTCACGGCCACGCCGTCGCCGCGGTTCTGCGCGAACACGTTCGCCGTCGAGACGAGCTGGCCGCAGGAGGCGGGCGCGCCGCAGGGCTGCGCGTCCACGAGCCCCGCGCCGTTGCGCAGGAACGCGCTGCCCATGACCTCGACGCGCGCGCCGTGGAGCAGCGCCATGCCGGGGCCGACGTTGTCCGTGACCTGGTCGTCCACGAACGCGCCGACGCTGCCGCGCGCGAGGATGCCGTACTGGTTGCGCGCGATCACGGTGCCGGTGACGTTGATATCATGCGGCGTGCCGGTGAGGTCCAGCCCGACGCGCGTGTCGTGGACGCTCGCGTTGACGATGAGCGCCTGCGAGCCGGCGTCCACGAGGATGCCGGTGTCCACGAGCGAGACGCTGGTGTTCGAAACCTGCACGCGGCACGCCTCGGCGGAGATGCCGATGGTGCCCGCGGGGTCCACCGGGATGCTGATGCTGGTGTTCTTGACCGAGACGACGCACGCGGGCACCTCGCCCACGCCGCCGTACTCGCCCGACCCGGTGAGGGTGCCGTAGGCCGCCACGCCGACGCGCGCCTGCGTGATGGTCGCGCCGCGCACGACGACGTTGAACGAGTTGACCGCCATGACGCCCACGTCCGCGTGGCCGATGAGCGTCCCGTCGATCGTCGCCGTGTCGACCTCGTAGAGGACGACGTTGCCCTCCGCGCTGACGCTGCCGAAGTAGCCGGCGGAGAAGCCCGAGTCGCGCACGCCGCCCGCGATCGTCACGTTCGCGGCCTTGTAGAAGAAGACCTGCTCGCCCGCGCGCAGCGTGCCGTCGACGTTGACGCCGTTGACCACGTTGCCCGACATCGAGGCGACGGCCTGCCGCGAGCCGTAGGGCACGTCGAGCCCGACGGTGTTGTTGGCGAGCACGTTCGCCTCCAGGTGCGCGGTGTCCTGGTTCCAGAGCGTGACGCCCACGCCGTTGCGCAGCACGAGGTTCGCGCGGATCGTGGCGGCGCCCCCTTCGGCATTGAACGCGGCGCCCAGGTTGTTGGAGACGTTGTTGTCGGCGAAGAGCGCGGTGCTCTTCCAGAGCTCGATGCCGTCGGCCCAGCCGTCGATCACGGTGTTGAGGCTCACGGTGCCGCCGCACTGCTCGCAGAGGATGCCGTAGACGGAGGCCTTCACCACGAGGTTCGCGGTGGCGTTGACGTCCTTGTCGTGCATCAGGAAGATGCCGCCCACGCACGACTGCACGGTGTTGTTGACGACGAGGCTGCCCACGGTGAGGACGGTCTTGATGCCGACCTCGCCGCAATGCGCGACGACGTTGCCGCAGACGGTCGCGTTCGCGCCGGCCTGCACGAGGATGCCCACGTTGGCGTTCTGCACGTCGTTGGCGCAGACGGAGACGCTGCCCTGCGTCGCGACGATGCCGTTGGCGACCTCGTCGATCGCGTTGCCGTACACCTGGACGCTCGCGCCGGTCGTGACGATGGCGGTCGCGCTGCCCGAGGCGCCAGCGCCCGGCTGGAGCGTGTTGTTGACGATGCCGGTCGAGGCGCCCGACACGACGATGCCGCTGCCGTGGACGATGACTTGGTTGTCCTCGACGAGCGACCACGAGGCGTCCGCCGTGACGGAGATGCCCGTCGGCCCCTCGACAAGGTTGCCGGCGATCACGAAGGCCGCGGTGGTGTTCGTCACCGAGATGGCCGCGCCGCTTCCCACGACGACGTGCCAGCCGGAGATCAAGTACGGGTCGGCCGGCGTGCCGGAGCCCGCGACGACGCCGTGCGCCGCGTCGAAGTCCGCATCGCGCTGGATCAGGATCGCGCCGTGCGGCAGCGTGGAGAGGATGGGCGCCGCGAAGACGGGCGCGGTCGCCAGGAGCAGCAGCACCGCGACGGCGAGCGCGCTCCCTCGGGCCTCCATGCCCACGCGCAGCGCGCGCCGTGGCTTCTGTCTTCTCCAGGCACCGTAGCTCCGTCACTCGAGGGACAACAGCGCCTCGGCCACACCCGGCGCCAGGTGGCAGCGCGTCTCGCGCCCCTTGGCGACCTTGACGATGAGCCCCTTCGTCTCCAGCTTCTTGACGTGGTAGTGGAGCGCCTGGCGCGTGACACCGAGCCGCGCCGCGATGGCCGCCTGCGCGCTGCCCGGGTTCGCCGCGACGTCGCGCAGGATGCGCATCTCGTGCGGGGTGAGCGCCGGGAGGACGTGCGGGACGAGGGGAGGTGGGGGGAGGCCGGGGGAGCCGGGGGGAGGCTGGGGGAGGCGGCGCTTGACGAGGGGTTGCGCGATGACGAGGCCGAGGATGGCGAGCACGACCGCGCCCAGGCCGACCGCGGCCCAGGGGAACCCGACCGGGACCTGCGTGGGGAGCGTGGCTGCGGCGTCCGCGAGGTAGGTCACGTTCTCCAGCGCGACGTCGCCCGAGTCGGCGCCCTCCAGGTTGCGCGCGTTGCCCAGCGTGGCGCGGACCAGGCGCGCGGTCCCCGCGTGGAGCGAGAGGCCCACGGCGTTCGCGTCGATCGTGTCGTTCTCGCTGCGCAGCGCGGGGCCCGGACCGCTCACGAGGATCGCCACCGCGGCGTCGTGGAGCCGGTCCTGCGCGAACGAGACGGTGGGGCCCGGGCCGGTCGCGTTGCCGTCGCGCAGCACGACGAGCGGGCCGCCGGTGGGGTGGAGCGCGGCGAGGTCGTTGCGCAGGAACGTGGCGTCGAGCGCCCCGCCGTCCCACGCGACGTCCACCTGCGGCGTGTCGCCGCGGAAGATCGAGTCGGAGACGAGCAGGCTCCCCGAGGCGACCTCGACGCCGCGGCCGTTGCGCTCCAGCGTGGCCCGCGCGACTTCCACGCGGGCGTCGCCCGACACCCGGAGCGCGGCGCCCGCGTTGTCGCGCAGGGTGACGTCGGCGAGCGAGGCATGGGCCCCGTGGCCCGCGTCGAGCCCCACGTCGTCGGCCTCCAGCACCGCGTCGTGCGCGAGCAGCGTGCCGTTCCGCAGCGTGATCGCGGGGCCGTGGACGCCCCAGACGCGCGCGTGCTCCAGGGTGCTCGTGCCGTTGCCCAGGAGCAGGATCGGGACCGCGATCTCCGCGCGCCGCGCCGGGTCGCCCTCGACCACGAGGCTCCCCCAGACGACGATGTGGCCCGTCCCGGTGACGACCGTGCCCGGGCCGATGGTGAGCGTGCCGTTGGGGTACACGATCACGTCGTCGTTGACCGGAACGACCTGGTCCTGCCAGACCAAGGCCTGGGCTGCGCCCGTGGGCAGGGCAAGCACCAGAATCAGGATCGGCCAGCCCCGGCGCACGGGGCCGCTTCGCGCTCCGGGGATGAAATGGTTTCGACCCCCGGGCCCCGGCGTCCCTGGGCAAGGGGCCTTGTAGGGGTCCGCGCAGAGCCCGCCCGATGCGCGCCGCGCTCGTCACCCTCGCGCTCCTCACGCCGCTCCCCAACGAGCGCCGCCATCGCCTGCGGGCTCGGGCGGCGCTCGTCGTCGCCCTCGCTCTCGCTCCGGGCCTGGCCGGGTGCACCCTGGTGCAGCCGCAGCAGCCCAAGGACGTCACGGGCAGCGTGGACGGCTACGATCCCACGCCCGCGTTCCTGAAGGTTCACCTGCGCGTGGGCGACCAGACGCTCCTCGTCGACTTCGACCGCCGCGACTGGAACGCCGCGGGCATCGCGCAGATGATCGACCAGAAGCAGGTCACGATCCTCTCCATCCACGGGACGCCGCGCGACGTGCTCGACGAGGTCCTCGTGGAGACCGTGGGCGACCCGAGCGCCCTGGCCAAGATGCGCTGGAACGACCAGACCACGCCGCAGGAGAAGAGCGCCGCCGACCAGGCCTACGACGCGCTCGTGGCGAAGGCGCATCCCGCCGCCAGCGGGGTCGCGGTCACGACGCCCACGATCGCGGTGCCGACGCTCGCGACGCCGCCGTAGCGCTACCGCACCATGCCCGCGCGCCGGGCGATGCTCACCGTGCGCCGCGCCTGCTCCAGCAGGGGCGCGTCGATCATGCGTCCCTCGTGCCGGAACGCGCCGGGCTGCCCCTGCGCGGCGTGGAGGAGCTTCACCGCGGCCTCGACCTCGGGCGGCGTGGGCGTGAACGCGCGGTGGATCGGCGCGAGCTGGTCGGGATGGATCGCCATCTTGCCCGAGTAGCCCAGCGTGCGCGCCTGCCGCGCCTCGTTCTCCAGCCCGGCCGCGTCCTGGAAGTTGGGATAGACCTGGTCGATGCACGGCACGTCCAGCGCGGCGGCGACGAGCGAGACGTGGCTGCGCGCGTAGAGCACCTCGACGCTGCTCGCGGTGCGCACGAGCCCCGCGTCGGCCGCCAGGTCTTCCGCGCCGAAGAGCAGCCCCGCGAGGCGCTGCCCGGCCGCGATGCCCGTCTCCAGCGCGCGCAGCACGCCCAGCGCCGTCTCGACGATGAGGTAGAGCCGCGTCGCGCCCGGGTGCAGCCCGACGCGCGACTCCTCGTCCGCCAGCTCCTGCGAGAGGCGCGCCAACGCGCTCGGATCGTCCGCCTTCGGCACCATGAGCGCCTGCGGGTGCGCCTCCATGACCACGGTGAGGTCGCTGCGCCACTCGTCGCTCTGGAGCGCGTTGATGCGCACGCAGCGGTCGGGCTGGCCGGGCGCCTGCGGGTTCGCCATCAGCACCTGCTTCACGAGCTGGCGCGCCGGCTCCTTCGCCTCGGGGACGACGGCGTCCTCCAGGTCGAAGCACACGAGGTCGGCCGGGAGCGTCAGCGCCTTGAGCATGCGCTTCTCCTGGTCGCCGGGGGTGAAGAGGACCGAGCGGCGGATGTCGACGGCCACGAGGCCGTGATCGCAGGTGGGCTGGGATGAGCGTTGCGGGATGCTCTCGCCTCCACGCCAGCCACAGAGGACACGGAGGAACACAGAGGACGGCTCTTTTCGCCCCTCTGTGACCTCCGTGTCCTCTGTGGCTGAAGGATGGGGCGCCACCAAACCTCAAGCCGGAAAGGCGCCTCCGCAGCGCGATGCGCGACCCGGTCGTCGAAGCCCGCCACGTCACGCGCGTGTACGGCGCGGGCGACGCGGCGGCCCCGGCGCTGCGCGGCGTGGACTTCGTCGCGCGCGAAGGCGAGATGGTCGCGATCATGGGCGCGTCGGGCTGCGGCAAGACGACGCTGCTCAACTGCCTCTCGGGGCTCGATCGGCCCACGAGCGGCGACGTGCTGCTCGCGGGCCGCTCGCTCGCGGGGCTGCGCGAGCCCGAGCTGACGCGCCACCGCGCGCGGACCACCGGCTTCGTCTTCCAGAGCTACAACCTGATCCCGGTGCTCACGGCGGAGGAGAACGTCATGCTCCCGCTGCTCACGCGCGGCGAGAAGGAGCGCGGCGCCCGCGAGGTGGCGCGTGCGGCGCTCGCGGGGCTGGGCCTCGCGGGGAAGGAGCGCCGGCTGCCCAACGAGCTATCAGGAGGCGAGCAGCAGCGCGTCGCCATCGCCCGCGCCCTCGCGCCGCAGCCGCGCGTCGTGTTCGCGGACGAGCCCACCGGCAACCTCGACGCGGAGCGCGCGGCCGACGTGCTCGATCTTCTCGTGGCGGCGAACCGCGAGCGCGGCCAGACGCTCGTCGTCGTCACGCACGACCCGCGGGTCGCGGAGCGCTGCACGCGCGTCGTCAGGATGGAGTCGGGCCTCGTGGTCGGAGGCTGACGTGGAGCCCGCTTTCCTCGCGCGCCTCGCGTTCCGCTACGGGCTGCGCCACAAGGGGCAGACGATCCGGGCGATCCTGGGCCTGCTCATCGCCACGGCGGTCCTCGTCGCGGGCCTCGGCATGGGCGACACCATCAGCGCGGCCGTCGAGCGCGGCGCCATCGCGCAGTTCGGCGCGGTCGACGTCGTCGTCACGGGCGCGGTGCCCTTCGCGCCCAACAAGAGCGCGGAATTGCTATCGCTGCCCGAGGTGGCCGCGGCCCACCCGCAGGTCGTGCCCACGCTCACCGTGCCGGGCAGCGTCACGGCGCCCGACGGGCAGCACGCCGTCTCCAACGTGGTGCTGCGTGGCGTCGATCCCGCCGAGCCCGCCGTGCTCGGCCCGCTGCGCACCTCGGCGGGCGTCCCGGTCGCGGAGCCGGGCGCGGGCAAGGTCGTCTTGTCGAGCGCGCTGGCGGACGCGCTGGCGGTGAAGGTGGGCGACGACGTGACGCTGCGCGTGCCGGTGCTGCGCAACGCGCTCGCGGGCGAGCTTCGCATCCGCGTGCTCCACGCGCGCGTCGCGGGCATCGCCGTGCAGGAAGGACGCAGCGGCTACGTGGGCACCGACACCGCGCTCCTGCCGCTCGACGCCATGCGGAACGCGACGGGCTCGCCCGGCCAGGCCACGCAGCTCCTCTTCACCGTGCGGAACGACGCGCAGGGCGTCGCCTCCGCGATGCGCGATCACCTGACCGCGGGCGGCGACCGCACGTTCAGCGTCCGCGCCGACAAGGCGACCATCGTCCAGGAGACGCGCAGCAGCCAGAACGTCGTGCTCGGCTTCGTGCTCGCCATGACGAGCTTCACGCTCATCGCGGCCGTCCTGCTCGCCTACGCTTTGCTATCAGCCCTGGTCGAGGAGCGCCGCCTGGAGCTGGGCGTCATGCGCGCGATGGGCCTGACGCGCGGCGAGGTCGCGCTCACCATGACGCTCGAAGGGCTCTACTACACGCTGGCCGCCGCGCTCGCGGGGCTCGCGCTCGGGCTCGGCGCGCTCTTCGGTGTGGTGGCGCTGCTCCTGCCGCGCGTGCCCGACCAGTTCCGGCGCTACGTCGCCACCACCGTCCAGCCCGGGACGCTGCTCGTCGCGCTCGCCATCGGCGTGCTCGTGCCGCTCGCCACCATCGCGCTGGGCGCCACGCGCTTCGCCAGGCTCGATCCTTCGCGCGCCATCCGCGGCGTGGCCGAGGACCCCAAGGGCGAGCGGCGCGTCGGCCTCGCGGGCGCGCTCGTGCTCGCGGGAGGCGGCCTGGCGCTCCTGCTGCTGCCCTTCGGCGGCCTCGCCGCGTGGCCCCTCGTCCTCGCGGGTGCTTCGGTCGCCCTCGTCGCCTTGGGCTGGCGGCGCGCCGCGCTCGTCCCGCTCGTGGCCGGCGCGGCGCTCCTCGTCTACACGCTCTTCACGTCCACGTTCCCGCGCGAGCGCGGCGCGTACGATCCGCTCTACACGCTCGGGCGCGGCCTGCTCCTCGCGCTCGGGCTCGTTGCGCTGGCCGTCGCCTCGCCGCGTCCCTACGACGCGCTTGCCCGCGGGACGCGCGGCCAGGGCTCGGTGCTCGTGGCCGCCCGATATCTCATGGCGAAGCGCCGCGCGGCCGGGCTCACGATGGCGATGATCGCGATCGTCGTCATGGTCGTCACGGTGATGGGCACGCTCTTCAGCCTCGTCGCCGCGCGCCAGCCCGACGACCTCGGAGGCTATCAGATCGAGGGCACCTCGCCGCTGCCGTTCAACGCGCTCGACCCGCCGATCCCCGCGGGCCTGTCGCACGACGTCGCCGACGCGCAGCTCCTGCCGCGCCTCTCGCGCGCGGGGCTCAACGTCACGACGCCCGAGGGCGCGGTGGGCGGCTTCGGCGCCGTCTGGGGCGTGACGCCCGGCTTCGCCCAGAACGTCACGCTATCATTCTCCCAGCGCGACGCGCGCTATGCCACGGACCGCGAAGCCTGGACCGCGATCGCGCGCGGCGAGGCCATCGCGGCGGCGGACTTCGACCGGCCCGACCCGCAGCGCTTCTTCAACGCGACGCTGGGCGAGCCCGTCACGCTCCACGCGCCGCTGGGCGTGACGCGCACCTATGCCTTCGCGGGCTACGTGCGCACGCGGGAGCTGGGCCTGCTGATCTCGGCCAACGACTCCGACGCGCTGGGCCTGCGCACGAGCCGCGTCGTGCTGGTGCGCGCGGCGCCGGGCGCGGACCCCGACGACGTCGCGGCGCGCCTGACCGCCGTCTACCAGGAGCAGGGGCTCGACTTCCAGAGCTTCCGCGCGATCCACCAGGCAGAGGTCCAGGCCGCGCAGCCGCTCGTGCTCGTGGTGGAGGCGTTCCTCGGCGTCGGCCTGCTCGTGGGCCTTTCGTCCACGGGCATCCTCGCGAGCCGCGCCGTCCACGAGCGCCGCCGCGAGATCGGCACGCTGCGCGCGCTGGGCTTCGAGGAGACGCAGGTGCGCTTGGCCTTCCTCGTGGAGTCGACGTTGACCACGCTGCTGGGCACGCTCGTGGGGGTCGCCGTCGGCCTCGTCGTCGCGGCGAGCGTGTGGTACAGGATGGACACGCGCGCCGGCCTCTCGTTCTCGCCGCCCTGGCTCACGCTGGGCCTCTTCGTGGGCGCGCTCCTGGTGCTATCAGCGCTCGCTGCGCTCGGGCCCGCCATCCGCGCAAGCCGGCTGCCGCCTGCCGTTGCGGTGCGACACGTGGAGTGATCGGCGCCCCACTCCAGCCACGGAGGACACAGAGGTCACAGAGGCGACTTTCTCTCGTCCTCTGTGACCTCTGTGTCCTCCGTGGCTGGAGGGATCGAGCCGATGATGGATGGGAGAGCCAGCGTGGCGCAGGCATCACGAGGGCCGCATCCGGACGAGCGCGCGACGCTTGTACGTGAGCACCTCGGAGCCATCCTGCTTGGTCACGACGTGCCGGATCTCCACGAGCCCCTGGCCGGGCTTCGAGGTCGCGCGCTTCGAGAGCACCTCGCTGCGCACGCGGATGGTGTCGCCGTGGAAGACGGGCTTCGTGTGCTCGACGTCGTAGTAGCCCAGGTTCGCCACGAGCGTGCCGGCGGTCAGGTCGCCCACGCTCATGCCCACGCTCAGGCTCAGCGTCAGGAGGCCGTTCACGACGCGCTGGCCGAACTGCGTCGTCTTCGCGTACTCCGCGTCGAGGTGCAGCGGCTGGTCGTTCATCGTGAGCGCGCAGAAGAGCACGTTGTCGGCCTCGGTGATCGTCCGCCCCTTGTCGTGGTGGATGACCTGGCCGGCCTCGAGCTCCTCGAACCACTTGCCCATGCGCGGCGCAGGGCGGCGGCCGCGCAAGAACCCTTTTGGCCCGGTCCCGCCTCGCCCGCTCGTGCGCCCCGAGACGAAGGACGGCCTGCTCCTCGCGGGCAAGACCGTCGCGATCGCCTTGGGCGCGCTCCTGGTCATGGCCGGGCTCGTCGACCTCATCGTGACCGGCCTCACGTGGGAGGGGGCGCTCGTGCTGCTGGTCGGCCTCCTGCTCACCGGCCTGCCCGTCGGCTTCGCGTTCCGCGACGCGCTGCGCCACGCGAAGCGGCGCTCCCGCAAGGATTCTTGAGGCTCGGCCAGCATCGCCGCCGCATGGCGAAAGCGTCTCGCCGCGTCTGGATCATCCGCATCGTCGCGCTCGTCCTCGCGCTCTCGATGCTGGGCAGCATCCTGGCGAGCATCGTCTGGCGCTGATCCGGTTTTTCACGGAACGAAAGCGTCTTGAGCCAAACCTGCCCAGGACGCGCCATGCGAGTCCAGGGATTCCCATCCGCCGGCCGCAACGAGATCGCCCACGCCGTCGTTGAGGAGAGCCTCTCCCTGCTTCGCTTCCCCATCGAGAAGGAGGTCGCGATCGCGCGCATCGGGGACCGCCCCCTGCCCGTCGACGGGTCGCTGACGCTGGGCGACATCCTGCGCGGCGTCCCCGCCAAGGCGTTCGCCGACCCCTTCCACGCGGCGCGCGCGGCGGATGCGCGCATCGACACGATCACGAAGGCGCTTGAGGCGGTCGCGCAGGCCGAGCGGCGGAACCCCTAGCCTCAGCCTCAGCCTCAGCCTCAGCCTCAGCCTCAGCCTCAGCCTCAGCCTCAGCCTCAGCCTCAGCCTCAGCCTCAGCCTCAGCCTCAGCCTCAGCCTCAGCCTCAGCCTCAGCCTCAGCC
>JAXDQU010000051.1:0-18223 GCA_034667685.1 Thermoplasmata archaeon | reverse complement strand
CCTCACGGGTCCGTATCACGAGGAGGGGCAGAACGCAGCTCGCAGCGTGGACTTGCCCGCGCCCACGGTGCGCGCGATGCGCGGCGGCGGGCATGTGGTGACGCCCTTCGTTGTCACGACGGATCGGCCGGGCACGAACCGCAGCCGACCGCGCGGTGCCGACCGGCCCGCGCCGACGATCTTGGCGAGCGACCGCGTGGGCTTGGCGACGCCCTTTCTCGTGCCCAACTTCGGTGAGGCGCACGGCCAACGGCCCCGTGTGCATCGCCTCGACGCGCCCGCGCCGGCTGTGACGGGCCACGGAGCCGGCGGTCTCGTGCGGCCCTTCTTGGTCAAGTACCACAAGAACGGCCGCGGCGTGAGCAGCGTGGACGAGCCGGGGTCCACCGTAACGTGCCGCGATCGGCTCGGCCTTGTCATGCCTGTTCGGGACGGCTTCGCGCGCATTGTGCTCCCCTTCCGTATGCTCCAACCTCACGAGCTCGCTGCGCTCCAAGGCCTGCCGCGTGGTTACGTCCTCAAGGGGTCGCGCCAGGAGCAGATCAAGCAGATCGGCAACGTCGTGACCGTCAACATGGGTCGGGCGCTCATCCGGAGCATTCTCGACGACCTGCAGCGGCCCAGCTTGGAGTCCTTCGCCACGGCCTGACCTCGCGAGGTTTGCCCTTGAGGGTGTATGCGGGCAGCGTGGGCGGCGAGCGCGCCCTGGGTGAAATCCGTCAGCACGCCTTGGGCCGACTCGTCTCGCCTTGGAGCTGGAAGAAGCCACTCGCGGACATTCCTTGGTGCTTCGACAACGGCGCCTTTCGCGCCTGGAAGCTGGGCATTCCGTGGGACGAGGAGCGCTTCTGCAAGTACGCAATCTACGACGACGACTTGGAGATGCCGCGCATGTACCATCAGGCGTGGGCGATTCGCGGGCCTGACTTCGGAGTCTGTCCTGACAAGCCGCTCAGCGAGGATTCGTTGGAGCACAGCCTCCGCTGGATCGAGCGCCTGCCCGCCGAGACGCCGTGGTATCTCGCCATCCAGAATGGCATCACCATCCATGATGTGGCGGAGGCGCTCGATTGGGCCGCGGAGGAGGCGACGCCCTTCTGGGGCCTCTTCGTGGGCGGGGACGCGCGCTTCAAGCGGCGCGTGGTGGGCCCCGCCGTGCGCCTCGCCCACAAGCTCGGGCTGAAGGTGCATGTGGGCCGCGTCTCGGGAAGGAAAGCTCTCACGATGTTCGAACTCGCGGGCGTCGACTCGGTGGATTCCTCGGCCTTCGAGCTCTTCGTGCCCGCCTCGCGCGTGACGCGCGCCCGAGTCAACGCCCGCGGGCAGACTCGCCTCGCCACGGCGTAGCGCGTCGTTGCCGTTTCTCATTCATCGGTGATATCATGCAGAAGACCAAGACCAAGGCGCCCCACGTTGGGGGCGCGCAGGAGCCCGTGAAGGGCAAGAAGAGGCCGTCGCGGGCGCAGGTCCGCGCGGCGAACATGGCGGACGCGGCGCAGGCGGACTTGGGCGCGTTCGACCCAAGCCTCGTGCGCATACGGCCCAGCGAGCGGCCGACGATGCTCGTGCCACTGGCGAAGCTGAAGCACGATCCGAAGAAGCCGCGCGAGATCGACGAGGCCTGGGCCCACGAGTTGGCGGACATGATCCGCCTCGCCGGCCAGCGCACGGCGCTTGACGTGCGGCCCGACCCGGACAATCCGGGTCAGTTCTTCATCACGGACGGGCACCACCGCCACGCCGCGCTCATGATCCTCCAGAAGACGGATCCTGAGCAGTACGCGACGGCGCTCTGCTACGCGACCGAGCAGACGGAAGCGATGGCGGCTGCGGGCAGCCTGGTCCAGAACGTGGGCGTCAAGGCGCACAACTCGTACGAGCAGGGCCGCGCCCTCTCCCGCCTGCGCGAAGCCACGCCAGGAATCAGCATCAAGACACTGGCCCGTCTCGCGGGCCACAGCGAATCGTGGGTCGAGCAGCGCCTTCGCATCCACGCCCTCGGCCCGACGTACGGTCCCTACGCCGCCGAGCACTGCTCGCAGGAGGGCGCGCTTCGCAGCCTGGAAGCATTCGTCCAGGCGAAGGGCGTCGAGAATGAAACGCTAGCGACCCAAGTCAAGGAGGCCGTGGCGGAGGTCCTGCGCGGTGCGGCCCCGGAACGGCGCGACTGGCACTCCATCCGGTGGGACACCATCCATCGCCTGGAATCCTTGGGGTGGCGGGAGGACGTGCCTTGGGACATCAGGAACAGGCGCGCGCTCGTGGCCGCGTTCGAGGCGGCCCCATCCCTGGCGGACCCGGCCTACAGGCCCATTCGGTACTTCCCCCAGCCAGAGCTCGAAAAGGCCGTCCAGGCAGCCATCGAGCAGGAGCAGGCCGAGAAGGCGAAGGCGCGCAGCAAGAAGTCCACGAAGACGGAGGAGCAGCGCCAGAAGGACGATCAGCGGCGTTTCAACAACGAGCTTCACCGCCGCACGCAGGAGCAGGCGCTCATCGCGCTCACCAAAGGAGCCGCGCGCTCCTCGCCCAGCGTCGTGGACGAGCTAGGGCTCCGCGTGCTCTGCCGCGTAGCCGAGTACGACGAGGGCGAGGCCGATCGCATCGCCACCAGCGTCGAGCTGCCCTACCCCGCCGTGATGGCGTGGGGCAACAAGACGAGCGCGTACCCGATCGCGAAGAAGGGCATGACGTACGAGGAGCGGCTAAAGTACGTCAAGGGGCTCAAGGGCGAAAAGCGCTCGCACTTCGTCGCGGCCGTCCTGGCCACGTACATGCGCGGCTATGAGGGCACGCTGGAGCTCGTGGCGCGCACGAGCATCAAGGAGATCAGCACCAGCGCGGAGAAGCAGATGCGGAAAGAACTGAAGGAGCACGGCTCGGGGAAGGTGCGTCGCACGCGCTGGTGGGAGGACCCCCGGCGCGTGGCCTGCCCCGTCTGCCTGGTCAAGGTGAAGGCGGCGTGTCGGTCGAGGCCGAAGGGCGCGCTCATCGCCGGCTATCACGACGAGCGCGTGCGCGCCGCCGCGAAGGTGCCCATCCGGGCGCCGCCCAAGCAGCCGCGCAAGGTCGCTCCCGCCCCCGCGTCGGCTGTGCCTGCGCCCACGCCTGCGGCGGGTGTCGCGTGAAGGGCGCGGCCGAGTCGGGCCGGCGCTGGCGCCGGCTCATCGACGAATCACGCGTCCGTTGGCGCCGAGAGCAAGCGACAGGTCAGGACGAGGCGGGTGAGGAGGCGTGACGAAGTTCCTCTTGCCGCCGTGGCCCGACCTGCGAGCGAAGCTGGCGGATCCCGTGGGCTCCTGCAACGCCTGCGCAACCAGGCTGTCTTCGCACGATGCGAATACCTTGCAGGCGTGCGCGTGGGCGCTCTATGCCGCGGAGGCCGTCGAAGAAGCCCTGCTGGCTTGTCATGGCTTCGAGATCGAGTTGGCCGCGCAGATGGGGAAGGGCGAGTTGCGGGGCTTTGTGCGCGAGGAACTCGCGCACATGCCCGTGTACCTGGGCGGGGAACCGCCTGCGAGGTTGGGCTGGGTCTTGGAGGAGCGCGTGCCTAGCCTCGTGCGCGCGAGCCTCCTCAGGCTGGCGCACGAGCGGCGCCGCGAGAGCGAGAACGCCTCGTAGGCGCGTCGTTGGATCGCGCATCGCTTCGCTGCGAGCGCGAGCCCTGCCCCGCCGCGCGTGGCGGGAGGAGAAGTCTTCGTGGCGAAGAAGTCAGGAATCCGATTCTGGGTCGAGAAGACCAAGATCGACATCGAGGTCGAGCTCACGGGCTTGGCCGCGTCGAAGACGGGCGCGAGCGCGGTGTCGCTCTCGACGCTCTGCCCGGTGCACCAGCTGCCGGTGAAGCAGCCCAAGACATGCGAAGCATGCCGCGACCAGGCCATCAAGGACATGGCCGAGCACCTCGCGGACCACGCCCTCTCGCAGAGCGAGCTGGAGTCGCAGTTGGCGAGCCTCTTCCAGGCGGCCCTCGTCTCGAAGGACGCGGCGCTGAAGGGGTACAAGACCGGCGGCGAGGTCGCCGTGATCGCGCCGGCGGACGCCGAAGCAACCGCCGAAGTAACGAAGGGCCTGCCTGATGAGGTGCGCGTCCTGCGACCCATCCCGCAGGATTTGGCCGGTGCATGGGGCTTGCGCGACTACCTTGCGCGTCTGGTCCAAGGGAGCATGAGCATCGTGCCCTCGAACGAGGCAGCGGACACGCGCAAGGTCTGGGCGTGCTTGCACGCCTACCTCACGGACAGGGTCGGCCTCGCGGTGGTCCGCCAGCGCGGCAACTCCCGGTTGGCCTTCGTGACGCTCGCCGAGTCTGGCGCGCTATTGCTCTTCAAGGTGAACCTCGACCGGGACGCCAAGAGCGTCCCCGCCTACCCGGTGGACGAGCTCTCGCGCGACGAGTACGATCATCTCTATGCGGCCGGCGCCGCCCACGCAGCCCAAGCATGGGAAGGCGAGACGCCCGAGAAAGGGCTCTTGGCCATGCTGGACAAGGATGTCAAGCGCGACGCCAAAGAGGAGCTGGTGATGGCGAGCGTCGAAAACCGCGTCCCCATCCCCAAGGCCGAGCAGACGAAGCCAGAGAAGAGGGTGGTGAGCGCCTTTGCCCTCGTCTGATCCCGACGAGGTGGGCGACGAGGTTCCCGATTGCCCCCAATGCGGAGCGTCCCTCGACGCGCCCGACGGAACGTGCAGCGAGTGCGGCTGGTCGGCGGCCACGGCAGAAGCCCTCGCCGCGCCACCCCCAGCCACCGAGACACGGCGCGTTCCCGCCGGCCCCAGGGTGGAGCCGTACGTGCCGCCGAAGCGGACCTGGCCCACACTGGAGCCTATCGCGCCAGGAAGCGCGATCTTCACCTACTATCCCAACAGCGCCGACGGGCCGGTCCGATACGGCTTGCGCTGCGAGGATTGCGGCACGCTCTTCGTGCGCGACACGCCCGAAGAAGCCCAGGAAGTCGCCGCCTCACGCGATGGACACGGCGCGGCCTACTGCATGGAGACCGCAAAGACGCGCCGCAAGCCCGCCGAACCCGCGCCCGAAGCGTCAGATCCGGCCCCGAGCGTCGAGGCGCCGCTCGTGACACCGAAGCCGCGCAAGGCGAAGCCGGCCACGGCGGCGGGCAAGAAGCGGGGGGCCGCGGCGTGAGGCGAACCGTGGTCGTGAACATCGCGGGCGCGCCCTATCGCGCATTGGCAAGCTCGGGCACGTTCCCCGACTCCGGCGGATTTGTCGTGCTTGTGGTGCCCTTCTCTTCGACCGAGGCGGCGCGCCTCTTCCTGCGCACGCTTCCCGCGGGCGGTGAGTAGGCTGGGCTACGCGTACTACGAGACGCGCGTGGTCGCCCACAAAAAGACGCACACGAGCAGCGACGCCCGCAAGACGCACTGTGGGCTGCGCGTGCGCGCCTCGTGGACGCTCGTGGATGCTCCCTCGCGACGCGCGCCGGAGTGCGCGAAGTGCGTTCGCGCCCGGAACCGGCCCGGCCGCCGCTGACTTCCTTCTCGAGGTTCAACATGGAAACCGTAGAGAGCGTAGCCCTCGCCTTTCGCGAGGGCACGAGCGACAAAGTGTACCACGCCCAACTGCGCCGCGAAGGTGCAGCATGGTCGGTGTGGTTCGAGTACGGCCGCCGGGGAGCTCACTTGACCCAAGGCTACAAGGTCGAGGCCACCGACGAGGCGACGGCCCGCAAGAAGTACGAGAGCCTCGTGGCAGAGAAGACGGGGAAGGGCTACCGCGCGGAGGCCGACGCCTCCGCCGCGGAGCCCTCCCCGGCTCCTCCGCCGGTCCTCACCGTCGGGCCACCAGCGCAGCTCCCCTCGACGGGCTTCGGGGTGGGCGTGATGCTCGCCGAGCCGGGCGCGTGGACCGACGTGCGCGCGGATCTCGCCCGGCTCAGTGGCGGGTCGCGCTACGTGGCAGAGACCAAGCTCGATGGCATGCGGATCATCGCCACCATCAAGCAGAACCACGTCACGAGCCTCCTCTCGCGCGAGGGCGAAGAGGAGACGCATCGGTTCCCCGAAGTCGTCTCCACGCTCGAAGAGCTTGAACTGGGTGACGTCATGCTCGACGGCGAACTGGGCAGCCTCGACGCATCGGGCCTCCGCATGGACGTGAACGTGCTCCAGAAGCGCCCCCGAACAGATCGGCTGCGCATCCGGGCGCACGTGGCCCGCAACCCCATGACCTTCGTGGCCTTCGACCTGCTGCAAGAGGGCAACCACGACCTGCGGCCACTGATCTACGCCGCTCGCCGCGCGCGCCTGGAGATCCTCGCACGACGTGGCCTCCACGTCGCCAAGGCGACCAATGCGATGCTCGCGCTCTATGACGAGGTGCTTGCAGCGAAGGGCGAGGGCGTGATCGTGAAGGACACGACCGCGCCCTACGTAGGCAAGCGCAGCAACGCATGGAGGAAGGCGAAGGAGCCCGCCCGCGTTGACAACCTCGTGGTCGTGGGCCTCCTTGAGGGGACCGGCAAGCGCGTCCAGAGCTTCGGGGCGTTCATCCTCGCCCGCGAAGCAGAGGGAGGGCTCGAGTACGTCTGCTGCGCTGGTAGCGGTCTGCGCGACGCCGACTTGGTCCGCGTCATGGACGCCACGCCCGCCTACCAGGTCAGGGAATGCCCGCTCGCGCGTCGTCCGGTGCTCTCGAAGCCGGTGCTGATGTGGTTGCGTCCCGCCCTGAAGGCGGACATCCGCTACGAGCGGACGGTCAAGGAGGCGCCGCGGTTCCCCCGCGTGCACAAAGTCGTGATCCCCACGGAGGGATAGGCGTGGCCCCGAGCGCGCCCGAAGAAACGAGCAGGGCCATCCTCTACCTGCTCTACGAAGGGCACACGCACGAGGAGATCCTCGCGCTCCATCCCACGCTGACGCGCGACGACATCGCCCGCGCCGCAGGCGAAGGGCTTGCCGCGCTCGAAACCCAAGGCGCGGCGCGCGTCGAGTCGCGAGCTGAGCGCATCGCGCGGGTCCGCGTTACCTGCCCTAACGCATTCTTTCCGTGGGCGAAGGAGGATGATGTGCTCCTCTTGCGTTTGCGGGACGCGGGCCGAACGCTCCGGCAGATCGCCGCAGAGCTGGGCCGCCAGCCGGGAGCCATCCGTCTCCGCCTAGAGAAATGGTCACGCGACCCCGAGGGCGCTCGCCAGCTCCTCAGCGGGAGGAGACGCTCGTGACGCGTTTCGTCATCGTCAAGACCTGTCGTCTCGTGGACATCTACTTCGTCGAGGCGCCCACGCGAGCGGAGGCCGAGGCGTTGGTGGATCGCGCGGGGAATCCGAACGCTTCGGCGTGCCTCGATCCCTTGCCGGACAAGACGTTCGTGGTCCGCCGATTTCCCAGGGGCGTCATCGCGCAGAACGAGGAAGGCTCCTGGCTTTGCGACGAGCGCGGCGAGCCCGCCGAACTCACCCGCACTGATGCCTGAATCATGCCCGAGTCTCGATTCATTGGAGGATTGGCGTGAGCCACCTTGTTGATTCGTACGAGACTCGCAAGGGCTGGGTCCACAAGCGAGTCCCCGACGAGGTGGAAGCGGTCTTTGGGCTAAACGACCACTTGACGCGCTATCGCCTCGGCATTCCGTGGGAGTTGCTCTTCATCGACAAGGAGTCGGCCATCCAGCTGCGCTGGAACCGCGAGCACCCTTACACGGTGTATCTCGCTGGTGGAGCCAACGGGGGCAAGTCGGCCGCAGTGGTCGGCAGCGCGAAGCGTCTCATCGAAGCGGTCGAGATCGCGAAGGGCGCGCTCCGTCCTGGAGGGTCAGCATGACGTTGATGGCGACCCGGCTCAAGATGCCCATGCAGTGGCGAGCGGGTTGGACGACGAGCGGGGGCGCTCGCCTCCCAATCTTCTTTCCTTGCGCCCAGTGCGGGCAGCAGGATGCCGTGATCTACGGCTACGTCGCCGACGAGAAGGGCAAGTACGTCATCCGGACGAGCGGACCGTACGCGCCCACGCCGGATCTCTACTGCCAGGAGTGCTGGGAACGCACCGTCGAACCCCTTCTCGCGCCATCGTACGAGGTGCAACAGCAGGGAAGGAGCGCGACATCGTGAGCACGGACTGGTCGCTGAAGCGCCTCGCCCGCTACGCCTTGGAGCCTGACGAAGCCATGACGATGCGCGCGCCCGATCAAGTGGAGTGTGAGCCCTTGGCCACTTTTGTGGCCGCTTGCGGATTGGAGTTGCCCCGCGGCGCTCCTGAGCCCGAGCCTGAAGGCGTCATGACGGTACAGCTCTTCCGCGCCTACGACTTGGCTGATGCGGCCTGGGACGAGGGCATAGCGTCCGCGCCGCCTGGGTCGGAGCTGTACGAGGCTTGGACGCGCGGCCGTCCCCGCGACGAGCGAGGACGCCTTTACTGCTGCGAGTGCGGCGCGGCCCGCGCGGCGGGCGAGCCGCCCCACTGCGATCGGTGCTTCCGCTGGGCTTGGGCGCGCGATCCGGCCAGCGTCGAGTGGCCCTGGGCGCCCGACGAGCGGAACGCCTGGCGTCGCGCCTCGTCGCCCTACGAGGTCGTGCTCCAGGCGCGCCTCGCCAGCCGGGGCGAGCCGCCTCAGAGGAGAGACACGCTGGACGCGTTCGCATGAAGCCCACGCCACGGGGGCCGACGCGGTACGACGCCGATTTTGCCCTCTGGCAGCTCCGGCTCCACGCGGCGGGACTACGGCCGCCGGTCCGGACTGGATTGTGGGCCTGCCCTCGCCCCCGCACGCGGGGGTGGGGAAGCGGCGCCGTCTTCGAGCGGGTCGCGCAGACCTTCGGGCGGCCCGAGGTGGCCTTCGGCGCGCGAGACGGCATCCCCGCTGACCTGCTCGCGGTGGATCTCGCGCCGCCGCGCACGCCGCGCGCGCTCCGCGCGGATTGGCTTCACCTCCCGTTCTTGAACGAGTGCTTTGGCTTGGGGTATTGGGATCCGCCCTACGACAAGATGTACCGCCGTGAGGCCGCTGAGATTTGGCGCACCTGCCGCCAGCTCGCGATCCTCCACGAGCGCGTCTTTCCATCAAAGTGGTTCCCTGGCGGGTTTCGCCAGGCGCAGATCGCCGTGACGATGGGCCCGTTCCGGCGCGTTCGGACGCTCCAGGTTTTCGGCCGTAACTACACGCGCCTGGAGCAGGCCCGCCTCACCTTGGACTGAGGTGGCCGCGTTGGCGTACGACGACGTGAAGGTCTCGCCCAGCGGGGCCAAGTACGTCGGGGCTCCCATCGGCCTGACGCACGAGTGGGAATACGCCGGGAGGTGGCGGGAGACGAAGCTGGCGCCCGACCGGTGGACGATGGCATTTCGCGCCATGAAGCGGCGCCACGTCGGCGCGCCCATCGGCTCAGGAGCAAAGCAGGACTCGGGATTCTACTGGCTCATCGTCGCGACGCAACGCGCCCGCAAGGTGGACGCGAACGCGTACACGACCATGATGGAGGGCGTGAAGTGGAAGCTCGCGCACAAGCGCGCCGACCGGGCCGTCTGGAGTCACGAGTATCGCGGCGCGGCCACAATGCGCCAACGCACGATCCTCGCCCTGCGCTCGACACTGGCCGGACTAGAGCGCGAAGAGGCACTCGGCGTGGCCGAGCGCGACTTGGGCCAATTGTCGTTCTCGGGCATTGATCTGCCCTTTTCCGAAGTCATGGAAGGTTGAGAAGATAGCAGAGCGATATGTCGCGGATTGTCGCACTTGCGACTTTCACGAGGAGTACGGCGTCCAGGCGCTCGCGAGCGATGCCGCCCGGATACACCGCGCGAGAACAACGCTGCCAGGAAGGACGCCTCATGCGGTGGGCGCGTTTCCCAAGAGCATTTGGGAGCGGGGCGAAGCCGCGCTCGCCGCACAGGCGCTTCTCGGGGAGATTGCGGAGCGCCCGGTTCACACCGAGACGGCGACGGTGGAGGCGTACGGAATCTTTGCGGGCTTCTACCGCCGGCTGGGCTTGCGCACGACACCCTTGCACGAGCCTTGCGCGCCGTGCCGGGAGCATCCCTGGGAAACAAGCTCGTGCAATGCCTGTCGGGGCGGCAAGAAGCCGCTTCTAGCGGACTGGAAGCTTGGGAGTCGCCTCGTCGAGGAGAAGAACGTCGGCGTCGTGACGGGCAGCCCGAGCGGTTTTCTCGTTGGGCTCGACTTCGATAGGCCCGAACTCGTGCGCGAGACGCTGCGACGCTCGCCAAGCGAGCTAGCCAATCTCACCCTCGTGGTGCGCACCTGGCGCGGCTATCACATCTACGTGCGCCAGCCGGAAGTGCCGAACATGAAGCTCATGGAGGGGATCGACGTTCGCGGCGAGGGCGGCCTGCTCGTGGCACCGCCCAGTGTGCACGCCGCGGGGATCCGGTACGAGTTCCTCGCCGGCAGGAGCCTCGCGGATGGCTTGATTGCGCCCGCCAGGAAGATCCTGCCGCCGGACCTGTACGATTGCCTTGTTCAGCATCGTTCGTTTGCGGGCAACACCAACACGCCCGCGCCGCCGCCGCGCGCGCCGGTCGCTCCCGCGCCGGTCGGTCCGCTCCCCGAAGTCACGGAGGCAGAATGGCGGGAGGTCTGCGCCTGGATGGTGGGCAGCCCGAAGCTGTCGGAACACTGGCGCGTCCTCTTGGGCGAGCGACCACCCCTGTCGAGCCTCGACGGCGGCCGCAGCCGGAGCGACTTCGTCGCCGCCCTCGCCCTCGCGGAACTCGCGCTCAGCCGAGGCCCGCCTTGGGGGCCCGCCAAGATCAGCGCCATCCTCCAGGACAAGCGGCTGAAGGGCTCCAAGGCGTGCGAGCGGGGCGCGGACTACGCCGACGCAACTGCTCGGAAGGCGTTCGAGCTGAAGCAACGGGCTCGGGGGCCCTTCGTCGGGATCGAGCGGAGCACGGCATGAGTCCCGACCGCGGCGCTTCGCGTCCGGAGGCGTGCCTTCAAGTGGTTCTGGCGCGCTCTGAAAATACTCAAGCAGGGAGCCTCAACGGGTTGGCCCACGGCTGGCCCTCGCCTGGCCCTCCGGCGGTCCTGTGGACTTGCGAGTCCCACGTCGCGCCGCCGTCGCGGCTCGTCTGCACCGGGACGCCGAACGCGCCGGGACCCACGTGCGGCACGTCGAGCCCGGCCCACGCCAGCGTGCCGTCGGGCAGCGCCGTGAGCGCGCCGTCGGAGCCGCCCCGCAGCCACGACGCGGGCGCGGTGGGCGACGGGGCGGGGCACGCGCCCAAGGCCGCCGTGCACGGGTCCTGGCCGAGGAGCTGGAACGTCTGCGCGTCGTCGCTGCGCCAAAGCGCGAGGGACTGCGGATCCGTGACGAAGACGCGGCCTTGGCGGTCCACCGCGAGATTCGGCTCCGCGTAGCCGGCCACCGTGCCCACGAGCGCGGGCGGCGCGAGGGCGTCGATGCGCGCGGCGGGCCGCGGCGCCGGAGGCTGCGCGGGCGTGGGCCGGATCGCGGGCGCGGCGGAGCACCCCGCCAGGAGCAGCGCGACGAGAAGCACGCCTAGGCCTCGCACGCGCGGCGAGACGCCAGCCCGGACAAGAACCTTCGGCCGGGGGAAAACGCCAAGGCCGCCGCCGGGCTTTCCGCCGCATGGTCGACTTCACCATCCCCGATGAAGTCCGCATGATCCGCGAGGGCGTCGCCTCCTTCATCGAGCGGGAGGTCGCGCCCGAGGAGAAGCGCCTCGCGCGCGTGCTCGCGGACCCGCTGCTGCCCGACGGGCGCCTCAAGCCCGAGCTCGTCGAGGCCACGCGCCGGATCCGCCGCAAGAGCGCGGCCGCCGGCTGGTACGCCATGCACATGCCCGAGTCCGTCGGCGGCGCGGGCGTCAGCAAGGTGGCGACGTACCTGGCGTGGCGCGAGGCCATGACGCGCGGCGTCGGCCTCAACATGGGCGTGCTATCGTTCGTGGAGGGACCCAGCCCGCTCTTCCTGCGGATGACGCCCGCGCAGCAGGAGAAGTGGCTCAAGCCGCTCGTGCGCGGCGAGCAGAGCAGCGCGTTCTGCCTCACGGAGCCGGGCGCGGGGAGCGACGTCGCGGCGCTGGAGGCCACCGCCGCGCGCGATGGAGACGAGTACGTGCTCAACGGGACGAAGACGTTCGTCACCAACGGCCCGTACGCCGACTTCCTCCAGGTCTTCGCCAAGACCGATCCCGCCGCGGGGCTCGCGGGCCTCTCGTGCTTCCTCGTGCCGCGCGACGCGCCGGGCGCCAGGATGGGCGCGGTCCAGCAGAGCATCCTCGACGACGGCGGCCAGTGCGAGTGGATCTTCGAGGATTGCCGCGTGCCCGCGGAGAACCGCGTCGGCGCGGAGGGCGACGGCTTCGCGCTCGCGATCGGCAACATCGGCGACACGCGCGTCACCATCGGGGGCCAATGCGTCGGCCTCGCGGACCACTGCCTTGCGCGGATGGTCGCTTACGCCAAGGAGCGCAAGGCGTTCGGCAAGCCGATCGGCAAGCAGGGCCAATTGCAGGCGATGATGGCCGACACCGCGATCGACCTCTACGCCGCGCACACGATGATGCTCGACACGGCGTGGCGGATCGACAACGGGATCGACGTGGTCATGGAGTCGAGCGCGGTCAAGGTGTTCTGCACCGAGGCGCTCTTCCGCGCCGCGGACCGGGCGATCCAGGTCCACGGCGGGAGCGGCCTGATGAAGGAGATGGGCCTCGAGAAGGTCTTCCGCTTCGCGCGGCTCGTGCGCATCCCCGAGGGCACCAGCGAGATCCAGCGCTGGACGATCGCCAAGACACTGGGCCTCTGAGGCTCAGCTGTTGTCCTGGCCGAGCAGGTACGTCGTCGTGCAGTAGACGGAGGCGCTCGCGGTGACCTGGGCGCCGGCCTCGGCCCAGGCGTAGAACTGGTGGGGGTTGAGCGACACGCCAGCCGACGCCCAGGCGACGACCTGCTCGGAGCCGCTGACGTAACAGGCGATGGCCTGGTTGGCGTTGGCCGACGCCTCGCCCATCATCGAGAGCGCGGTGAAGGCAAGCAGCGTGGCGAGGACAATGGTGACGGATCGCATGGGTGTCTCAGTCTCCGTTTCGGCGCCTCGAACGAGGGCCGCCCGTCGCATGGCGCGCTCTCCGGATGTCAATTCAGAATGAATGCTGTGAAACCACGAACGGTAAGCAATGTGAACGTTGCAGACTTCGCTCCGCGTGTTACTCATCGGCTGCCGCGCGCCCGCGCAGCGTCCCGGAGCATGGGAACGCCGGTGCCGAGGGCAGCGAAAGGGCGAACCTTCAAGCCGGCGGAGCCGGTGGCCACAACCATGTCCCTGCCCATGCACGGCGACGCGCAGAAGTGGAGCGAGCTGCCCGCGAAGTTCACGGTGCACGACGCGCACGCCGAGCTGCGCCTCCAGTGCTTCCTCACCATCCGCGACGAGCAGGACCGCGTGCTGCTCGCCAAGCTCGCCGAGAACGAAGGATGGGCCTTCCCCGCCGAGACGATGCGCTACAACGAGGCGCCCGACGAGGCCGTGGCGCGCGTGGCCCGCTCGTGGTTCCAGAAGGGCCCCGAGGAGGTCTGGCTGGAGCGCGTCCTCTCCTTCCCCGCGACGGGCCCCGAGGACAACCGCTGGTACATGATCTTCGTCTACGGCGCGAAGCCGCCCGCGGACCTGACGCCGACGCCCGACACGGAGAAGGTCGCCTACTTCCCGCTGAAGGACGTTCCGAAGGAAGGGCTCGCCTACTCGCACCGCGACGTGTGGCAGGCGCTCCAGCAGTAGGCGAGTGCAAAGCCTCATCATCGCCGTCTCGCCGCGCCGTAGCGCGGCGACCTCGCGGGGGTTTCAGGGGGGCGGAATCGGGCGAGGACCCCCGTGTCGGCAAGACGCAGGATGAGTCCATCGGCCCTGCGTGCCTGCCGACACCAGTCAGGGTGCCAGGCTCGGAGGGGCCCCGTGTGAACGACAGGGTGGCGCCGAATGAAGTCCAGGGTTCAGGCGAAAATCGGGAACACTCGATCTTACGAGTGCCACGGTTCATGACGCGCTCCAAGACCTACCGCGTCCAGGCATTTGGCGGGACCCCCGGGCGCCCGGTGGTGGTGTCGCGTTACCTCCCCGCGAGGCGAGTTGTGAGCGTGCAACGATCCTTGTTACGTTGGTTGCTGCGCGTTTCACACTTTTGCTCGACAATTTTGATTCGCTGCAGGTACGCTCGGGCCGGCGGAAGATGACGTCATGTGTCGCCATCCAATCGTAACATTCGTTGCGTTCGTTCTCCTCGCCGGTGCGCTTTCGGCATCCGGGCTCGTCCATGCCGTGACCACCAGCCCGCCTCAGGGCCACGTCACGATCCACCGCTTCTCGTTCCAAGGGGTCAAGTTGCTCGTCGCGCCACCCCTTGATCTCTGCTTCGACATCAACACGGGACTTCCCGTCAAAGCCGGCGACTCGCTTAGCTCGCCGAATCCGGGAGTCTCGTGCGTGCCTTTGGGTTCCTCGACCTGCAATATTGTGGACGCGGGTGGATATCATGCCGCCGCCGGCGGAGGCCTCCTGAGGGTCACGTCAACATGCGGGGCGCTCTCGGTGACGAAGACCTTGGGGATTCCCTTCAAGGACCCGGGTAGTAGCGCCCAGGCGGTCGGCAACGGCACAACGCCTTGGCTCTGCACTGTGGATGAAAGCAGTCTCGTGGGCGGCGACGGCGCCGACTACTGGGTATTCTGCGACATGAGCGTTCTATCGTCTCAGGTAGACGTGCCAACCGTTCCCGTACCAGTCGTGCCAACGGTGCCAACCGTGCCCGTGCCAGTCGTGCCTCAGCTAATCGCGCTGTGTGACGCCTCGAACCCCAACTATCAGCCCACCCAGGCGATCCACGTCTTCGTGGTCAGCAGCGCCTTCGGCGTCACGATGGACAGCCAGTTCATCGGCGCCCCGAACGCCGCTTCGGCCCAAGTGTTCGACACCAGCGGCTGCCTGAGCGGCGACGGCGACCACGAGACCGGGATGGGCGCCGCCCAATTCCCTGAGGTCTCCCAGGGTGCGTGTGACCAGGATTACCCTGTCGTGGGCCACCACAGCGGCGGCTGGGGCGCGACCGCGACGGTCCAGTCCAATACCGCGAACCTCCTGATGGACTACGCGTTCGGCACGGACGGCCAGACCGGCGGCCTGGACGCTGTTAGGAGCCCCTGCGCCGGCAATGGTGTCATCTCGGACAACTACGACACGGACCCCTTCGACTGCGGCCAGGGCATCACGGGCCACTTCCCCGGAGGATGGAGCGCGACGCTTGCGCCCAACGTGAACCCGCACGATGGCAGCACGACCGACCCTGACCCGTGGGCGAGCTTCTTCGGCCCGGTCGCGCAGGGCACGGCGCGCGCCGACCCCAACGGCGTCCAGTGCTACGGCGTGAACGACGGCAGCGCGTGGGCATTCATCATCTTCGGCCCCAGCGAGACCGGCCTCATCGCGAACCCGCCCCTCATCGACACCTCGGGTTGCCCGGCGCCCGTCGGTGATGGCAGCTCGGCCGGCGGCGGCCTTGGGGGCACAGGTCTACTCACGGGCCCCCTCGCGGGCAGCGACACGTGCGGCCTGCACGGCGGCGTCGGCGGCTCCACGGTGGGCACCAGCACGCCCCTCCAGGGCACCATCACGGCGCCATAGACAAATGCTCGTAGACGACATCTCGGGGCGGACCTTCGTGCCCGCCCCGAGCACTTTTCCTTTGGCACAATTCTTCGTGCGCTCGGGAAGCTTGTGGGCAACCACCTCGCGACATTCCAATCCGGACCCTTTTCGTCCTTGCGGGCCGCTTTGTGATCAGCCGGATGGTCCTATGCGAACTTCCGCGTCGTTCGTTCATCAATGTGGACAGCAAGAACTTCGCGTCGTCGCCTGCGCTGAACTCAGCACCGGGCGGCGGGCCCCGAGGGGACACGCCTACCCCTTGATTCGCCCGAACAGGCTCCGCGCGATGATCAGCTTGTGGACCTCTTTGGTCCCCTCGTAGATCTCGGTGATCTTCGCGTCGCGGTAGAACTTCTCCGCGGGCATCTCGTCGACGTAGCCCATGCCGCCGAGGATCTGGACGGCCTCGTCGGCGTTCTCCACCGCGGCGCGGCCGGCGAACCACTTCGCCATGCTGCTGGCCTGCGGGCTGGGCTTGCCCTGGTCGTTGAGGTAGGCGGCCTTGTAGGTCAGGAGGCGCGCGGCCTCGGCGCGGGTGGCCATCTCGGCGAGCTTGAACTGGATGCCCTGGAGGTCCGCGATGGGCTTGCCGAACGCCTCGCGCTGCATGGCGTACTGCGTCGCGATGTTGAGCGCGCCCTGTGCGATGCCCACGCCCTGCGCGGCGACGCCGATGCGCGTGTTGTTGAAGAATTCCATCACGTAATAGAAGCCCTTGCCGGGCTCGCCGAGCAGGTTCGCCGCCGGGACCTTGCAGTCGGTGAACTGGAGCTCCGCAGTGTCGGAGGCGCGGATGCCGAGCTTGCCGTGGATCTTGTTCGCCTTGAAGCCGGGCGTGTCCTTCTCGATGACGAGCAGCGAGAAGCGCGCGTGCGGCTTGGGGTTCTTCGGGTCCGTCATGACGAGCGTGATGAAGTAGTCCGCCACGTCGCCGTTGGTGATCCACATCTTCGCGCCGTTCACGACGTAGTGGTCGCCTTGCTTGACGGCGGCGCACGTCGCGCCCGCGACGTCGCTGCCAGCGCCCGCCTCGCTGATGGCGGCGCCGCTCATCTTCTGGCCCAGCGGGATCGGGGCGAGCCACTTCTGCTTCTGCTCCTCGCTGCCCAGGCGGATGATGGCCTCGGTGCCGAAGTCGGCCGCGAAGATGCACAGCGCGAGGCCCGGGTCGATGGCGTTCAATTCCTCGGCGCAGATGGCGGACTCGATCATGCCGAGGCCGGCGCCGCCGTACTGCTGCGGGATCATGATGCCCAGGAGGCCCTGCGCGGCGGCCTTCTTCATCAGCTCGTGGGGGTACTCCTCCTTGTCGTCGCAGCGCTTGCTGAAGGCCGGGAACTCCTTGAGGGCGAACTCGCGCGCCATCTGGCGGAGGGCCTTCTGCTCGTCCGTGAACGTGAACTCCATGGTGGCGCGACCCCCCTCGGGGGTTTTAAGCGTATTTCCCTCGACGGCACGCAGGGGAGGGAACGCGCGCGCTCACGTCGCGGTGATGACGACGCGCACCTGCTGCCCGCCGGTGCCGTTGTACCAGAGGTTGCCGAGGCCGGCCTGCGCGGCGCCGCCCACCTGGCACGTGGTCCAGGTCGCGCCGGTCTGCGCGAAGCTCTGGTCGCTGCACGCCCGGCGCGTCCCGGCGTCCTGGAGCGTCACGGAGAACGCGCCCAGCCTGGTGCCGTAGGCCTGCACGATGGAGACGGTCGCGTCGTAGCGCGTCGCCCCTTCGGGGATCGTGAACGTGTGGCTCTCGCTCGCGGTGGCCTGCGGCGGGAACGTGTACGTCTCGTCGAGGACGACGGTGGGCGCGTGTTGGACCGTCGAGGTGGGCGAGCTGCCCGTGCAGCCCACCAGGGGCACGAGGAGCAGGAGAGCCATCCAGCGCATGGCGGGCGACTCCCCGAGGAAGGTCAAATTCATTTCTCCTACGCGCCCTCGCGCGGCCGTGCCCGACGTCTGCCCGCGCTGCCTCATGGCGTTCCGCCATCACGTCGTGGTCCAGGCGCGCTGCACCAAGCGCTGGCGGGGCGCCAACTTCGACGTCGCCGCCGCGCAGGGGAACGTCGCCTCGGCCCTCGCCGCCGCGCTCGGGATGCCGGCGCGCACCAGCGCCGACCTGGAGGCGCTGCTCCACAAGGTCGTCGTGAAGACGTACGGCGAGGGGCTCGATCCGAACCCCGCCGCCGTCTTCGACCCGGCCGTGGGCGAGGCGTGGGAGTTCCACGTCGGCGTGCGCGCGGAGCTGGATGATATCACGCTTGCGAAGCTGGAGCGCGCGGCGCGCGAAGCGGTGGCGGGCAGCCGGCACTTCCTACTCGCCTGAGATCAGGCGCCGCGCCGCCTCCACCTGCTCGGGCGTCCCCAGAAGCAACACCGCGTCCCCCTTCGCCAGCCGGAGGACGGGCGCGGGGTTGAGGATCGGGACGCCCGCGCGCTGGATGCCCACGATGCTCGCGCCGGTCGTCTCGCGGACGCGCGAGCCCGCGAGCGTGACGCCCGCGACGGGCGAGCCCTCGGGGATCACGACCTCCACGACGCGCACGTCCGGCGCGCCGGCGGGGCGCTGCGCCATCGCGTCCTCGCCCGTG
>JAXDQU010000050.1:0-99963 GCA_034667685.1 Thermoplasmata archaeon | reverse complement strand
GCGTTCGTTCAACGTTCACGTCGCACGTTCAACGGGCACGTCGCGCATCACGCGGTCCACTACGGCGCGCCTTCGCCCTTGGCGACGTCCTCGGGCTTGACCTGGAGGCTGGCGTGGATGAGCGTCTCGTAGGCGACGTTGGCGCCGCTGTAGCCGCGCACGACGGCTTCGTAGGCGCCGGGCTGGAGGTAGCTCGCGTTGTATTCGTAGGGGCCCGCGGGGATGGGCAGGTTGGGCGGGAGCGGGGGCGGGCCGGAGGGGACGGGGGGCGGGTGGCTCGGGTCGGGCGCGTTGAGGGTGTGGTGCGCGCTCGACCAGATGGTGGTGCCGTTGCCGGCGTAGCGCAGCTCGAGGTCGAGGTCGACGGCGCCCGCGCCGCTGGTGTCGTTCCACGTGAGGAAGACGAGGGCGAAGCCCGGGTAGCTGAGCGTGAAGGGGTAGACGGCGCTGTCCACGGTCTGGTTGGGGGCGGTGCCGCCGAGGTTGTGCTCGAGCTTCTCGTTGGCGCCGGCGTCGCCGTTGCCCACGGTGAGGTTGCCGAAGTAGAGCGCGTCGTAGCTCGTCGCGGGGATCTCCTTGGTGGCCCAGACGACCTGGCTGTCGGTGGCGCTGGCGCCCTTGGGGTCGCGCACGACGAGCTTGAGCGTGTAGGCGCCCACGGCGTCGAAGGTCGCGCGGATGTCGGAGCTGGCGCCCGCGGGCGACTCGGCGCCGCCGGGCTTCGCGATGCTCCATTGATAGCTCAGCGGGTCGCCGTCGCCGTCGTAGCCGTAGGCGCTGAAGGGGGCGGGCTCGCCGACCTTGACCCACGTGCGGGCGGCGGAGAGGCGAGCGGTGGGCGGGCGGTTGACGCCGTCGCCCAGCGTGACGACCTGCGTGGCGAAGCCCTGCTTGCCGGCGGCGTCGGTCACGGTGAGCGTGACGGTCATCTTGCCGTTGGTGAAGCCGTACTTGTGGTCGGCGCTTCCGCCGTAGGCGCGCGCGCCGTCGCCGAAGTCCCACGAGACGTTGTACTTGGAGAGCGAGCCGGCGTCGACGTGGAACGTCGTGGTCGCGTCGCCCTCCTGCGGCGTCAGGGAGAAGGACGGGCTCTCCAGCGTGGCGTGGTTGAGGCTGAGCTTGTCGGTGCACCCCGCGGCCAGGAGGACGAAGGCCAGGGCCAGCGCGAGGGAGAGGGGGCGGCCGCGCATCAGACAGCGGCGACCCCACGCGGGGAGCCTTCAGGTTTGCGGTCAGGCCGTTCAACGGCCGGGGCCTCGACCAGGACGGGCGCGGGCACGGAGAAGGGTGGGCCCGCGCCCGTCCTTGTCGTCTTCCCAGATCACGCCGCGGTCACGGCCACGTTGTCGATGAACCATCCCTTGAACGCGTTGTTGATGCCATCGACGCTGTCGAAGTTGAACCGGATGTAGAGCGTGCCGCCCTTGCAGGCGGAGACGTCGTACGTCTGGCTCAGCCACGAGCCGCTCGCGGGGTTGGTGCTGCCGCCGTCCCACGTCTGGAGCGTGGTGAACGTCGAGCCGTTGCACGAGTACTGGGCCTTCATCTGGTCGTAGCCCGCGGCGGCCTGCTCGACCTGGAACCAGTGCTTGAACGACAGGTGCGCCGAGATGGTCTTGCCCGCGAGCGAGACGCTCGTGTCCGCGTGCGCGGCGGTGCGCGCGCCCGTGTTGTAGGTGCACGTGCCGGTCTGCGTGTACGCGAGGTCGTAGCTCGGGCTGTAGGCGGCGATGCACGCGCTGTCCACGTGCCAGAGGTTCGTGCCCGAGACGACCGTGGAGGTCCAGCCCGTCGCGCTGCCGGTGTCGAAGTTGGCGCTGTAGACCGTCGTCTCCTGCGCGCTGGCCGCGCAGCCGCTGACGCTCAGCGCCGCGGTGCCGGTGGCGCCCTGGTAGCCGCCCACCTGGATGCGGTACGTCGTGCCCGCGGTGCACGTGAACGTCAGCTGCGATTGGGTGCCGCTGAAGTCGTCGTTGCACGCGAGGTTCGTCAAGCCGGTCAGGCTCGTGCCGGTGTAGACCGCGAGCACGGTGTCGTAGGTCGTGCTGCCGCTCACGGTGCTGACGGTCGCGGTGCCGCTGCCGGGCGCGGTCCAGGTGAACCAGACCGTCGCGCCGATCGAGCCGCACGGCGCGGGCTCGCCCGTCTCGGTGGTCGCGCCGCTCGTGCTCTGCGTCGCGCTGGCCGGCGTGCCGCTGAGCGCGGTGGGGCTGGCGAAGCAGTTGTTCGCGGGGCCGGGGCACGTGGGCGCGGTGGGCGTGGCGCTCGCCTCGTTGCTCTGCGCCGACTCGCCGATGCTGTTGACCGCCGTGACCTTGTAGAAGTACGTGGTGCCCGCGGTGACGCTCGTGTCGGTGTAGGTCGTGCCGGCGCCGCTCGTGGTCAGAAGCGTCTCGCCGCCGCTCGCGGTGCCGCGGTAGACCTTGTGCGCGCTGATCGCGCAGCCGCCGTTGCTCCCGTCGGTCCACGAGAGCGCGACCTGGCCCGTGCCGCCCGTCGCGGTCAGGCCGGTGGGCGCGGCGGGCGCGGTGCCCTGGCACGACTGCGCCTGCCAGTTGGTGAGCAGGTTGTCGATCTGCGCGGTGCCGGCTCCCGTGTTCATGTCGTAGCCGACGCCGGCGCTATAGCCGCCATTGTTGCCGCTGGTCACGTCGTGGAATGAGTTGCCGCCGCAGAGCTGGTAGATGCGCGCGCCGGGAAGACCCTGGCCGCTGCCGCCGAGCTTCTGGTTGAGCAGCGCGAAGACGCCGCCCCACATGGGCGCCGCGTCGGAGGTGCCGCCCACGGTGTTCCACGCGCCGTTGTAGAAGACGTAGTTGCCCGGCGCCGTGTCGGCCTCCATGCTGACGTCAGGCACGTCGCGCTTGCCGTCGGCCGGCACGCCGCACCCGGTCTGATAGCTCGGCTTGGCGAACACGTTGGAGACGCCGCCGCCGCCCGAGGACCAGGAGGTCTCGCTGCCGTAGGCCTGGCAGTTGGGCGCGCCGCTCGTCATCGCGGGGCTGCAGTTGGCGTGCGTGCCGCCCACGCCCATCATGTGCGGCGCGTTGGCCGGGTGGTCGACGACGTTGGTCGCGGGGATCGAGCCGCAGTCGTTGCTGCCCGAGTCGCCGCTCGCGGCGAACCAGCTCTGGCCCACGGCGTTGCCGTTGGCGAAGATGTTGTCGTTCTGCGTCTGCGACGCGGTCGCCTCGCTCGTCTCGCAGATGCCCCAGCTCGTGGAGACGGAGTGGCCGGGGTTGTCGGTGACGACCTTGTTGTACATCGTCGTGAAGTCGGTGAGCGCGGTGGTCTGCGCCATGTAGTTCTTGACGACGGCGTTGGGCGCGACGGCGTGGATCATCTGCACGTCGAGCGTGACCTCGATGCTGTTGCTCGCGTCGAACGCGCAGCCCGTCCCGCTGCCGGCGCACACCTGCGCGGAGCCGGCGGGCAGCGCGGGCAGGCCCCACTGGCTGTCGTAGCTCGTGACGTCGGTGTCCTTCCACGTGTAGGCGCCGGCGATGACGATGGTCTGGCCGGTGCCGGTGAACGTCGCGCTGTTCCCGTAGAGCACCTTCAGGTCGTTGGGCCCGAACGCGCAGCACGAGGCTCCCACGGCGGCCTTCGGCGTCGCGCCCGCGAGCGGCACGGGCTGCGTGTGCATGGCCTGCATCTGCGCGAGGTCGTCGAGCCCGAAGACGCCGGTGATGAACGCGGCGATATCCTCCGGGGCCCGCGGCGCGTCGAGCGTCGCGCGGTGCGGCGCGCCCGCGTAGAGGACGTCGTGCTCCTTGACGCCGAAGGCGCGCTGCGCGGCCGCATTGTCGCCGCTCGCCGAGACGAGCAGACGGTTGGAGAAGCGCTCGTCGATCGTGAAGCCGGCGCCCAGGAGCCAGTGGACGACGCGCGCCTCCTGCTCCGCGGTCGGGCCGAAGCGGGCGTTGAACTCGTCCTGCGTCAGGAACTTCTGATAGCTCGGCGAGAGCGGGTCCGAGACCTCCGCGAGGAAGGCATCGAGCTTCGCCTTGTTGTGGAGGTCGAGCCCCACGACGACGTGGACCGGCGTCGCGTCGGGCGCCACGCCCAGGTCCACGACCTGCGAGGTGAGCGGCGAGAGCGAGCCCGGCAGCGGCACCGTACCCGGATCCGCGAACGCGGCGTTCGTCGCCGGCAGCGCGGCGGGCAGGAGCATGAAGACGGCGATCAGTGTAACTGCGACCCTCATCCGGAACAGCCTCTTGGTGCCCGCCGGAGCGCGCTGCGATGCAAAGCCGTGTCGCCGCCTCACCGCGATGGGTGCAGGGGCGCGCGGAGATTCGTGAGGACGAGACTCCCCCCGCGCCGCTGACTCGTGGGGACCCACGCGAACCGAACGCGAGGATCCCGGACTGTGCGACGTCCAGAAGATGCAGCGGGAGGCGTGTGGCGCGCAGCGATTGGGTGAGCGTGAGCCGCCGGCGGGACCGTCGTCCGCTCCCGCCACGTGCCAGGCCAAAGGTCGAATCGGCGCGGGCAAGCCGTTCGTCAACCTGAGCCGGGCCACCGATGCGGACGCAGCCCCGAGAACACAAAAGGCCGATTCGACAGCCGGCTGGAAAGGATACGCTCATGGGACGGTAATGTTGCTTCCGCGCGTGACTCAGGCCGCGGACACCTCTGGGGCGGCACCTCCACCGAAACCCAGGAAACGGTTCTTCACAAGACAAAGGATTGCTGATTGGGCCGTCCCCGGCATGCTCGGCGCGGTGTTCGGGCTAATCGCCGGAATCGTCACACCTCCAATGACGAGCGCGCTCTTTCCACCATCCTCAGGAAACCTCGTCCTATCGGTTCAGCCCCGCGGTCCTGACAACGCCTCTCAAGCAATGTGCATCCTGAATGACCGTCCTGCGGAGGAAGGAATGCGCGCTGTGAAGGCCGACGGAACATGTAGTTGGCTGAACATCAAGAGAGGGTCCCTCGAAGTGGGCGTATTCTCGCCCAGCCCAGCTAGACTACCGATCGCCTTGCGGACTGAGCCCAACGGAACAATCACGGCTTGGACGACCGATGACGACTTCATCTGGTGGGGCAACTCGCCCGTGAACGCGCCGGAGTCGGCTGATTTCAGGCGCTCGACGCCGTTCATGTTTGGCTGGTCCCAATCTGCCACAAATCAGACGGCTTACTTCACGGCATCCGTCAGAAACACTGGTGCTCCGATGAGTGCTCGCCTCGTCTGCGGTTGGGGGGATGACCGCAATGCCGTCAAGTGGGGAACGTTCAATGGGCTAGAGATTGGCAACGAGACTCGATTGCCGGGCTACAGCGACAACCTATCGACGGTTCAATGCACTGGACCGTTTCCAATGCTGCTATCGCACTCCTACTCACTCATCCTGCAAGTGCGTGTCTCGACCGATCCCTCAATGGGTCTACGGAATCTGACGTGGCACTCTCCAGACTACGATTGGAGTTGGCAAACCACCGACGCGCGACTCTTCCCTCCAGGATAGGCCCGGTCAGCGCGCGGCATACGGCCAAATCTCTCGAGCCACCCTCGCGACGCTTCTGAGGCTCTGCATTTGCTTCCGGGCTCACCCGCGTCGCGCCGCACGCGTCACGCCGTCACACCGCAGCCGGCGCCGGCCCCGTGTACCGGAACACGACGAGCCCCGCGTGGACGTCGCCGCCCACGACGTGCGTCTCGTCGGCCCACCAGGCGTCGAACGCGGAGGCTCCGCCGCCCAGCCCGCCGGCGGGTCCGGGGAGCGCCTGGCCGGTGGCGTTGACCTCGGCGTAGGCGACGGTGCGCGGGTGCATGAGGTTCGCGTGGTCGTGGACGTCCATGACCCAGAATCCGGCGTGGTAGCTCGCCATGGCGACGCGGCCGTCGAGGACGTCGAAGTAATGGGGGCCGAGGCTGCCGCCCTGGCTGGTGATGTTGCCCGGGATGCGCCAACTGCTCAGGTACGTGACGTGCGCGGGGTCGGTCGCGTCGGCGAAGGTGATGTAGCCGCTGTCCGGCTCGCCGCCGATCTCGGGCTCCACGACCATGACGACCTTGCCGTCGATGGTGTGGTTGAAGACGCGCGCCATGTGGACCTCCTTGTAGGGCGCGGGGCCGAAGTCCTTGAACGCGGAGACCTTGGTGGGGTGCGCGGGGTCGGTGACGTCGAGCGTGATGACGCCGAGGTCCCAGTAGGCGACGTAGGCGTAGGTCTTCCCCGTGATCGGGTGGACGGTGATGCTCACGTCGTGCGGCATGAGGCCGCCCTGGGGCGTCGCGGGGTTCTCGTTGGCGGCGTCGGGGTCGATGTAGCTGGCGACCTCCGTGAGCTGCGCGACGGGGAGGCTCGTGTCGAGCTTGTAGATCTCCAGGCGCTGCGTCATGGGCGGCGCGAGCGTCGGCGTGCCCACGGAGGTGCCGACGTATTGCCACGAGTAGACGCCGGCGAAGACGTAGTCCTCGCCCTTGATGCGCGCGTAGGTGATGGAGTGCGGGCCGTTGGGCGCCACGGGCGTGAAGCCGACCCACTTGGGGTGCGCCTTGTCGGAGATGTCGACGAGGTGGATGCCGTAGGGCGCGGCGCCCGGCGCGGAGGTGGGGTCCATCGGGTCGGCGCCTTCGCCGGGCAGGCGCTGCGTCTCCCAGAAGGCCCACTTGCCGTCGTCCGAGACCTCGACGTCCGGCTCGAAGCCCGCGTCGAGGTGGACGTAGCCGACCTGCTTGGGGTGCTCGATGTCGTGGACGTCGAAGATCACGAGCCCTTCGTCGGGGCCGGAGCGGCAGACGTACGCGTAGCCGTTCTTGACGGCCGTCTCGACGAACGACGTCTGGGGCGGCTCCTGCGCGGGGTCCGCGTAGCCGGTGACGGCCGCGACGCGCTCCAGGTTGTATTTGCCCTGGTGGAGCTTGGGGTCGTTGTGGTCGTGCGACTCGTTGATCGGCGCGCCGATCGCCGCCTCGATGGCGTCGTACTCCGAGGCCGTGGGCCCCGGTGAGGCGGGCGCGCCCTGCTGGCCCGCGAGACACCCGGCCAGGGCGGGGGCGGCCAGGAGCAGGCTCAGCAGGACCAGGAGCGGGCGCACAGGCGGGCGACCCGGCTGCCCGGGGAAAAGGGTTCCCCCGCCTGCGTAGGCGAAAGAGCCATGAGGCCTGCCGGACCGTCAAGCCCATCCTGCGCGGCATGGGGAACCGACGATGACGAAGATCCTGGTGGTCGACGACGAGGTCAGCATCCTGCGCAGCACCCAGCTCCTGCTGGCGGACATGGGGTTCGACGTGGTGACGTGCGCCGAGCAGTCGCAGGTGCTCGTCACGCTGCGCAAGGAGCGGCCCGACCTGCTGCTCCAGGACGTCCGCATGCCCGGCCTCGACCTGGAGCGCCTCGTGCGCGCCATCCGCGCCGACCCGGCGCTCGGCCGCCTGCCGATCCTTCTCTTCAGCGCCTCGATGGACCTCGACGAGATCCAGGAGCGCGTCGGCGCCTCCGGCATCCTGGAGAAGCCGTTCAAGCCCACCGAGATCGTGCAGGCGATCGCGGCCGCCACCGGACGGCCGGTCGGGGGCGCCGCGTGAGCTTCGCGCCGACGCGCCCCCCCAAGCAGAACGCCCCGACCGGCCCTTCGATGGAAGGCGCGCTCCACGACGTCACCAACGCCGTCGCCGCGGCCCGCTCCTACGGTGAGATCCTCCTCCTGCGCGCCAAGAGCGGCAACATCGCCAACGCGCAGACGCTGGAGGACAGCACCGCGCTGCTGGAGTCCATGCTCCGCGAGCTGGAGCGCGTGGGCGACATCGTGCGCACGGTGCGCGGCGGCGTCATCGAGGCCTACCAGCCCGGCGACGTGCTCGCCTGCGCCGACTGCGGCTACACCTTCGTCCACCGCAAGGCCGCCGGCAAGCTCGGGTCGTGCCGCCGGTGCAAGAGCTATCAGGTCACGCGCTGGAAGCCCGAGACGACAGGGTAGGTCGATGGACCGTCTCCAACCGATCCGCGTCGGAGGGCGCTACGTCAATCCGGCGTTCACGCACCCCGCGCAGCCGCTGCCCGAGGAGACGGGCGACGAGGAGCACGGGTTCCGCGCGCTCGTCAAGTGGCGCATGGAGCGGCGCAGGCGCGAGGAGAGCACGCCCTTCGTCCCCCGCGTGGAGCGCAGCGGCAAGCTGGGCCCGCCGCCCGGGCGCGGGATCGCCTGCACGTGGGTGGGGCACTCCACGCTCGTCCTCCAGATGGACGGCAAGACCTACCTCCTCGATCCGGTCTGGGCCAGGCGGCTCGGGGGTGTGGTGCGCCGGCAGACGGAGCCGGGCGTGCGGTTCGACGACCTGCCTCCGATCGACGCGCTCGTGCAGAGCCACGACCACTACGACCACCTCGACGCCTCCACCGTGAAGCGCCTCCCGCGCCAGACGCCGGTCTTCGCGCCTTCGGGCGTGGGCGCGTGGTTCCGCAAGCGCGGCTTCGAGAACGTCGTCGAGCGCTCGTGGTGGGAGGACGCGCTGCTGGACGGCCACCGCGCGACGTGCGTCCCCGCGCAGCACTTCAGCGGGCGCACGCCGTGGGGGCGCGACAAGACGCTCTGGGCCGGCTGGGTGCTCGAAGGCAGCGCGGGCAGCAAGGTCTACTTCGCCGGCGACTCGGGTTACTTCACCGGCTTCCGGCAGATCGGCGAGGCGTTCCCCGGCCTCGACCTCGCGCTGATCCCGATCGGCGCCTACACGCCGCGCTGGTTCATGGCGCCCGTGCACGTCGATCCGCCCGAGGCGGGCCAGGCGTTCCTCGACACGGGCGCGCGCGTGATGCTGCCGATCCACTGGGGCGCGTTCCGCCTCGCGGACGAAGCGATCGACGAGCCCCCGCGCGTGCTGGAGGCGTGGTGGAAGGAGAAGGGGCTCGATCCCGAGCGGTTGCGCGTGCCGAAGCTCGGCGAGACGATCGACGTCTCCTGAAGGTCAAGGGCACGGGCACGGGCAAGTTCCCGTCCCCAGGTCGTTCGCCGGTCGCTCCCTTCCCGACACCGAGAATCCCGACATCCGCGGATGTCTCGGATGCGCGGTGTTGGGAAAGGAGCGCCGCGAAGACGAACAGCGGGGCAGAACTTGCCGCTGCCCCTGCCCTTGGCCTCGTCGCAAGCCATAATACCCGGCGCCGGCAGAGCCCGAGGCCGTGCACCTGGACAAGCGGATCGACATCGCGGCGCCGCCCGCGCGCGTGTTCGCCTGGCTGCTGCCCGACCGGCAGGCGCGGTGGGACCCGAGCGTCGTGCGCGCGCAGCGGCTCCCGGGCGAGCGCTTCGAGCGCGTCGTCCGCGCGCAGGGGCACCGCTTCGAGAGCCAGGCCGTCGTCACCGACGCCTCCGACGCGCGCCGCTTCGCCTGGCGCCAGGTGTCGGGCGACTTCGCGCTCCACGAGGGCGCCTTCGAGCTGGAGGCCGTGCCCGGCGGGACGCGCGTGCGCCTCGTGGCCGACGTGGAGTATCCCTACCAGATGCCGCAGATCGTGACGGAGGAGGACCTCCGCCGCGAGGCGTCGCAGGGCGCGGACGAGGCGCTGCTCCGGCTCAAGGAGATCCTGGAGTCGGGCGCGTCGGCCTAGATGCTGTCTCACAACCTCTGTCGCAGTCGCGCAGGATTCTTCCCCGTGGTTGGGCCCTGCTTGGGCCGCGCCGCACGGAAGATGAAAAGAAAAACCTCGCAGCCAATGGAGGAAGTTATGAAACAGGTTCTAGGGAAGAAGGTGTCCCCAGGGCGCGGCTTCGAAGGGCAGCCCCGCCTGCGTCGGGCACGCCTCGTAGACGACGATCGCGTAGGCGTTGCACGAGCCGGCGTCGCCGTTGGCGCCCGCGAAGAGGACGTAGGCGTACCACGAGCCGGGCGCGGCGCCGTCGCAGGAGCGGCCCGCGCCCAGCACGGCGACCGTCGTGCTCCCGCCGTCCGCGCCGTCGCCGCACGAGGCGCCGCCGGACGTCTCGCTGGCGCCCGGACAGAGCCCCTCGAGGGGATCGCACGCCTGGTACGTGGAGGGGCGCGTGACGGGGACGTACGCGAACGCCGCGCTCCACGTGGCGAGGCCGGGGATGCAGCCGTCGGGCCCCACGCCGATGGAGAAGACGTCGAGCGTCGCGTAGTGCGTGACGCTGACGTACGCGCGCCCGCACGAGGTCTCGACCTGCATGTCGTAGAACGTCGAGGCCGGGTAGTCCGCCAGCGGCGCGGTCAGGTGGATCACGAGCGGCGCGCAGGATCCATCCGCGTTGGGCACGGTGTTCAGGTGGAACGCCAGATCGCTCCAGCCGGGCCGCGACGCGCTGGACTCGAAGCGCAGGAACGAGAGCGTCGGCGCCGCGAGCGACGGAAGCGGGCTGGGCGCGTAGCTGACGCAGTACGAGTTGCCGCGCTGGTACTGGGCGTTGGAGATCCCGTGGTCGTGGCCCACGGGCGCGTAGACGGGCACGTCGCTCGCGGGATCGACGGGAAGCGCCGCGCCCGCGGGGGGAACGGCGAGCAGGAGGACGAGAGCCACGATCCAGGCGCGCATGCGGGCGCGACACCGCGGAAGCGTATCATGCTTCTCGCGCCCGCCTATGCGGCCGACGGCAGCTTCATCCAGAGGACCCCCGATCGAGCCGCATGCAGCACGACGTGAAGGGCATCCTGCGCCGCCTGGAGATCGCCGAGACGAACCCGGGCGCCACCGACGGCAAGGCGTGGTTCGGCGGCGGCGAGGCGCTCCAGGTGCTCTGCCCCGCGGATGGCAGCGTGCTCGCCACCGTGCAGCAGGCGACCGAGGCCGACTACGAGCGCGTCGTCAAGGCGGCCCACGAGGCGTTCCTGCGCTGGCGCGTCACGCCCGCGCCCCTCCGCGGCCAGATCGTGCGCGAGATGGGCGAGGAGCTGCGCAAGCACAAGGACGACCTGGGCGCGCTCGTCTCGCTGGAGATGGGCAAGATCAGGACCGAGGGCCTCGGCGAGGTGCAGGAGATGATCGACGTCGCGGACTTCGCGGTCGGCCTCTCGCGCCAGCTCTACGGCAACACGATGCAGAGCGAGCGGCCCGGCCACCGCATGATGGAGCAGTGGCACCCGCTGGGCGTCGTGGGCATCGTCAGCGCGTTCAACTTCCCCGTCGCAGTCTGGTCGTGGAACGCCTTCATCGCCGCGGTGTGCGGTGATAGCATGGTGTGGAAGCCCAGCAGCGAGACGCCGCTCACGGCCGTCGCCGTCAGCAGGATCGCCAACCGCGTGCTCGCGCGCCACGGCTTCGAAGGCGTCTGCACGCTCGTGATCGGACCCGGGCGCACCGTGGGCGACCGCATCGCGAAGGACGCGCGCATCCCGCTCGTGTCGTTCACGGGCTCGTGCAGCATCGGCCAGCGCCTCTCCCAGACCGTGGCGCAGCGCTACGGACGCGCAATCCTGGAGTTGGGCGGCAACAACGCGATCATCGTCAGCAAGTCCGCGGACCTCGACATGGCGACCCGGGCCATCGTCTTCGGCGCCGCCGGCACCGCGGGCCAGCGCTGCACCAGCACGCGCCGCATCGTGGTCCACGAGGAGGTCGCCGACGCGCTGACGCAGCGGCTCGTGCGCGCGTACAGGACGCTCCGCATCGGCCACCCGCTCGACGAGAAGACGCTCGTGGGGCCGCTGGTCAACGAGCGCGCCGTCACCGAGATGATGGAGGCGCTGGAGGCCGCCAAGAAGCAGGGCGGCCAGGTGCTCGTGGGCGGCAAGCGCCGCGACGACCTCGGCTCGCGCTACGTCGAGCCCGCCATCGTCGCCATGCCCGCGCAGACCGACATCGTGAAGCAGGAGACGTTCGCGCCGATCCTCTACGTCATGCGTTACTCGGGTCCGGTCGCCAACGCCATCGCGATCCAGAACGACGTCCCGCAGGGCCTCAGCAGCGCCATCTTCACGCGCGACCTGCTCGAAGCCGAGGAGTTCCTCGGGCCCGCGGGCTCGGACTGCGGCATCGCCAACGTCAACATCGGCACCAGCGGCGCCGAGATCGGCGGCGCGTTCGGCGGCGAGAAGGAGACGGGCGGCGGGCGCGAGAGCGGCTCCGACAGCTGGAAGCAGTACATGCGCCGCAGCACGAACACGATCAACTACTCGACGAAGCTCCCCCTGGCGCAGGGTGTGTCGTTCGACGTCGAGGCGGGGCCGTAACGCCGCAACCACGGAGTTGTCGGCGGGGCAACGCACATCGCCCCCGCGCTTGCTCCCCATCCCGCCCCCCTTTCGGGGGCGTGAGACCATGAATCGAATCATCTCCATGGCCGGGCCCGCCTTGGATCTCCAGAACGGCGTCTCCGGGTGGACGCTCTACGTGGGCGGCGTCCCACCATCACGTTCATCGCCCGCGCGTCCTCGTTCACGCTGCCCACGCAGGACTGCGGCTCCGACATCCGGGCGGGCGAGCCTTTCATCGCCGAGGCCGGCGCGACCGTTGACTTCGATCGCACGGTGGGCGCGCACTGGAACGCCCACGTGCCACCGAGCCTTGCGGCCACGATCCTCCGCGACTTCGGCGTGACGGGGAGCGTGACGGGGCTGGTCTCGCTGGAGGGGCACACCACCGAGCGGATGACCGCCGGATGCGCCTTGGACATCGCGGAGGCCGGGGTGAGCATCGGGTGCACGACGACCTGTGGCGTGGGGCGCCTGCCGGCATAGGCACGCCGCGCTCCCTACGCACACGCCCGGCTCGCCGCGGTGATCGCGCTATCGTTCACAAGGAACGTCCAGTCGTCGCAGTACGGATCGAGCCGGAACGTCGCGTTGCCCAGCCCGTCGACGCGCAGCGCGCCCTCGGGCAGCCCGCGCGGCGAGAACGTGCAGAGCTTCACGTCGGCCTTCGCGCCAGGATGCAGCGTGCCGCCGGCGGCGTCGGTCCTGCCGCGGAAGTCGACGTGATAGCTCGCGTCGCGCGTGGCTTCGCTTTCCAGGTGGATCGCGCAGCCGTCGAAGAGGTGGCCGCCGGTGATCAGGTAGGCGGCGCCGAACGCCGCGGCGAGGCCGATGGCGGCGATGGCGATCCACTGGAGGGCGCCCACGGGTGGCCGAGCGCGTCGGCTCCATATGGAACATGTGGCACGCCGCCGCCTCCGGCGGGAAACCACGGAATCTCCGAATCTCGGAATCTCCGCCTGATTCCGTGATTCGGAGATTCCGTGGTTTCCCGCCGGAGGCGGCCAGGACCAGCCTACAACCGAACGACGCGCGCCTGTCCCGGCGGCGCGGGCTTGGTGCCCTTGAACTCGTCGAAGGCGTACTCTTCCCACGTGCGCTTGCCCAGCACGATCTCCAGCTCGGGCGGCGTGAGCATCGGCATGGGGTAGCGCGCGTAGTCGTCGGTGGTGATGCGCGGGCAGCTCGTGTTGACCAGCGCGTCGAGGTGGCGGAAGTATTGCAGGTTGTCCCACGAGAAGAAGTCCAGCGCGACGAGGTGCGCCTCGTACCCCTTCTGCTCGAGCATCTTCTTGAGGCCGCGCGCGAGGCGCATGCGCTCCTGGCCCACGCGCGTGCCCACGAGGATCCCGAACGCCTTGGCGCCCTGCGCGCGCTGGATCGCCGCGAAGCGCTGGCGCATCAGCTTGTCCATGACCTCGTCGAGCGTGCGCACCTCGCCGCTGTACGGGTCCGCCAGCACGACGGGCTTCTTGGTGCCCCACGCGATCGCGATCGGATGGAAGTCGCCGCTTCCCACGTACACGAAGCCATCGACGTCCTGCTCGATGCTCGTGCCCGCGGTGTAGTTGCAACCCAGGAGCTGGCCGAGACCCGCGAGGCGGTTGTCGCCGGCGCCCACGAGCGGCTCGAAGCCGGCGGCCTTCATCGCGTCGCCCATCTGCTGGAGCTTGTGCTGGTGCTGCGCGGTGGTGACGATGCCCACCCGCTTGCCCCCGCCGGTCAGCTCTTCGAGGCGCTTCGCGCCCGCGGCGCTCACGGGGCCCACGTCGAGCTTGTGGCGCGCGCTGACGTACATGACGTCCCAGTCGAAGAGGTGGTTGATGCTGGGCATCTCGGTGTGGCCGAAGTGGATCAGCAGGTCGACGCCGAGGCGCTGGAGGTTCAGCGCGAGGTCGCACGCGCCGTAGCTCGGGTCCGCGCTGATGACGTACTCGACGCCGGGCGTCTGGGGGGCGAGGAGCTTCTCGATCTCGGTGGCGTAGTCGCGCAGGCCGTCGGGGAACTGGAGGCCGACGCTCTTGGTGCCGGGGCGCTCGCGGATGCGGCGCGCGACGGCGTCGAGGTCCATGTCGTACGACTCGAAGAGCGGGCCCGTCGCCCTGCGCTGGGTCTCGCCCTCGTACGTGGCCACGGATTCGCCGAGGCCGCTTCTCCTTCAAAAGCCTAGTCCAGCAGCACGACCTTGCCCCCGCGCACCTCGATGCGCTGGAGCGTCTTGACGCGGACGCCGTGCTCCTTCTCGATGCGCGCCTTGCCCTCGCCCTTCTCGATGATGACGACGACGTCCTGCACCACGAGGCCCGCGTCGTGGAACGCGCGCAGGAGCGGCCCGAGCGTCCCGCCGGTGCTGATCACGTCGTCCACGAAGACGATGCGCTGGCCCCGCGCGAGGCCGTTGAGGTGGAGCGCGCCCTTGCTGTAGCCCGTCGCCTGGCCGATCGTCTGCTCGCCGGGGAGACCGTAGCGCCGCTTGCGCACGACGGTGACCGGGATGCCCGTCGCCAGCGAGAGCGCCGTGCTCACGGGGATGCCCATGGCCTCGACGGTGACGATGCGCTCCGCGCCCTTCAGCTCCGCGATGCGCACGATCTCGTCCACGATCTCGCGCAGGAGCGCGGGCTCGATGGCGGGGATGCCGTCGGTGAGCGGGTGCACGAAGTAATGATAGCCGCCGAAGTCGACCACGGGGGCTTCGACGAGGCTGCGCCTCAGAAGCTTGCCCACCTACGCCGCCTCCGCGCAGCTTGGCAGGACGGCCAGGAATCCGTCGATCGCTTCCTTCGTGACGTGCGGGCCGACGACGACCTTGAGGCCGCCGGTGAGCGGCGCGAGGCTGACGAGCCATCCTTGCTCGCGCAGGCGGCGGCGCGCGTCCTGCGGGTCGGCGACGCGGAACGCGACGATGGAGAGGGGCGGCGGGATCACCGGGGGGAAGCCGGACTTCTCCAGGCCTTGGACGAGGTGCGCGGTCACGTCGAGGCAACGCTGGATGGCGTGCGTGTAGCCATCGGCTCCCAAGTGGCGCATGACGGCCCAGGTGGCGGCCGGCGCGGCGCCGTTGCGCGTGCCTTGCAGGGTGGGCTGGCGCTCGACGCTCACGTAGGGGCTCGGCACGGCGAGGGGGTCGAAGTCGCGGGCGTCGCGGGCGAAGAGCATACCCGAGGGGATCGGCGCGAGGCCCATCTTGTGGGGGTCGACGCAGAGGGTGGTGACGCCTTCGAGGGCGAGGTCGAAGTCGGGGAGCTTGCGGCCGAGCTTCCGCGCGAAGGGGATCACGAAGCCGCCCCATGCGGCGTCGACGTGCAGCGGGACGCGCGCGTCTTGGCAGATGCGCGCCAGCGCCGGGATGTCGTCCACGGCGCCAAGCTCGGTGGTGCCCGCGATGCCCACGACGCACGCCGTCTGGGAGCCGAGCCGCGCGGCGACGTCGTCCACGTCCACGGTGCCGTCGCGCTTCAGGCGGGCCGTGATCTGGCGCAGCCCGAGCCAGCTGCACGCCTTGTCGAAGCTGAAGTGGGCGCTCTCGGGAAGGACGACCTCGCGTCCCCCCTTCTTGCGCGCGGCGAGGAGGACGGCGGTGAGGTTCGCCTCGCTGCCGCCGGTGACGAACGCGCCGCGGGCCGAGGCGGGGGCGTGGAGCATGGCGCCCAGGTCGGCGAGCGCCTCGTCCTCCAGGGTGCGCGCGCCGGGGCAGAGGTGCGGGTCGCCCAGGTTCGTCTCGGCGAAGAGGCGCCACGCCTCCAGGGCGATGGGGTGCGGCGCGGTGCACATGGAGCCCAGGATGCGCCCCGAGCCGAAGGGGGTGTCGCGGGCGCGTTCGCGGGCCAGCCGGGCGCGGATCTCGTCGGCCGGGACGCCCTTCGGCTGCACGGCCGGGGGAGGTCCGGGTGTCGCTTGAAGGCTGCCACCCGAACGACCCCCCCATCGACGCCTGCCGGTTGCGCTGCCGGCGGCCTTATGCAGGGTCCCCGTTTTGGTGAAAGGTAGTGAAAACCATGGCGAAGCCCATCACGCCCCCCCTCGCCAAGTCCTCCGCCCCGGTCGCTCCGACGTGGGACGACGTGGAGCCCCAGGCGCCCGCCGAAGGCCGCGACGCGCTGGGCTTCAGCCTGGAGGACCGTGCCGCGCTGGGCCTCTCGGAGCGCGACGTCGAGATGACCCACTTCCACACCGGCGACGCGCACGACGCGCTCCTCGCGGTGCTGCAGCAGGGCGGGGCGATCGGGAAGCCCGCCCCCAAGCGCAAGGCGCGCTGAGTGCCCTTTTCAGGCTCAGGGCTCCGGAGTCCCGAGCCCTGAGTCCAGAGCCCCCGTCACTTGTGCACGACGGCGAGCGCGTAGTTCCCGCCACCCACGCCAGGCGTGAGCGCGATCACCGCGTCCACGTCCTGGCCCGCCGGCGCCGTCAGCTGGAACGCGGCCCGGCCGTCCACGTCCTCCTGCCGGTCGATGGCGACGCCCACGCCGCTGACCTGCATGTGGCCCGTGTTCGCGGGCGAGGGCACGAACGTCACGAGGGCGCGCTCGCCCGCCGCGAGGTGGACGCTGTAGACGTCCGCCGGGTCGTTGTCCTCGAAGCGCCCCTCGAAGACGCCCTGCGGGAGGGGGAGCGGCGTGGGCGCGTTGGCGTCGTTGGACGCGTCCTGCCCGGTCATGGCGTCGTTGCCCGGCGCGGTGGGGATCGCGCTGCCCACCTGGGGCTGGAGCAGGTAGTTGCCCGCGCCGAGGTAGCGCGACACCTCGACCCAGTAGGTCTGGGTGTGGAGGACGGGGAGCTGCGCGACGAGGTCGCTCAACCCCTTGGGCGTGTCTCCCGGCCAGAGCAGCTCCTTGCCGTTCTGCGACTGAGCGACCACCTGGCACGCCGCGTCGTAGAGCGTCAGGTCGAGGTCCTGGCCGTCGGGGTCGGGCATCAGCAGCTCGACGGCGAGGTCGTCGCCGATGCTGGCGTTGAGCCGCCAGACCTGGCGCGCGTCGGTGCCGCCCATGCTGCTGAGGACGCCCGACGCGGCCAGCCACGGCGCGTTGGCGTCGCCGCACGCCGCGCCCGCGAAGGCCTGCGGCGCGAGGGGCGCGGGGACGACGCTGACGCTCAGCGTGTAGTTGCCCGCGTCGCCGCTGACCACGAGGTCCCAGAGGCCGGTCTGGTTGACGTTCAGCTCCGCGCGCTGCGGCGCCGAGAGCGGGAGCGCCGAGGTCACCTCGACCGCGCCGTCGGAGGGCTCCAGCAGGCGCAGCTCCATCGCGGGGATCTGCGAGCCGTCGAGGTTGACGCCGGAGAGCGAGGGCGGGGGCGGCGGCGTGACGTGCCCAAGGCCGACCTGCGCGGCCTCGGCGGGCTTGAGCGTCGCCTCGATCTTCTCGCCCTGCGCGACGTGCACGAGGTAGTGGTCCGCGATATCATTCTCGCCGAGCCGGCCGCCCACGACGAGCGAGCCGAGGTCGGCGCCGCCCTGGCCCACGGGGAGCACGAGGCCGCCGGCGCGCGAATCGCCCGCGTCGCCGCCGCTGCCGGCGTCGTCCTGCGGGTCGGACTCGTGCGCGCGGCCGGTGAAGGCGCCCAGCGCGTCGTCGAGGCCCACGACCGCGCTGCCCAGCACGACCTCGCCGCGCAGGCCCGCGTGGTCCACGTAGAGGTGGAGCGCGTTCACCTGAAGCTCGCGGTGGCCGGGCGCGTCGCGCAGCAGCCGCTCATCGAGGACCAGGTGCCCGACGCCGGGAAGATCGACGCGCGTGTTCGGGTTGCTCACGGTGACGGGCACGCCGTTGACGAGAAGGCCCGCGACGTGCGAGCCGGTGGCGTCGGCGGGGAAGCTCAGGTCGGAGGCGTCGAGCGCGATCGCCGCCTCGCCGCGCAGCAGCTTCGCCACCACGAGGCCATGGAGCAGGCTGACGTCGCTCACCTGGCTCGACGCGTGCGCGGCGCCCAGGCTCGTCGTGGCGTCGTCCACCACGGCGCGCGCCTCGAGGCCGACGGCCGCGTTCGCGTAGTCGAGCGTCGTGGCGCTGCCCGGCGCGGGGACGGGCTCGGTGTAGACGCTGGGCTCCGCGGGCTGCTCCAGGCCGATCCACACGCCCTGCGCGGAGGCGTCCTGCCGCAGCACCGAGACGCGCGCGGTCGCGGTGGCGACGTCGACGCACACGGCGTTCTCCGTCTCGTGGAACGTCGCGGTCAGCGCGTGCAGGCCGGGGCTCGCGGCGCTGGCGGGCCAGAGCGCGCTCCACGGCGCGCCCACGAGGCCCGTCGCGAGCGGCTGGCCGTCGATCGACCAGTCCACGCTGCCGATGCGCGAGGGATCGGAGGCGGTCGCGGCGAGCGTGATATCACCCAGCACGAGCGCGGGGCCGGGCTGGCCGGGGTGCGCGATGTCCTGGTAGTACGTCGTGCCGGCGGCGGGGCGCGAGACCGCGACGAGGATCGGCGCGCCGCACGTGACCTGGAACGCCTGGGTCGCGGTGGACGGGCAGCCCGAGTCGGGCGTGATCGTGACGCCCAGCGAGTGCGGGCCGGGCGCCACGCTGCCGCTGTCCCACGCGATCTGGAAGGGCGCGCTCGTGGCGGTGCCCACGAGGTGGCCGTCGACGCGGAAGTCCGCGCGCACGGGCGCGGCCGAGCCGGTCGCGTGCGCGTCGAGCGTGACGACGCCATTGACGCGCGGGAACGCCTGGAGCGGGCTCTGCGCGACCTTGCCTCCGGCGAAGTAGTCGAAGCCGGGCGCGGGGTCGTCGATCGTCGTGGCGATCGAGGGCGTGCACGGGGGCTCGCCGCCCACGCCGCAGGTGCCATCCGCGATCTCGAACGCCGTCGCCACGTTGTTGTACGCGTCCTTGGACCAGATGACGCTGCGCGGCGCGAACGTCACGGGGTCGCACGTCATGCCCTCGTCGCGGCCGCCGGGCGAGGCGAACGTGCCGAGGCTGGCGAGCGAGTCGCGGTCGTAGCCGGCGATTTGCCCGCAGCCGTCGGAGCCCAGGTAGAGCACGCTGCCGCCGATCGCGACGCCCGAGTTGTAGCAGCCCGGGAAGCCCACGAGCGAGTCGATGCTGATGGTGCCGAACAGGGAGCCCGCGGGCGTGTACTCGCAGACGGTGTGCGACGTGTCGGGGCTGTAGAGGATTAGGTCGTTGATCGCGTCGTAGCCCAGGCCGTCCACGATGCCGGCCATGGGGCACGCGCTCGCGGTGAACGCCATCGTCGCCGCGCCGGTGGCGGGGTCGATCTGGTAGACCGCGTTGCTGCCGTCCGCGCCGGCCCAGAGGACGTGGCGCGTCGCGTCGTACGCCATCGAGCCCATGGAGACGTGCGCGCCGGAGCCCGCGTCCACGATGGGCTCGGTGAGCGTCAACGTCGTGGCGCACGAGCCGCCCGAGCACGCCACGGTGTAGCCGTAGAGCGTCGGGTCCTGGTAGTTGGTGTAGTAGAACGTGTGCCCGTCGAAGGCGATCGAGACGCCGATGCTGCCTGGCACGGGGACGGTGGCGGTCGCGACGAGGTCGCCTGGCGTCGCGCGGCCCGAAGGCAGCAGCGGCGCGGCATAGAGGGCAAGGAGAAGAAGGGCAATGGCCAGGCTGGAGCGGACGCGCGTCACGGGTTGCCTCCCGTGGCGAGGACGGCCGGACCAGGTTTGAGCGTTTGGGGCCGCGAATAGAGGATCACGAGAGCGGCGGGCGATGCTCCCCGGTCGCGGCTCTGTGTTGGGCGCCCTCCGGCGTGGAAAGGAAGGAATCTCCGGATCTCGGAATCTCCGCTTCGTGACCCTGGTGAAAACCCGAGAACCCGGGGACCCGACGACCTGATTCCAAAAGTCGGGTTGCTCGGGTTCTCGGGTCCGCGGGTTTCTTCCCCAGGTCACGCGCGGAGATTCCGAGATCCGGAGATGCGGGGGTCTTCCCGCCGGAGGCGGCGCGAACCCACAGACGGAGGCGCTACTTGCCGCCCCGCGCCGCGTCGAGGAGCATGCGCTGCTCCGTGCGCGCGATCGTCTCGCGCACCTTCGCAAGCGCATCGATGTTGGCCGACACGCTGGTGATGCCCCAGCCGATGAGCTTCTCGACGAACTTCGGGTTGCTGCCGGCCTGGCCGCAGATCGAGGTCTGCACGCCGCGCGCGCGGGCCGCCTTGATGCTCATCTCGATGAGCTTGCCCACCGCGGGATGGAACTCGTTGTAGTGGCGCGCCACGTTCTCGTTGTTGCGGTCCACCGCGAGCGTGTACTGCGTGAGGTCGTTGGTGCCGAAGCTCACGAAGTCGAGCCCCTCGTCGAGCAAGCTATCGATGACGAGCGCCGCGGCGGGGATCTCGATCATGATGCCGAACTCGCAGTCCTTGTGGGGCTCGATGCCGCACTCGCGCGCGACCTGCTTCGCCTGGCGGATCTCGTCGGGGTGCTGCACGAGCGGCAGCATGATGCCCACGTTGGTGAGCCCCTGGTCGAGCAGCTTGCGGATCGCCTTGAACTCGGCGCGCAGGAGCTCCTGCTGCTCCAGGCCGCGCCGGATGCCGCGCCAGCCCAGCATCGGGTTGTGCTCGTGCGGCTCGTCCTGCCCGCCCTCCATCTGGCGGAACTCGTCGGTGGGCGCGTCGAGCGTGCGCACCCACACGCTGCGCGGGTACATCGGCTCCGCGACGACCTTGATGGACTTCACGAGGTAGTCGACGTACTCGTCCTCCTTGCCGCCGCGCAGGAACGTCAGCGGGTGCTTGCCGAGGCCCAGGACGATGTGCTCGATGCGCAGCAGCCCGACGCCGTCCGGATCGGTGGCGAGCGCGCGCTCGATGGCCTCGGGCATGCTGATGTTGACCTTCACCTGGGTGGCGGTGACGGGCTTCGACGCGCCCACCTTGGGCATGGGGCGCTCCGGCATGGCGCCCGGCGCCGCGGCCTGCGGCTTCGCGCCGCCTTCGGTGACGGTGCCCTTCTCGCCGTCCACGGTCACGAGCATGCCGTCCTTGAGCAGCTTCGTGGCCTGCTTCGTGCCCACGACCGCGGGCACGCCCAGTTCGCGGCTAACAATCGCCGCGTGGCACGTCATCCCGCCTTCGTCCGTCACGATCGCGGCCGCGCGCTTCATCGCGGGCACCATGTCGGGCATCGTCATCTGCGTGACGAGGATGTCGCCCGCCTGCACCTTCTCCAGGTGGTCGACGTTGCTGATGATGGCGACCTTGCCCACCGCGACGCCGGGCGAGGCGCCCAGCCCTGATAGCAAAGAGGCGCCGCCGGAAGAGGAAGCGGAAGAGGAAGCGGGCTTCCCCTTGAGGGTCGTGACGGGCCGCGCCTGGAGGACGTTGAGCGTGCCGGTCTGGCTGATGGCCCACTCGATGTCCTGGGGCGAGCCGTAGTGCTTCTCGATCGCGCGGCCGAGGTTGTGGAGCAGCTTCAGCTCCTCATCTGATAGCACGCGCGCCTGCTTCTTGTTGGCGGGCACGGGCTCGACGACGGTCCTGTCGGCCTTGCCGCGGACGTACATGGTCTCCTTCGAGGCGACGCGCACCGTCATCGGCTTGCCGTCCGGGCCGACCTCGTAGGTGTCGGGCGTGACGTTGCCGCTCACGACGCCTTCGCCCAGCCCCCACGCGGCCTCGATCAGGCTGATGTCAGCGCCGGTGGTCGGGTGCTTCGTGAACATGACGCCGGCCTTGGCCGCATCGACCATGATCTGCACGACGACGGCGATGGCGACCTTCTCGTGCGGGAACTTGTGCTTGACGCGGTAGTAGATGGCGCGCGGCGTATAGAGCGAGGCCCAGCAGCGCTGCACGTGCTCCAGGAGCGCATCCTCGCCGCGGATGTTGAGGTACGTATCCTGCTGGCCCGCGAAGGAGGCCTCGGGCAGGTCCTCGGCGGTCGCGCTGCTGCGCACGGCCACGAGCGGCTCCTTGCCGCCTTCGGACTTGGCGAGCGATCGGTACGCCTCGCGGATCTGCGTCTCCAGCGCGGCGGGGAGCTTCGTCTTGAGCACGACCTCGCGGGCGCGCTCGCTGGCCTCGCGCAGCGCCTTGCTGTCCTCGACGTCGAGCTTCGCCAGGTCGCCGAACACCTTGGCCGCGGCGCCCGACTCGGTGAGGAAGCGGTGGAACGCGGGCGCGGAGACGACGAACGCGGGCGGCACCGGCAGCCCGATGCCGATCATCTCGCCCAGGTTCGCCCCCTTGCCGCCCACGAGCGGGATGTCGTCCTTGCCGATGTTCTGCGCCCACACGACTTCGGAATGCGACTTGGCGTTCATGCGATCAGATGCTCCGCGATACGGGGTGAAGGGGAAATGCGCTTCGCCTGCTGAAGGGCAAGGGCGAGCCCCCGCCTGGTGGTTGTCTTGGTGGCGCTCCTTTCCTGAGACCGAGAATCCGAGCATCCGCGGATTCCGGGATTCTCGGTGTTGGGAAGGGAGCGCGGGCAAACGACCTTGGGATGGAGACTCGCCCTCGCCGCGTCACAGGATGGCCCTCCCGGGCAACGCGCGAATGGCCTCCTTGCGCTTCTTGTCGTAGGCCATCATGGAGAGGAGCACGACCTCGTCGGCGGCCTCCTTCTCCAGCCTGAGCGATTGGGCGAACATGTCGAGCCGGCGCTCGTCGGGGAGGTTCCCGCGCGCCTCCGCGTAGGCCAGGTGCTCGCGGACGCCGCGCGCGAGCGTGAGGACGCGCACGAGGCGCTGGAGGATCGGGAGCGTCAGGGCGACCCGGCCCGACTCGATCCGGCTCAGGCTCTCCCGGCGCAGGCCCAGCAGGCGCGCGAGGAGGTCTTGCGTGAAGCCGTACTTCTCCCGCAGCGCCTTGACCTCGGGCCCCGGCTCGTCGACCGTGGCGAGGCGGCCGGCAAGCTCCTGCTGGAACTCGCGCAGGTCGCTCGGGAGGAAGAGGTCGTGGGTGATGGAGGGGGCTCAGGCAGGCTGGCGCAAAAGGGTGTCGTCTTGACGTGACGTGGGACGTCACATCGCCCGGTTTCACCTCCAGCCACAGAGGACACAGAGGTCCACAGAGGCGACGAGGAAACTCGGTCCTCCGTGAACCTCTGTGTCCTCTGTGGCTGGCGCTCGCTGGACCACAAGAGAAATGAAAAGAAAAGGGGGCACGAAGCCCCCGTGGAGGAGCGGGCCTACTTCTTGCCGCCCTTGGCCTTGTCGTCCGCCTTGGCGGGCGCGGCACCCTTCGCGGGCGCCTTCGCGTCCTTGCCCTCGGCGGCCTTCTCGCCTTCCTTGGCCTCGCCCTCGGCGGGCGCGGCGGCGCCGGCGGCGGCCTTCGCGGCCTCCTTGGCGGCCTTGGCCTCGGCCTCGCCCGTGCTGCCGATGGCGACGACCTTGACCTTGATGCCCGAGGCGATGAACTTCTTGACCTCTTCCTCGCCCTCTTCGATGACGAGGCGGGTGGGGATCGGGAGCTTGGTGTTCGCCTTGCGGAACGCCTCCTTCACGAACTGGAAGCGCTCGGGCGTGACGCGGACGGTCATGATGGGCTGCTCGACGTCGACGCGCGCGGCCGTGCCGACCGCCTTGCCGAACGACTGGCGCATGCCCTGCGAGACGCGGTCAGCACCGGCGCCGGAGGCCTGCTTGTTCTCGCGCAGGACCTCGTGGGGGTAGACGCGCACCTTGAGGTGGTAGCCGGCCGAGCCACAGTTCTTGATCAGGACGCGGTTCGCCGCCACACGCGCGGACTCGAGCGCGTTGTGGATGATCGCGCAGCGCTCCTCCGCGACGAGGCTGACCTTGACGTTGAAGGCGCCGTTCTTGTCGCCCAGGTCGAACTGGGTGATGCGGCTGCCGGGGACGCCGCCCATGTACTCGCGGCGGGTGTAGGACTGGGACTTGATCTGCTTGTAGAGACGGCCGGGCTTCGTCTTTGCCAGAAGGATTCCTCCCGTGGGGGAACGGCCGCCGAAGGCGGGGGCCCCAGATAATCCTTTGCGACGGAGCTATATGAGCCCATTTCGATCGCCGTCGAGATGGACCCGGCCCGCTACGCCCGCCTCCGCGAGGCCGGGGGCGCCCGCCTGCCCGACCCGCACGCCGCGGCGGAGGAGGTCGCGGCCGACGACTTCGCGCAGCTCCGCCTCGCCATGTTCCGCGCCCTGGGCGACCCGAACCGCTTCCTCGTGGGCGAGCTCTTGCGGCGGCACGGCCCGCTCGCGACGACCGAGCTGGAGGCCGCGCTGGGCATCGCCTCCTCGACGCTCTCGCACCACCTGCGCGTGCTGGAGGACGCGCGGATCGTGACGCCCGAGCAGGTGGGCGGCTGGACCTTCTGGCGCCTCGCGGCGTGGCCGATGGTCGAGACGCTGACGCCGCGCTGAAAGGGTTTTCTCGGGGTTCCCCCCTGCGGGATCGTGCGAGCGCAGTGGATCCTGGCCATCGTGGCCCTTGTCGTGGGCGCGTTCCTCGCCACGCTGCTGCTCGCGCCGGGCCCGACCGCGACGGACGACCCGCTTCCGCCCGCCTCCACGGGGGAAAGCGCGGCCCCTTCGCCGGGCGTCGAGCGCCTCGGTCCGTTCCCGGGCACGCTGGCGATGGACGCGGGCTACTGCCTCTTCCCCGTCACGGGATGCCAGGACGGCGTGGGCCAGCAATGGACCGACGTCCGCCTCGCCCCGGCGCCGGGCGCGGGGCCCGTCGACCTCTGGCTCAACTGGACGCCCTCCAGCCAGGCGGCCACGGGGCTCCAGCTCTCGCTGATCACGTGCGGCCAGGCCGGCGGCTGCGGATCGGGGCCCCCGGTCCTGGCCCGCGCCTCGGGCGGCGCGACGCTGGCGGACGTCGGGGCCAACCCGCAGTCGATCCACCTCCACGCGGATTTGACGAACGACCGCCTCGCCGAATCGCTCTTCGCCCGCGTCACGTCCAGCACCGCCGGCCAGGATTGGGAAAGCACCCCCCACGCCTCGCTCCAGCAGGATTTCACGGTGGCCGGGACGCTCCTGCGCATTCGGTGAACCCCCACCGGAACCCCACCTTCAAGTCGAGAAAAACCCTACTCGTTCTCGTGCTCCGCTACCGGCACGAGACGTTGGGCCCCGGGCTCCACCGGTTCGTCTTCGACAGCGAGAGCCGTCCCGGCCTGACCCACGAGCTGCTCGTGGACCTGCACGACCCGGGCCAGGGGCGCCTCTCGTGCCTCTGCGAGGCCTCGCTCTACGGGAAGATGTGCAAGCACAAGCGCGCCGTCATCCAGGGCGTGGGCCGCCGCGGCCGCCGCGCGCCCTTCCGCATGCGCCGGCCGATGCGATAGCATTCAGCGCACCGCGTCCTCGATCCGCGTGACCGCCTCGCGCAGCGCCGCGCAGTAGCGCACCAGCGCCTCGCGCCCCCGCTCCGTGATCTGATATCGGACGCGCGGCTTCAGGTCGATCAGGCCCCGCGCGCTCCGCACGTAGCCGGCGGTCTCCAGCGCCTTCAGGTGCGCGGCGAGGTTGCCCGCCGTGAGGCTCGCGTCCTGCGCCATCTGGTTGAACGTGGCGACGGGCATGCGCGCGAGGATCATCATGAGCTTCAGCCGCGCTGGCGCGTGGATGACGGGATCGAACTCGGGCTCGGGTGGCGGCACGCGGGCTCACCCGGCGAGCGCCATCCGCAGCCGTCCGAGCGCCACGAGGCTCCCGCCCACCAGGAGCCCCATCACGAGCCAGCTCCACGCGACGGGCGCCACGAGCAGCGCGAGCCCCGCCACCGCGCTGAGCGCCGCGAGCGCCCAGGAGGGCGTGCGCATGAGCGGCCGGGCGTGCCGCACGCGCAGCGCGAGCGAGACGCCGAACCCCACGAGCAGCGCGCCGGGAATGTGGGTCCACGCGCCGGTCGCCGAGAGGAGCGCCGCGATGAGGCCCGAGAGCACGCCGGGCGAGGCGTCGAGGATCGCCTCGCGGCGGCTCCCGCCCGCGCGCTGGAGGCGCACGCCCGCGACGATCCCCGCCGCGTAGCCCACCGCCATCGGCGCCAGCCACGCCCAGCCCAGGAGCGGGCCGAGCGCGGCGCGGTAGGGCGCCGGATTCCAGACGACGAGCTGGTAGAACGCGGCGATGAGCGCGGCGATCACGCCCCCCATGACCATCAGCGCGCCGCCCTGCCGGCTCGCGCGGCACGCGAGGCTGGTCTCGACCTCGCGGATGGCTTCGAGGATCGGCTCCAGGTCCTTCTTCACGGGGTCCGGCACGGCGCGACGCCCCTTGAGCCTCACTCCGGCGCGAGGCGCGCCCGGCGGTAGAGGAGGACGCCGCCCGCGAAGTAGAGCAGCGCGAGGACCGCCATGACGGAGAGCGCCCACGCCTGGTCCGCGAGCGGCCTTCCGAACGTGAGCACCTGGCGCAGCGCGGCGACGGCGTGCGTCGTGGGGAGCGCGTCGTACGCGCCGATCGCGTGGCCGCCCACGCGGAAGAGCGTCGCGCCCGGCACGGCGAAGAACGCGCCCGAGAGGAAGCTCGCCGGCACGCTGACCAGCACGCCGAGGTTCGCGGCCTCCTGCTGCGTCCGGGCGAAGCTCGCGATGAGCAGGCCGATGCCCAGCACGGCGAGCGCCGCCACGAGCGCGATCGCCAGCGCGGCGGGCCACGAGCCCTGCGCGTGGAAGCCCATCGCGCGCGCCGCGACCATCATGAGCGAGAGGCTGACGACGGCGAGGACGAGCTCGGCGAGCGCGACGCCCGCGAGCAGCGAGAGCGCGCGGGTGGGCGAGAGGCGGATGCGGTCGAGCGTCTTCAGCTCCGTCTCGCGCGCCAGCACGCCCGCGGCCTGTGGCGCCAGCGCGAGCACCGCGTAGACCATGAGGCCGGGCGCGATGACGTCGAACTGCGTCGTCTCCCGGTGCGTCACGACCTGCTCGTCGAGCGCGATGGGGGGCGGGCGCCCCGAGGCCTGCGCGGCGAAGCGCTGCGTGTACGCGTCCATGACGGAGCGCGCGGCATTGCTCGCGGCGGAGCCCGGGTCGCCCACGAGCGTCACCTTCGCGGCCTGCGCGCCGAGGTCCGCGCTGAAGCCCGCGGGCAGGATCGCCACGAGGTCGACGTCGCGCGATTGCAGCGCGCCGCGCGCGGAGGCCTCGTCGTGATAGCTTCTCGCGTCGAGCATCGGCTTCCCGCTTTCGTACTTGGGGTCGGCCATGCGCGCGACGTACTGCGCGCCCGCCGCGCCGGCGTCCTCGTTGACCACGGCGACCTTGTACGTCGTCGTGCTGGCGCCCCCGAAGGCGAGTCCGAAGATGACCATGAACGCGAGCGGAAGCCCCAATGTCAGCGCGAGGTTGCGCGGCTGGCGCACCGCCTCCTTGAGCGTCTTGATCGTGATATCAACGACGATCATTCGCGCAGCCCCCTTCCGGTGAGCGCAATAAAGACATCCTCGAGCGTCGCGCCGCGGTAGCGCACGTCCTGGACGCTCCCGCCCGTCTTCGTCACCTGCTCCAGGACGCCCGCGAGCCGGCGCGCGAGGTCGCGGCCGCGCAGCACGAGGCGGTCCTGCTGGTGGCTCACCTCGCCGAAGGCGCGCAACGCCTCCGCGACCTCGGGGCCGCCGCGCTCCAGCTTGATCTCCAGCGCGTCGGCGTCGCCCAGCTTCGCCTTGAGCTGCGCGGGCGTGCCCTCCTCCACGAGCCTTCCGTGGTCGAGGATCGCGACGCGGTCGGCGAGGCGCTCCACCTCGTCCATGTTGTGCGACGTGAGGATCACCGTCTTCCGCGGCGCGAGGCTGCGCACGAACTCGCGCACCGCGACGCGCGTCTGCGGATCGAGCCCCGCCTCCGGCTCGTCGAGCACCACGACGGGCGGATCGTGCACGAGCGCCAGGGCCAGCGTGAGCCGGCGCTTCATGCCGCCCGAGAGGGCCGAGGCGCGCTCGTCCGCCTTCTCCGCGAGGCCGAGCCGCTCCAGCAGCGCGTCGGCCCGCGCGCGCCGCTCGCCGCGCGGCACGCCGAAGAGCGAGGCCGCGTACACGAGGTTCTCGCGCGCCGTAAGCTCAGGATAGACGACGTTCTCCTGCGGGCAGAGGCCGAGCAGGCGCCGTCCCTCGGGCGCGTCGACGCCCACGGGCTCGCCGCGGACGAGCACCTCGCCCGCGCTGGGGCGCAGCAGCCCCGCCATCATCCGAATGCTCGTGGTCTTGCCCGCGCCGTTGGGTCCGAGGAAGCCGTAGACCTCGCCCTCGCGGACCCGCAGGCTCAGCCCGTCCACCGCCGTCGCCTCGCCGAACCGCTTCGAGAGGCCGCGCGTCTCCAGCACGACGTTCGCGCTCATCGGCCCCACGTAGGACGCCGGGAGGGATGGCTGTGGCACTTCGTTTGCCAAACAAAGAAGAAGAGAAGGAGGCCCGCCCCGGAGGACGGGCAGGGGGTGGCGCGAGCGCGCCTACGGGACCTTGGTGTACGAGACGCCGCTGGGGTCGTGCGTCCACGCCAGGTGGACCGCGCCCGCCGAGTCGATCGCGGCGCTCTGGTAGTCCCACAGCTCACGGCCGCTCGAGCAGTTGATGCCCGCCAGGCAGATCGGGCCCGAGTGGACCGACGAGGTCGTGACCTTCGTCGTCGTGATCGTGGGCGACGCGTTCCAGAAGTTCGTGATGCGGATGAGGTACACGTTCCACGTCGCGCTGGAGGGGACGCTGCTCGGGTCGCCGGTGGACGAGGAGCCGTAGAAGCTCACCGCGACTTGGTTGCCGCTCGCCGCGACGGCGGGCATGGTCATCGAGCCGACGCCCGAGATGGTCACGTTGATCGTCTTCATCGAGCCGCCCCAGCCGTTGATCCCGACGACCTGCATCGCCGAGCTGTTGGTCATGGGCTGCGGGAGGTAGATGCGGTCCGACGAGTCGACGGCGCTCTGGAGCTGCGCGCCGCCGGAGCCGTGCGCCGGGAGGGGCGCGCCCTGGGCGAGGCCGGGGGCGGCGCAGTTGTTGGGCCAGTGGTAGGCGACGCCGGGCACCGCGAAGACGAGCGCGCCGGTGCTGTCGGTCTCGACGCTGCCCGCGATGACGCCGGCCGTGCCGGCGGAGCGGACGAACGTGAGCGCGCCATCCGTGCTCGCCGCGCAGGGCGTGAGCTGGCCGTTCGAGTTCCAGATGACGGTGACGTGGCCCGCCGTGGTGGCCGTGAGCCAGGGGCGGTCCGCCACGGCGTCCGCGCCGGCGGCGAGGTTCGCCGCGACGTTCCACGAGGCGCCGTTGTTGGTGCTCGTGATGATGTTGATCGAGGGACCGTTGGTCGTGGTGGCGTAGAGCTCGCCGCCCGCGTCCTGGGCCATGACCCAGCCGTCGCAGAACGCGCTGGGCACGGGCGTCTGGAAGCCGCAGCCGCCGCTGAAGAGCAGGTGGGGCGTCACGTCGGTCCAGGTCGTGCCGTTGTTGGTCGAGCGGTGGAGGCCGCTGCCGTCGCCGATGAGGATGCCGCCGCCGGAGGGCAGGAACACCTGCGGCTCGCCACCGTCCGAGTCGACCGAGCTGATCGTGAGGGGAACGACGGTGGTCTGCGCCGCGGCCGTCGCCAGGAGGAGAAGCAGGCCGAGGGCGATCGTCAAGCGCGTCAGGGGGCGTGGGGGGAGCACGCCGCTGGAGAGTCGCGTCGGCGACTAATCCGTTGCGGAGGAAAAGTGTGTTTTGTCTTGTCTTAGCGCTCGCGGCGGCGCGCCTGGATGACCATCGCGCGAAGCTCGGGGAACCCGCGCAGCGCCTCGAAGCGCTCCTCGACGTCGCGCCACAGGCTGGGCGAGCGCTCCAGGGCGCGCGCCAGGACGGGCAGGACCTCGGAGGAGGCGCGGCCCGTGTCGAACATCAGCACCGCCGCCGCGAGGTAAGGATCGCCGCGCTTGGCAAGCTCGCCGGCGCGGAAGTACGCCTCGATCGCCAGGTCGACCTCGCCCGTCTCGGCCAGGAAGAACGCGCGATCCTCGTGCAGACGCGCGCTTCCGGGCGCCTGGCGCAGCGCGGCGTCCGTCCAGTGGAGCGCCTCCGCGAAGCGCCCGCCCTCCGCCGCCAGGTTCGCCAGCGACGAGAGCTCGTCGGGGTCCAGCTCATCATAGCGCGACCGCACCTTGCGGTGGATGCCATAGCCCACGGCGCCGGCCGCGACGACGGTGGCGGCGCCCAGCGCGAAGGTGAGCGTGGCCGTCCGCTCGGGCAGCGCGCTGACGTGGGCGGCCTGGAGCGTGGTCGCGTCCATGTCGCCGCTCAGCGTCATCGCGAGGCGCGGCGTCGAATCCGCCGAGGGCACGATGTGCGCCGAGAAGTCGCCGGAGAGCAAGGCCTGCGTGGCGCCCGTCGCGGCCCCGTAGACGTCGCTCCCGCCGTGGAGCTGCCCCGAGGGCTCGACGAGGTCGACGCTGCCCTGCCACCGCGCGTCCGCCGTCGGGGCGAGGACGTTGAAGGGGTGCAGCGCCTGGAGCTCCCAGCTCGCGTGGCTGAAGGTGACGAAGACCCAGCGGCGCGTCTCGACGCCCGCGCCGGCGCTGGGGCGCCCGCGCGAGCCGGTCTCGATGACGGTGTCGCCGTGCGCCGAGTGGACGATGAGCGTGGGGCCGTAGATCTTGACGCCCCCGTCGCCCTCGTAGGTGAAGAGGCCCACCGAGGTCAGCGCGACGTGGGGATAGGAGACCTGGACGCCGTAGTCCATGAAGCCCCGGTCTTCGCCCGGCTGCGCGGTGTGGGAGTCGCCCACGAGGCTGCTCGAGCGCGCCTCGAGGTTCGCGGAGGTGGCGTCCACCTGCGCGAGGCCCCGCGTTCCGGGATAGAAGCCGACGCCGCCCTTCACGCCGGGCGCCATCGTCACCGTCCCGTCGACCACGTCGAACTCGTGGAAGCCCGGCGGGACCACGCGGGGGGAGGCGGCGGAGATGTTCAGGGCCGTGGCCTCGGTGAAGTTCTCTTCATAGAATTCGACGTGGAGCCCGGAGCCCGACGCCGCGCTCAGCGCGAGGTCGGAGCCGTCGGTGGGGAACCACGCGGCCGCGGGCGAGAGCGTGACGTGGCCCGCGGAGAGCGAAAGCGAAGAGACGGAGACGGTGCCCTGGACGCCGACGGCCGTCGCGAGCGGGGTCGCCAGCAGGATGGCTGCTGAGAGAAGCCAAGCCAGCCCGGGACGCACGGCGGAGGATGCCGAAACTGCCAGATGGCCTTTTCGTCGAGAATTCTTGCCTTTTTCCAACCCGTTCGTCCGACCCGAGGAACACGAGTGCGATTTCACTAGAGGAATCCTGTGACATGTAGAGATTGATTCGCACATTTGCCAGAATCTTGAAATCGTCCTTGGGGAGTGCGCGCCCAATGAGATTCCCCCGTCTCTTCCCAGCCAGCGCCCTGCTCCTGCTCCTCGTCCCGCTCGTGGGAGCCGACGCGGCGCCCCCGGCCCCGCAGGGCGTGGTGGCGCTGTCGGTGAGCCCGGTGGCGAACGAGGTGAGCTGGATCCCGGAGACGGCGGCCGAATCCTACAACGTCTACGGCCTGACCGTGACGGGCTGGACCCTCATCGCCTCGACCACCAACACCGAGACGCTGGTCCTGGGCGCGGGCTACCTCTCGTTCCAGGTGACCGCCGTCGCCAGCGGCATGGAGAGCGCGCCCGCCCAGGTCGATGGGTTCTGCATCTACCCGATCCTGAACCCCCCGCCCCCGACCGTCCACTTCGACGGCTGCGGCAGCAGCGCGTTCGGCGTCATGGTCGGCGTCCGCCTCCCGTAGAACTCTAGAGCACTCCTCTTCTTTCGGGCAGGGCCCCGTCCCTCCGCCCCATGTACCCCCAGGGGCCCGCACGCCGCGTGCCGGGCGCAACCCCCCCGATGTCAGGAGACAATTGTTATTATCCACCCCGTGCCTGCGCCTTTGGGAGGCTTATGCGTCGGGCCCTGAGCGGACCGCACCTCTTCGCGACCCTAGCCGTGTTCGCGAAGTCAGTCGGCAAGGCGGAGGATCATGACGACGATTCGCCGCAGCGGAAGAACATCCTGCGGATCGTCCAGGCCTCGCCGGGGCTTCCGGTCGGCGTCCTGCTTGACCAGACCCAGCTGGGCTGGGGCACGCTCTACTTCCACCTGGCGAAGATGGTGAAGGCCGGATCGATCGAGGTCGCCCGCGTGGGCCGCCGCCGCCTCGTCTACCCCGCGGGCTCGCCGCAGGCGCGGGAGCGCGCGCAGGGCGATGCGCTGATCCACGGCAAGACGGCGCGCGCCGTCGCCGAGGTCATCCTCGCGGAGCCGGGCATCTCCATCCAGGGGATCTCGATCGTGCTGGGGCAGTCGCACCGCGTCGTCTACTACCACGTGCGCCGCCTCATGGAGGCCGGGCTCGTCACGTCGTCCTCGCCCACGCGCCACCGCGACCTCTGCGCCTCGCCGAAGCTCCGCGCGGCGCTGGACTCGCGGCGCCCCGAGGCGGAAGGCGGAAAGACCGACGCGTAGTCACAGCCTTCCTCCACAACGTTCTGGGCCTCCTGCCGCATTCCGGCGCCCGGAGGCAGCCTCGTGCTCTCGCGTCTTTTCATCCCCCTTCTCCTCGCGCTCGCGTTCGTCCCCGCCTTCGCGGGCTCCACGGCCAGCCCCGTCGGCGCCCCGTGCCAGGACATCCAGGTCCACGCCTACTACGTCCAGCCCGTGGGGGCCGTCCACGCGCCGGCCGTCCGCGACGTGGGGTGCTCCGCGACCTCGGACGCCCGCGCCGGCCTGGGGCAGGTCTTCCTGAACGCCGACCACCACGCGCTCAACGTCTGCATGTCCGACCGCGTCTTCGCGGACGTCCAGTACCGGATCGCGATCGACGGGAACGGGGACGGCCTGATCTCGGACTCCGATCCCGCGGACCTATCCACCCCTTGGCTGAGCGGATGCAGCCACATCCCCTTCCATCCGGGCGACGATGGGGGCTGGTGGATTCTCCTGGGGCCCAAGGCCACGGAAGGGTACATCATCACCCGCTAAAGTGACAAAAGTCCTCACAGGGTTCCTCCACTACGCATATGGCCTAGAATAACCACTCCGCACCTCTTGAGAGCGAGGTTGGTGAGGGTCCGCGCCGTCGGGAATCTTCTCATCGTACTCGTCCTCTTGACGTCGAGCCTCGGCGTCGCCGCGTCGGCCGCGCCCCCGGTCTCCCAGACCCCCCTGCCGCCGGCCGTCTGGGCGATGGTCGCGGGCGCGATCCAGGACGGGAACCTCAGCCCGCCCCTTCCCACCACCCTCCCCGCCCTCCTGGGCGAGGGGAACCTCACGCCCCCCCTGGGCGGCTGGGACGCCTACTTCGTGGCGCTGGGCAAGACGCCCACGACGCCGGAGCGCGCCGCGTTGAACAGCTTCGCGCTCCACGAGCCCGCCCTCGCGGCGGCGCTGGGCGACCTCGCCGCGGCCGAGGCCCAGGCGATGCGGCTGCGCGACGCGGCATTCGCCACGTTCTCCCCGGACCAGATGCGGGCGCTCGCCGACGCCGCGCGCGCCGGCGGCGCGGGGCAGGACGTCTCGCCCCAGGCGCGCGCCCTGGTGTCCCGCGTCGACCTCACCCTTCTCCAGCGCGCCGCCGCGATCCTGGACGCCGCGGCCGCCCGCGCGCAGGTCCAGATCCCGCAGGCCCTCGCCTCCGACCGCGCCTCGGCCGCGGCCCGCTCCTGGCCGTGGGACCCGCAGGCGCGCGACGACCCGGCCGCGGTCCTCGCCGCCCTCTCGCACGGCGCCGCCCCCGCCGCCCCCCGCTCGCTCCAGGCCGGCCTCGCCGCGCTCACCGGCAGCGCGGCCCCGGTCCCCACGCTCCCCGCGAACCTAGACGTCGCGCTGGGCACGCTCCTGGGCGCGCTGGCCGACGCCAAGACCGGCGCGAAGGGCGGCGACGAGCTGGCCGCCACCGCCGCCGTCGTGCTCCCGGCGCTCACCCGCGCCTCGTACAACCTCAGCCTCCTCCCGCCGGGCCACATCGCGGCGCTCGAAGGCCAGCCGCTCGTGGCGCCGCCGGGCAGCTCGGCGCTCGATGGCCTCCTGGCCGACCAGCTCGGCGCCTCCGACGCCCCGCTCCCCAACGTCACGTTCGTCGCCGCGCTCGCGATGCTCCACGAGTCGCTCGGCCAGCCCTGGAGCGCCGACGACGCGGCGCGCGCCACGCTGGCGCAGGACCTGCTCGGGCCGGACCTCTCCGCGGGCCTGGGCAGCCTGATCGCCGCGCAGGCGCGCTATCAATCCGACTTCGCCCCCGGCTCGCCCCTCTCGGCCGCGGCGTTGCGCGCCTCGCAGGCCGCGGCGCCCATCCTCGCGCGCGGCGGCCCGCTCACCACGCAGGACGTGGCCACGCTCGACGCCAGCTCGCAGGCGCAGCAGGCGTGGCGCGCGAACCTCTCGGAGGACGCCGCGCTCATCCTCCACGCCGCGCAGGCGCTCCACCAGGGCACGAGCAAGAACGCCGGCCCGGTCCCGGTCTACCGCGACACCGACGTCGTCGTGCTGGGCACGGGGGACGACACGCTCACCACCGCCGACTGGCCGCACGCGCCCATGCTGCTCGTGGACCTGGGCGGCAACGACACGTACGACGTGCCCGTCGCCGCCACCAACGTCTCGGCGGCCGACCTGACGCTGGGCGGCTCGGACCCCATGACCTCGGTCGCGGTCGACCTGGGCGGCAGCGACGTCTACGCGGCGCCCGGCAACCGCTCGTTGGCGACCGCCACCGGCGTCCCGGGCTCGCCGACGCTCTCCTTCCTCCTTGACCAGGGCGGCAACGACACCTACGCCGAGCCCGGCGATGGCGTCGCGTGGGCGCGCGACGGCCTCGCGATCCTGCTCGACGCGGCGGGCGACGACCACTTCGACGTGCGCGACGAGGGCCTCGGGGTCGCCAACACGACGAGCATCTCCTCGGTCGCGCTCGCGGCGCTCGTCCACCTGAAGGGCAACGTCACGTACCACGCCTCCCAGGGCTTCGCGCGCCTGGAGGGCACCGGCGGCTCGCCGCTCACCACGGCCGCCTTCCTGGAGGGATTCGGCGACACCACGTACCAGGCCGACTGCACCAACACGGCCGGCAGCCGCGCGTGCTTCGCCACGCCGCGCAACGGCGAGGGCCCCAACGAGCAGTCCCCGCCCACGTGCGTCGACCTGCTCGGGGACCAGGTGCCCGGCCAGCAGCAGTGTGGCAACGTCGTCTACGACCGGATCGGCTCGCCCTACACGCAGGGCACCGCGATCTTCGTCGACCTCGAAGGCGACGACACGTGGCCCAGCACCGGCCACGGCCAGCCCTACCCCTCGGGCGACCAACCCTCCGTCATCCCGCCCAGCCCCGCTCCGCCGCTCCCGCAGTTCCACGAGGAGAACGTGAGCGACACCAGCTTCCGCAACATCATCGTCGTCGCCAACGTGGTCCCCAGCGCCGCCTCGCCCGATGCGGTCGTCGCGATCCTGGGCGGCGCGGTCTCCGGCGCGGGAAACCCCAGCGCGGGATGGCCCGACCTCCCCTCGCCCCTGCCGCAGATCCCCAACCTCGTCCCCGGCGGCACCGGCCTTCCGATCGCCGGCGCGCCCAACGACCACTACCTGCTCGACGACTGGCCGTGGATCAAGGTCGGCGGTCCGGGCACGACGCGCTACGACCGGCAGTACCTCGTCACGATCGACCTGGGCGTCTCGGACGCGGACCAGTACCACAACGCCACCGCCGCGCCCGGCGTGGCGATCGACGTGGGCGGCGACGACTCCTACGCGCCGGTCGCGGGCGCGAGCGGCAGCGCGGAGTCCATCGCCGCCAGCGGCGTCCCGCTCGCGCGCGGCGCCTCGCCCCTCACCGCGGGCCTCCAGAACCTTCCCGCGCTCCTCGTGGACCTGGGCGGCAACGACCGCTACACGGGCAACCTGCGCACGGAGGCGTTCGCGGCCGGGTCCGGCTCGGCGATCCTCCTCGACGCGGCGGGCAACGACCAGTTCATCGCGGGCAACCTCTCGCAGGCCTACGCGACCGGCGGCTCCGCGAGCCTCGTGAAGCTCACCGGCGCCGCGGTCTACAAGGCGCCCTGGCAGGGCGTCGCGGCGCCCGAGGGGAGCCAGATCCTGGTCTCCGGCGGCACCCCCACCGTGAGCAGCCCGAACCCCGCCCACGCGATGTTCGTCGACCTCAGCGGCGCGACGATCTACGACCGCGTGGGCGTCGCCACGCCTCCGGACGCGCTGCCCAGCTACCAGGGCGCGGTCACCAACCGGTCCACCACGGGCATCGACGGCTGGACCAACGCGTCGAGCGCGACGTTCGTTGATATCAACGGCCCCGACGTCTTCCTCGTGCACGGCGCGGACGGCGCGACCTACGACGTCTCCAGGCAGAAGAACGACGTCTTCCTCTCCTCCGCCGACGCCAACGGCAACCCCGGCGGCGTGGCCACCTACCTTGATATCAACAACCCGAGCCCCACGGCGGACAAGAACCGCGACGACATCCCCGACGGCGCCGCGGTCGTCGTGGGAAGCGACCCGGGCAGCAGCTCCGACGAGGTCTACACCGGCGACACGGCCTCGCCCACCGGCTGGCTCCTCGACCTGCCCCGGCTGGGCGTCAGCGTCGGCTCCACGGCCTCCACGCTCTGGACGCGCGAGGGCGCGCTCCAGGTCGACCTGGGCGGCTCCAACACCCACCTGAGCCGCGCGGGCGCCAGCTCCGCCAGCTTCCCCGTCAGCCTCGCGCTCGACCTGGGCGGCGGCGACGTCTACGCGTACAACGCGTCCACGCCGCTCTCCGGCTACACGACGAACGCCGTCCTGGGCAGCGACACGAGCACGCTCGACGGCCCCCTCTTCGTGGGCGGCGCGCAGGGCGCGGGCGTGCTGGGCGTGGGCGTCCTCGTGAACGGCGGGGGCGGCAACGTCTTCTCGGTCTACGCGAACGCCACCGGCGGCGCGAGCGTCGTGGGCGCGGCGCAGGGCGCCGGCGTCCTCGGCGTGGGCATCCTGCGCGTCAACGGGGGCGGCAACCGCTACGAGGTCCAGGCCGGCGTCGAGGCGCCCGACGTCGCGACCGCCTCGGCGACGACGCTCTCGCAGGGCGCGGCGCTCTTTGGCCTGGGCATCCTCGACACGAGCGGCGCCCCGGCGGGCGACCGCTTCGCGCTGAGCGCGCTTTCGAAGGGCAAGTCCACCACGAACAGCACGGCGGGCCAGGGCTTCGCCATGCACGGCGTGGGCGTGCTGCTCGAAGAGAGCGGCAACAACGTCTTCGTCGCGAGCGACCACGCGCAGGGCGCGACGCTGGGCGGCGGCGACGTCGACCAGCGCGGCCTCCTCAACGAGCAGAGCGTGGAGCCCGCGCTCCGCGCCGGCGCCAGCGTGGGCGCGCTCCTCCTCTCCGGCTCGGGCGCCGACGACCTGCGCGCCGACATCATGAGCCAGGCCTATGCCGACGCGGGCCTCGCGATCCTCTACAAGGCCGAGGGCCCCGGCACGTTCACCCTCACCGGCCCGTACCGGGACGTCACGACCAAGGAGGTCTCCGGCGGCACGTCGTTCACGCTCACGCGACCCCTCCACGTCGCGCTGGGCCAGGCGGCCGCGGTGCGCGGCGGCTTCGCGCTGCTCCTCTCGCCCCACGGCGACGACCGCTACGTCGCCGCCGGCCAGGACGCGCAGGCCTACGGCGACGGCGGCACCGCGCTCCTGCTCGACCTCTCGGGCGCCGACGCCTACCTCGCCACCACACGCGCCCAGGGCTACGCGACCGACGGCGAAGGCTGGGTCGCGCAGGCGCAGGGCGCGGGCTGGCCCACCGCCGCGGCGCTCGTGGACCGCCGCGGCAACGACGACTACGAGCTCGCCGACGACGCGCCCCTCGCGCAGGGCGCCACCTCCGGCCCCGCCGCCGTCGCCGCGGGCGTCAGCGGCACGCCCCCGCCCGTCGCGGCCTTCGTCGACGCGGGCGGCTTCGACCGCTATCACGGCGCCCATCCCCTCAACCAGAAGGTCGTCAACGGCGCGTCGGACGGGGACCGCAACGACTGGTCCTGGCAGTCCGGGCAGGGCATCGGCGTCGACAGCGACTTCCCCGGCCTCGTCATGGCTCAGCTCCTGCCCGTCCTGCAGCCCGTCGTGGGCGCGCAGGTCCGCGCCGAGGGCGCGAACGTGACCGACGCGGGCGTCGGCTCGCGCAACGTCACGTTCGCCGCGTGGCTGGGCACCGCGGCGGGCAGCGCGACCAGCCTCCCCGTGAGCGCCGTCGACCGCGTGGAGTTCGACGTGGACCACGCGCCCGCCGGCAACGGCACCCTCGCCTCCACCGGGGAGTACACCTACCTCTTCGACACGGCGCAGCGCGACCCGCTGGGCCACCTGCTCTTCCCCGACGGCCTCCACGAGATCGAGGGCTACGTCTACGCGCGCACGGGCACGCCCGAGGGAGGCTCCTCGCCCGCCGCCGCCGTGGACGCGGAGCCCTTCGCGGCGAGCCGTTCGCTCCCCATCGACAACGCGCCCCGCGCGGCGGGCGTCGACCTCCCCGCGGCCCTCTCGCCCGCCCTCGCGCCGCTGCGCTTCAGGACGTGGATCGACCGCGACCTGGAGACCGGCGCGTGCGCCGCGTGCGTGGGCCTCCCGTACCTCACGCCCGGCCCGGACCTGTGGACCCCCGTCGCGCAGCCCGACCCGTGGGGCGCCGCGGCGGCCGACACGGCCTGCAACGTGCCCGGCTGCGTGCCCTTCGTCAGCGCCTACTCGGGCGCGGGCAACGTCTACCTCAACTGGTCGGCGCCCAGGCAGAGCTTCCCCCCGGTCGTGGGCTACCGCCTCGAGCGCGTCCAGGACGGCATCGGCACCCCCCTGGGCTACCTCGACCCGCGCGCCCCGCTGCGCTGGGTGGACGTCGCACCGCCCGGCCCCAACGCGACGTACCGCGTGCACGCCCTGCGCATCGAGGGCGGCGTGCTGGCGGAGGCCGTCGGCAGCGCCGGCAAGACGGACATCCGCGCCGACCTGCCGCGCCCCGTCTCCGGCGTGCGCGCCGAGGGCACCGAAGGCGGCATCGAGGTGACCTGGCTCGCCGTCCCGGGCGCGACCTCGTACAAGATCACCCGCACGGCGCCCAACGGCAGCACCATCCAGCCCGGCTCCACCGACGCGTTCCTCTTCGACACCACCGCGGAGCCCGACCTCCCCTACACCTACGCGGTCATCGCCCAGGACGCGGCGGGCGACGCGATCGCCTCGGACGCCGTCTCGGCGCAGGCCTCGCCGGGCGAGAACGTCACGCTCCAGCTCGTCGGCCCCACCGTGCTGACGCTCCTCGACCGGGCGCCCGTGGGCGGCAATCAGATCCTCGACGTCCCGCTCGACCTGCGCGGCAGCCCGATCCCCGACGGCCAGTACCTCCTCAAGCTCGACGAGGTCGACCACGCCGGGCACCAGAACGCCAGCCAGCAGGTCGTCACGATGGACGGCACGCCCCCCGTGACGCTCACGCCGCTCCCGCTCCTCGTCCCCGACAGCTTCTCCACTGGCGGCCTGCTGCGCATCCCGTTCGAGGCGCGTGACGCGGGCTCGGGCGCGGCCACCACCACGGCCTTCGAGCAGATCGACGGCGCCTGGACCCACGTGACGGTCCCCTCGTGGCAGGGCTACGTCGACGTGCGCCAGCCCGGCGATGGCACGCCCTTCAAGCTCCTCCTGTTGAGCAGAGATTACTCGGGCAACGTCGAAGGCCTGCGCACGCCGCGTCCCTACGCGCCCGACGTGGTCACGGACGGCTTCCTCGACGCGATCGCCACGCGGACGCTCCCCACGCGCGTGATGGACACGGTCGCTCCGCAGGTCACGCCGCTCACCGACATCGACGTGCACGTCGCGCCCGGCACGCCCATCCCGATCAAGGTCGCCGCCGTGGACCGCGGCACCGGCGTCGCGCGCATCGTCGCGCAGGCCGGCCCCGACCAGGTCTCGCTCTCGAACCTCGGCGACGGACTCTGGGGCGGCTCGCTGGTCCCCACGGGCAACGCGCGCGAGCAGATCACGCTCACCGCGTGGGACGCCGCGGGCAACCAGGCCCAGCCGCTGAAGATCGGCGACGTGGACGTCGACGGCGAGCCGCCCGTGATCCTCGCGGCCGCGCTCCGCTTCGGCGCCGACGCGCGCACCCTCGCGCACCCGGGCGACCTGGGCTCGCTGCGCGTCGACGCGCTCGACAACCTCAGCGACCCCGGCTCGCTCACCGTCCTCGCGGACGTGGGCAACCTCTCCTCGATGGGCGCCGTCTCGCTGCGCTGGAACGGCGCGTCCTACGTCGCCAACGAGATCCCCATCGACCGCGCGACCGCGGCCGGCGTCGCCAACTACAGCGTGCGCGTCACCGACGCCGCGGGCAACTTCGCCACGCTCGCGCTCAACGCCACGCTGAGCCTCGCGCGCACCAGCGTCTCCGACCCCGTCGTCACGACGCCGCGCGCCGACACCGCGGTCGTCTCGTGGACCACCAACCTCACCACCTGGGGCCGCGTGCTCTACGGCCTCAGCCCGCAGCTGGGCCAGCAGACCGCGCAGGACGCCGGCGGCGCCAGCCACGCGGTCAACCTGACGGGGCTCCTGCCGGACAGCGACTACTTCGCGCGCGCGGTGTCGAAGACGCAGGGCGGCATCGAGACGCTCTCCAACGTCACGGCGTTCCACACGCCTCCCGCGCTGGTCGTGAACGCCTCGATCCCCGCGACCAACGTCCTCAACCGCACGCGCGTCGACGCGGTCGTCGCGCGCTTCGACGGCGCGCCCGTCAGCGGCGAGCTGCAGGCCGTCCTCGCCGGCCCGCGCGGCAGCCCCGAGGTCGTCGGCGCCGGCGCGTTCGACCACGGCGCGGGCACCCTCGTCGCGCAGCTGGGCACGTTCCGCGACGGCGACTACAACCTCACCCTCATCGCCACCGACGCCGAGGGCGAGACCGCGACCTCCGCCCCCGTCCCGGTCCGCATCGACGCGACGCCCCCGCAGCTCCTCATGCGCCCGCGCGCGAACGTCGCGCCCGGCGCCGCGCTGGGCCTCGACGTCGAGGAGAGCGGAAGCGGCGTCGACTTCGCGAACGTCTCGTGGACCTTCGCGGACGTCCCGTGCGCGGCGATGCTCGTGGGGAACACGCTCTCGTGCGTCGTCCCCAGCCTCCCCACCGGCCCCGCGCAGGTCGAGATCCGCGTCCCCGACCGCGCGGGCAACCTGGGCCGCATCGCGTTCACGCTCGACGTCGCCGCGCTCGACGCCTCCGCGATCCGCGCGAGCCTGCACGGCCCGCGCGACGCGCCGCACGTCGCGCCCGGCGGCACGGCCACGCTGAGCGTCGACGTGCCCGGCCAGGTGCGCCGCGTCGTGGCGAACCTCTCCGCGCTGGGCGGCGCCGAGGCGCGCCTCCACGCGACCGGCGCGCGCGCCTACGGCCTCGACGTCCCGGTCCCCTCGGACGCGCAGCCCGGCCCAATTGATATCACGGTGCTCGTCGAGGACCTCGGCGGCAACCAGGTTACGCTCCACGCGAGCGGCATCGTCGACGCGACGCCCGCCGCCACGACCGCCCTCGACGTCACGCCGCTGACCTACTCGCGCGTCAGCGTGCGCGTGGCCACGACGGTCCCCACGCGCAGCCAGGTGCAGCTCGGGCAGGGCGCGCCCAGCGCCGACGCGGCGTGGTCGACGCTCCACAGCATGGAGCTCTCGGTGCCGCCCGGCGCCAACTTCACCGCGATGCTCACGCTCACCGACCAGGCGGGCCGCCTGGTCACGCTCCCCGTCGCCGGCGCGCCCGTCCCCGACCTCCAGCCGCCCGCCCCCGTCGCGGGCCTGCGCTGGCAGGACTTCGGCGACGGCAACGTGCGCCTCTCGTGGTCGTCGGGCCAGGACAACGTCAGCGGCATCGCGGGCTACGCCGTCGTCCGCACGCTCGGCGACGTCCGCGCGCCGGTCCGCACGGTCGTCGAGACCTCGCTCGATGATAGCATCCCGCCGGGCGTCGAGGCGACCTACCAGGTCGCGGCGCTCGACCGCGCGGGCAACGAGGGCGCGCCCGCGGCCATCGTCGTGCGCTCCACGCCGCTCGCGCACCTCTCGGAGGGCCGCGTCGATCCGCCCCTGGGCGGGCCCGGCTTCTTCCGCTTCCTCGTCCACGTGGACGCCGACCCCGGCGCGACGCCCCGCGTCGAGGTCGTCGTGGACGGCGCGCCCCACGCGCTGGCGCCGGAGCCAGGCTGCATGCGCGCGTGCAACTGGTCCGCGCTCGTCGAGATGGGGCCCCAGACCCTCGCCGGCCAGGCGCACTCCTACGCCTTCCGCGCCACGAGCGGCCAGGCCTCCACCGCGCTGCCCGCGACGGGCGCGCTCGAGGGGCCCACCGTGCTCGCGGACGCCAAGGCGCCCAGCTTCGCGGGCCTCGTGGGCATCTCGCGCGTCCCGCTCTTCGGCGCCGCCGGGCTCGGGCTCGTGCTGGCCGCCGCCGTCACCATCTACGCCATCGCCCGGAGGAAACGTCAGTGAGCCGCCCGTTCGCCTGGATCGCCGTCGCCCTCATGCTGCTCACGGGCATCCCGTCTGGCTCCGCCCAGGGAGCGCCCACCACGCGCGACCTCCACGACCAGGCAACACAGACCGCGAACGACACCGCCGGCCCCGTCACGTCGATCCCCACCGTCGGGCAGGCCTACCAGGACGCGACCGCGCTCGTCGACTCGACCCTGCAGAGCTTCACCGACACGCTGCGCGCGCACAACCTGAGCGTCGCGGGGCTCGAGAATACCACCGCTACCAGCGTCTTCTTCGACGACCTCGACAACGCGAGCGTCGGCGGCGTGGGCGGCTGGCGCGCCGCCGATCCCTGGCGGAACGACTCCCGCGCCGGCCTGGGCGCCACGCACGGCTGGACGATGACCGACGCGAAGGGCGGCTATGGCAAGATGAACGCCACGCTGCTCACGCCCGCGATCGACCTCTCGGCGTACGCGCTCGCCAACGTGCCCTACTTCCAGGCCGTCATCGGGGGCGGCGTCCTTCCCGTCACGGCGGAGCAGGGCTCGGTCCTTCTCACGTTCCAGACGCGCTTCGGATTCGTCAACGGCAAGGACGGCGGCGAGGTCGTCGCCTACCTGCACGACCCCGCGCTCCACGCCGACGAGCAGGCGTTCCCGCTCGCCATGATGAACGGCATGGCGCAGCGCGGCAGCGTCCACGCGCTCGACGGCCGCGCCGGCTTCACCAACGCGTCCGACTGGACCCCCGTCACGTTCGACCTCACGCCCTTCCTGGGCCAGACGATCTGGGTGGGCTTCCACGTCGCCACCTCGCCGCAGGCCTCCTCCGACCCGGACTACCTCACGCAGCTTCCCCCGGGCGTCAAGCCCGGCTGGCAGATCGACCAGGTGCGCGTCGTCGCGCCCGCCTTCCCGCAGGACGTGAAGGTCTACGGCGTGCAGGGCACCGGCTTCCGCCTCGACGCCACCGACCACGACGACCGCGCGCGTCCGGGCGAGAACGTCACGGCCCACGTCATCGTCATCCACGCCGCCTCGACGGCGGGCCGGGTCCGCCTCCGCATCACGCAGGCCGGCGCCGCGGCCGGACCCGACCAGCTGATCCAGGACGCCTGGCTCGGGCCCGGCGCCACCTGGACCGTGCCGATCACGTTCACCATGCCCGGCGAGGGGAATTCCGTCTCGCTCGTCGCGCGCGCCGATGTCGTGAGCCCCGAGGGCAACCTCACGCTCACGGACCCGTCCGACCGCGACAACGCGGGCAGCCTCACGCTCGACGCGACCACCGTGATCCGCTACGAAGCCACGCTCGAGTCGATGCAGCCGCTCGTCGACGACGGCCAGACCGCCACGGCGATGGCCAACCTCACCAACCACGGCAACGTGCCCATCGACCTCCAGCTCCATCTCACCGAGTCGTTCCTCCCCGACGGCGTGAACACGACGACGGTCGCGCGCGACGACGAGATCGTGCACCTCGAGCCTGGCGCGCGCGCGAACCGCTCGTGGCCGTTCAACGGCACCCCGCGCGGCCTCCACACGCTCTCCCTCAACACGTCGATCCCCGGCAGCCTGCCCACGCCTCACCTCGCGCACTTCTACGTCCACCGGTCCCCGCCGCCGATCTTCCGCGAGCCCGGCGGCGCGCACGACCCCAACTGGAGCGCGGAGCTGGCCACGATGCCCATCCCGCTCGACGACTCGCCCGGCGTGCCCGGCTCCATGTGGGTCGCGCGCCACTCCGACGAGCCCGCGCTGGACAAGTCGCAGCGGAGCTACCCCATCCTCACGGCCGGCCCCAGCGCCGTGACCCAGGCCTCCGGCGCGACGTACCACGACCTACGCATCTCGGTGCGCTGGATGGAGAGCCAGCCGTTCCAAGGCGCCATCTCGGGCCTGGGACAGCTTGGGCTGAGCATCACGTACACCAATCCGACGTTCGACACTTCGTTCCTGCAGGGCTCCCTGCCGGTGAGCTCCCTGGTCTGGAGCACCCAGGTGGGCGTGGACCCGACGCCCGCCACCTACGGCCAGGTGGATCAGAACCTGACGTGGCACAGCAAGGACCTCCCGGTGAACATCGACCCCAGCTCGCTCTACGTCGACACCTGGTCGCTCAACGGCATGCAGCTGCGCGCCACCGCGCTCATGCCGAAGTTCACATTCGCCAACGAGACGGGCATCTTCATCGACGACCTGCGGCTCACGGGCGTCCCGGACGGGAAGGACGAGAGCTGGCGCACGGATATCATCCACCTCACCGGCAACGCCGGCGACGGCGGCGCGCCCGCGCAGCCCTCCTCGTGCACGTGGAAGGACCCGACCCTCCCGCCCCCGCAGGCGAGCCAGGTCACCCCCGGCACGAGCGTCCCGGTCCAGGCCGGATTCAACTGCTGGTTCACCATGAGCGCGGCGGAGGCCGCGGCCTGGGACAAAGGGCAGCTGCCGGGCAGTTTCCCGACCCTCTGGCGTGACGCGCCTGGCGGCGCCGACACGCTCGACGGCAGCCCCTCCGTCTTCGAGTATTATCCGCCCGCGACGACGGCCGTGCAGTCCTCCGACCGCCTCACGTCGCCCGTGCTCCACTTCACCGAAGCCTCCGACCCGCTCGTCACGTTCCTCCACAGGGAGTCGTTCGGCGTGTACGCGAACCAGCTCACGTACGGCATCAACCAGGTCGGATACGTCGAGCTCCAGTACCGCCTCGACGACGGGACCTGGTCGCCCTTCTATCCGATCTACCCGGACGGCAACGGCGGTCTTTACCCTCCCGCGCCCGGCCTCGTGCTCGCGAATCCGAGCGGCGACGAGCGCAAGAGCAGCACCTACATCAGCGGCTATGACGGCTTCTTCCAGACCGGCCCATGCGTGGGGAACGTCGGGGTCCCGTTCTGCGATGCCGATGGCACGTACCTTGGCAACATCGTGAACGCCACCATCCTCAACGCCGCGCTTCCCATGCCGGCGCCGGTCACGCGCCTCGCGTCGTTCCACCTGCGCGGCCAGCCCATGCTCGCGGGCGTCGACCTCGCGAACCGCGACGTCCGCCTCGGGTTCCGCGCCTCCGAGCAGGTGGGCACGCAGAGCGCCGACGAGAATGCATTCGTCCAGGCATACTGGCTCCTGCGCGACCTGCGCGTGACGCCCGTCTCCGTCTTCGCGATGGACGGCGCGGTCGACAACCTCAGCCTCAACCTGCCCTACGACTGGCAGAGCATGGGCGTGGGCCCCAACACGGTGGTGCCCATCCACGTCACCGTGCGCAACACCGGCCAGTTCCCCCTGACCCTGGGCGTGGACGTGAACGTCTCGCGGCTCCACGGCGCCCCGATCAACTCGACGTCCATCGACCTTGGCGTCCTCGCGCCCAACGAGACGGCCTCCCAGACCGTGCCCTGGACCGTGCCGGTGGGCGAGGACACGGCCTACAGCATCCAGGCGCACGTGCGCGCGCTGGGCGCCGACTTCGACGAGAACGACCTCAACGACAACATGACGATCGGCCTCGACGGCTCGCTGGTCGCCCGCACGCGCAACGACCTCGCCATCCAGGCGCAGATCAGCCCGGAGATCGGCCGCGAGGGGCGCCCGCGCTACGTCTCGATCCAGGTGTTCAACCACGGCAACGAGCCGCTCACGCACGTGACGCTCACGCGCGACCTCTCCCTCGTGGCCGGCTCGAAGACGACGCTGGTCGACCACACCGCGATCGAGCTGGGCGCGACCGTCTGGCCCTCCTCGGAAGGCATGCGCTTCGAGAGCCTCGACCCGCGCGTCGACGGCCAGCCCTACTCGTCCGACGACGGGTTCGTCGTGCCCAACCAGCCCGGCGACTACACGCTCACGGTCCTCGCGGCCGCGGACCAGACCCCCGACGCGACGCCCTCGGACAACTTCTACCGCGGCTCGTTGAGCGCCCGCACCGCGCTCTACGCGGCCAGCTTCGACGACGGCCTCGACGGCTGGACGCCCACCGGCACGCCCGTGTGGGGAACCTCCGAGGGCTTCCGCTCGCCCCAGGGCGTCGCCGCGATGAACGCCACCAGCGGGGCGCTCCCGCCGGACACCGACGGCTCGCTCATGAGCCCGACCGTCGCCATCGCCGACGCGCGCGCGGCGGTGCTCAACGCCTTCGTCCGCTACGACCTGGAGACGCGCTTCGACGGCGCGCGCTTCGAGGTCAGCGCCGACGACGGCGCGACGTGGATCCCGCTCACGCCCGAGGGCGGCGGGCTTCCGGCGCTCGTCGGCTCCAATCCGCTCGCCATCAACGCGTCGCCCGACGAGGCCGTGACCGCCTTCACCGGAGACTCGCACGAGAGCATCGTCAACCTCGACGGCTGGGTCCCCGTCTCGTTCGACCTCGCGACCGTCCCGGGCATCTCCGAGGACGTCGTGTTCCGCCAGGTGCCGATCCCCGGGGCCACGTCGGTCAACGCGCTCCAGACCGACCCGCTGGCCGATCCCCCCAAGCCGATGAGCTGGTACGCGCCGTGGATGGTGCCCGCGGGCGCCACCGACACCGGGCGCTGGGAGTTCCAGAACCAGACGCAGGTGTTCCAGGCGCACGAGGGGACGATGGTCTGGTCCGGCTACGCGTCCCACTCGACGACGAAGGTCGACGTCAACGACCCCAGCATCCCCTACTACCAGGGCACGTTCGACGTCTCGAAGGCCGACGGCAAGCTCACGCTCTCGTGGTGGGACATGCGCGACGGCACGCTCAACTCCTCGTGGCAGGGCACCGGCGCGCGCTATCAGATCTACGCCTGGCAGCCCGACCACCCGGGCCACTGGCCGAACCCCCAGCCCTCGAACCTGATCCCCGACGCCCAGATCCAGGTCCTCGAGCGCAACGGGCCCTGGTCGCACCTCTCGACGACGATCGAGAACGTGAACGCCTCGAACCCGCTTCGCATCCGCTTCTCGTTCTACTCCTACGACTCGTTGTACGGCGACCTCGGATGGGCGCTCTCGGGGGTCGACCTGCGCTCCGTCACGTTCGACGACGGCGCGGTCGTCCCGCTCATCTTCGCCCCGACGGGCGGCTGGGTGAGCCAGCGCTTCTCGACCGTCGCGAGCATCCCGGCCACGCCCGCCGCGTGGAGGTCCGTCCCCTCGGTGGACGACGAGGGCCTCGCCACGTCGGTCTGGAACCTGACCGTCGCGCCCCACGTCGACACGCGCCTCGTCTCGCCCGCGATCGACCTGGGCGAGGCCGGCTCCAGCAACGTCGCGCTCAACCTCACGCACCGCTACAACCTCCTCGACGACGAGGCCAACGTCCCCGTCGGCTTCGACTCGTGGACGAACCAGCGCTACCAGGGCGCCGTCGTCGAGGTGTCCGCGCTCAACCGGACGACGCGCCAGTGGGACGACTGGAAGCAGGTCTTCGCCGCGCCCGAGCCTCCCGGCCCGACGGCGCCGCGCCCCACGCTTCCCGGCCCCATCGGGGCGCCCTACGTGGCGACGCTGCCCGACGTGGGCGACACGTTCCAGCGCTTCCCGAGCGCGTGGTACCAGCACGTCATGAGCGGCAACAGCGGCCCCAACTGGTACAAGCAGCGCGCGGGGAACATCTCGTACGTCTTCTCGGGCGCCTCGCCCAGCGGCGGCAGCGGCCCCTACGCCGTCGACCGCTTCGACCTCTCCGCGTACGCGGGCCAGACGATCCGCCTCGGCTTCCACGCGTGGTCGGGCGGCGCCGTCGACGCCCAGCCGCGCTGGTGGGAGATCGCCAAGATCGAGGTCCGGGGCCGCGTCCTCTCGTCGCCCGACCTGCTCCTGCGCGCGCGCGTGGGCACCGACAACAGCACGCTCCAGGGCAACTTCGCCATGGACCAGCTCGAGGTCGCCGGCACGCGCTACGCCTCGAGCCTCGGCGTCGAGCTCACGCAGCAGCCCCTGCACGTGGCGCCGGACGGGACCGCGATCATCCGCGGCACCCTCGTCAACTTCGGCCCCGACGCGCGCCGCGTCGTGGGCGTCGGCCTCGTGCAGGACACGACCCCCTTCCAGGCCTCGGTGCTGGAGGGCTCCACGGCTGTGCTCCCCGCCGGCTCGCGCTACGCGGCCGCGACGTTCGCGCCCGTCCTCGCCCCCGCGGGCGAGCCCGGATCGAGCGTGCCCTTCGCGCTCCGCCTGACGCCGGACCAGACCGTCTCCTTCCACACCGTGCGCCTGGAGGCCATCGCGGGCACGCTGGGCGCCGACGGCAACTTCGCGTTCGCGCCTCCGCCCGACGACGTCCCCGGGCGCGCCGCGCGCACCTGGCGGCTCCAGGTCGCGGACGACCAGAGCGCAGAGATCCAGAACGCCACGCTGCTTCCGCCTTGGCTCCCGGCGCCCGGGCTCGTCACGCTGCGGGCGACGCTCGTGAACACGGGCACGGCGCCCATCGTGAACCGGACCGTCGCGGTCGATCTCTTCAACGTCAACAAGTCGCGCATCGCGAACGGCTCGATCCTCGTCCCATACCTCGCGCCCGGCGCCAGCACGCTCCTGCGCGGCCCGCCCTTGCGGCTCCCCGCCGAGGGCAACTACACGGTCGCCGTGCGCTCCGACGAGCTGGGCATCGCGGCGACCTCGCTGAAGGCGCGCGTCGCCCGCGGCGACGTGGCGTACGGCACCGACTTCGCCGAGGACGCGGGGCTGTGGGTGCCCGCGACCCTCCCCAACCCGGGGGAGACGACCTCCAAGGTCCAGTGGCGCAAGACCGACGACGAGCACGCCTTCGGCAACGCCAGCATGCTCATCGGCCTCAACGACACCGAGGTCGGCCAGGGGAAGAAGCTCACCTCGTGGTTCAACGGCTCGTTGACCTCGCCCCTCGTGGACATGCGCGGCGCGACGTCCGACGCGGCCGTCGAGTTCTGGTCGAAGCCCCGCTTCGAGGGCAACGGCAACGTCTCGGTCCTCGCGATCGCCGACGACGGCTGCACGCGCGTGCTCGGCTACGCGCCCGGCGGCTCCTCGCCCCAGTGGACGTTCACGCGCCTGGCGCTGGGCACCGGCTGCGGCTTCGAGAGCAAGAACGTCACCATCAAATTCGTCGTGAGCAACGGGGACGGAGCCGGATGGCGCCTGGGCGCGGTCACGCTGGCCAGCGGCGAGCTCTCGCTCTCGCCCGCGGGCCTCGACTTCCCGCTCACCGACAGCGCGGTGAAGGACTTCCCGCTGCTCCTGACGAACCCGGGCGCGGCGCCCAAGACGGTCTCGCTGAGCCTCGACCGGCTCGCGTCGAACCTCAACCCCTCGGAGCGCAGCTGGCTCCAGATGGTGCCCGACCAGGTGACCATCGCGCCGGGCGCCTCGATGCGCGTCACGCTGCGCGCCAGCTCGCCCGCGGCCCGCGGCTCCTTCTCCCGCGTGCTATCACCGCAGGTCGCGGCCACGAGCCTCGACGAGCCCTTCGTCGAGGTGCTGGCGCCGCTCACGCTGCGCTTCGCGCCGCTGGCCCGCGCGGACCTCGCGGCCTCGCTCACCCTCGACGGCCAGCCCGGCGCGTCCGGCATCCGCCTCGAGGAAGGCGTGCCCCACCAGATCGCGGTCTCCGTCACGAACCTCGGCACGCGCGACAGCGCGCCCACGCGCGTCAAGCTCTGGATCACGGAGGACGCGACGGGGCTCACCGAGTGGACGCACGAGGAGACGATCCCCGCGCTGCAGGCCGGCGCGCCCCTGGGCGTCGACGCCGTCGTCGCGGACGCCTGGCGCCCCGACTTCGGCCACCGCGGCAACCACACCATCCACGTGCTCGTGGACCCGGACCGCATCGAGGTCGACTACGACCACGCCAACGACGGCTACGCCGTCCCGATCCGCGTCATCCAGCTGATCCGCCCCGACCTCGCCATCGACCCGGCGAGCCTCGTCGTGCGCACGCCCACCGGGCTCGTCCTCCACGAGGCGAACCCCGGCCAGGTGATCCAGCTTGGCGCGCGCATCGTGAACCTCGGCATCGCCGACGCGCACGACGTCGTCGTCCGCATCTACGAGGGCGGCGCGGTGCTGCGCGAGCAGGCGCTGGGCACGCTGGCGCCCGGCCAGGGCGTCGACGTCTCGGCGACCGAGTTCGCGCCCGACAACGCCACGCGCTTCCGCGTGCAGGCCACGACGCCCAACCTGGAGCTGAGCACGGGCAACAACGAGCGCGACCTCGACCTCCCGATCTTCCCGCCGGAGATCCAGTTCCAGGTGGCGCAGACGAACCTGACGCTCCAGCCCGGCGTGCCGCTCGACGTGCCCGTCCAGCTCGTCAACACCGGCCCCTACCCGCAGCTCCTGACGGTGACCGCGACGGGCGACGCGCCCGCGGCCACGCTCTCGCTCGCGAAGGTGGCGCTGGCGCCCAGCGAGTCGCGCGCGATCACGCTGACGATCACGCCCGGCCCCAGCGAGCCCGCGCGCCAGGCGCGCCTCGTGCTGGCAGCCACCGCGCAGGGCCGCGTCGCGCAGCGCACGCTCGACGTCGCGGTCGCCGCGCACCCCGGCGCCGACGCCATCGTGTACCGCGCCGCGGGCCCGCCCCAGGCGCTCCGCGTCGACGCGCAGCTCCTCAACACCGGCAACACGCCGCTCTCGGGCGACGTGCTGCTCGAGGACGCCGCCGGCCACGTGCTCGGCCAGATCGCCGCGCCCGACGTCCCGCCGGGCGACTCGGCGCCCATCACCATCGTGGGCGAGCTTCCCGCCTCGACGCAGCCGGGCCTCGTGGACGCGCGCCTCGTGGTGCGCCAGGACGCGGCCACGCTGGGCGACGCGCCCGTCTCCGCGCAGGTGGAGCCGTGGGGCGAGACGCGCCTCGACGTCGTGGGCGTGAGCGCCGCGGGCCGCACCATCCACTACGCGCTGGGCGTCACGTTCAGCGGCAACCACGACTCCGTCCGCGAGCCGCGCGCCTACGGCCTGCCCGCGGGCGCCCGCGCCACGTTCGACCAGCCCAACGTGCGCCTCGCGCCGGGCGACCGCGCCGCGTTCAACCTCACGATCGAGCTGCCCGACGGGCTCCAGCCCGGCATGTACCAGCCCCTCGTGGGCGCGATCGACCCGGCCGCGACCAGCGCGGGCAGCCTGCTGGCGAACCTCACGCCGCTCTCGCTCGACCTGCGCGCCGGCAAGGCGACGCTCGTCAACGTCACGCGCGCCACCGGCACGCCCAGCGCGGGCGGGCTCGTGGACTACGCGGTCCAGGTGCGCAACGACGGCGACGACGCGCTCCGCGGGCTCCCCGTCGAGCTCTACGTCGACGGCGCGCTCGTCGCGCTCCAGAAGGTCGACCTCGCGCCCGCCGAGTCGGGCCTCGTGCACCTGGCGTGGAACGCGACGCCCGGCCTGCACGCCATCGTCGTCGCGGTCGACCCGCACGGCGCGCACGGCGGCGACACGGCCGCGTTCGGCGACTCGCTCCACGTCCCGCAGGGCCCGCTGGGCGCCGTGGGCTCCGCGGCCAAGCACGTCCCCGGCCCCTCGCCGCTCGCGCTCCTCGCGCTGGTGGCCCTCGTCGGACGCCTCTGGAGGTGGCGCCGACGCGGGGCGTGATCGCGCTCCTCCTCGTCGCCGCGATCCTCCTTCCTCCGGTGGTCGGCGCCCAGGCGAGCTACCCCTCGTGGTGGGGCGACCGGGACATGAACGCGGGCTGGCACCTGCGCATCCCCGTCCTGGCCCGCAACAACCTCTCCGTCGCGATGCACGACGCGGCCGTCCGCGAGGACCTCGACCTGCGCTCGCTGCTCGGGGCCGCGGGCTGGCCCGCCTCGGCGCAGGGCGCGACGTCGCTCCTCCACGAGTTCGACTTCGACGAGGCCTCGGTCCGCGTCGTCGAGTACCGCTCGCTGGGCACCGGCGCCTCCACCGACGGCCTCATCGTGGGCGAGGTCCCCTCGCGCGCGACCCCGGGCATGCTCGCGGGCAACGCGCCCTATGATCGCGCGCTCACCCCCGCGTTCCACGTCGACTGGGTAATGCCGGGCGCGACGAAGGCGGGCCAGACGCGCGCGTTCATGATCTACCTGGACACGAAGCAGAACGGCCAGAAGCCCGCGGCGGACTACACGCCCGCGCAGGTCGCGCCCCTCGACGCCGCCTACTGGATCACCAAGGGCACGCACCTCGTGGGCACCGCGGGCAAGGTGGGCATCTTCGCGATCGACGACGGCACCAGCGCGCTCGTGCAGGCCTACCAGTTCGGCCACCCGACGCCCATCGAGACGGCGCCCGACAGCCCCGTGCACAACCCGCTCTCGCTCAACGCGTCCGACTTCCGCGAGCTCGACGTGAGCAGCGACCCCGCGCTCATCGAGGTCACGTCCAACAAGCCCGTCATCGCCGTCGCGATGGACGGCCTGCTCTCCGGCCCGGTGCCCAGCCTCGACGGGTCCACGCTGGGGACGCAGTTCCGCCTCCCGCCCGCGGAGAGCAACGGCTTCTGGGTCTACGCGCCGCAGGGCACCGCGACCCTCTCCATCGACGGCTCGACGACGACGCTGACGCCCGGCGCGCCGCTGACCAGCATCCCCGCCACGACGCCACCCCAGCAGCACGTCGTCAGCTCCGACGCGCCCGTGCTCGTCCTGGCGATCCCCCAGTGGAGCACGTTCGCGCAGTGGCCCGCGCTCGACGGCGCGCCCGTGGGTCCCCGCCTCGTGGGGCCGCTCTACCAGGCGCAGGCCCACAGCGGGGCGACGCGCACCAACCAGCCTCCCTGCGAGCCCGGCATCCACCGCGTCACCGAGCGCGGCGCCGTCCTCTCGATCGGCGGCGACGGGTATGCGCGCGGGCGCGACGCCCTCACCGGAGACGCGCGCCAGCCGCTCGACGCGACCGGCCGCGTGGACCCCTCGGCGGCCCTCGCGTCGCCCACCACGCCCTGGCTCGTCCGCGACGACGGCGCCCCCTGCCCCCTCGTCGTGTACGCCACGCCCAGCGCCAGCGAGAGCACGCTCGACGAGCGCGCGACGCTGGCGAGCTTCACCGCGACGATCCCCTCCTCCGCGGGGCATGGCGCGGCCATCACGGCCGTGGGCGGCGTCGGCGGGACCTCCTTCTCGACGCTCACGAGCCAGACCGTGGTCGGGCTCTACGACGCGACGCGCGTCCACGTCGCGGGCGGCGGCCTCTCGGCCACCGACGCGAGCCTGGGCGCCAACGACCTGACGAACGTGGCGTGGCCCGAGAGCGGCGCCGCCACCATCCACGCCACGAAGCCCGTCGTGCTCGTCCCCTCCCTACCCGGGGGCTTCTTCGCCGGGCTCGACGACTCGATCACGCCCTGGGTCCAGGGCCCGCTCCAGTACCGCGGCTACCTCGTCTCGCTCAAGCCCGGCGGCGGCCTCGCCGAGCCGCTCGTGGGAAGCACCGGCCCCGGCACGCCCATCGTCTACCCGCTGATTGTGCAGAACCTCGCCAAGGACTCCGGCGGCAACGGCGTGCCCGACACGATCCACCTCGCGGTCACGCCGCTCCCCGCGGGCTGGAGCGCGGTCTTCTCGGACACCGACGTCCGCCTCGCCGGGGGCGCCTCGCGCGCCGTCACGCTCACCGTCACGCCGCCTGCCGACGCCCACGAGGGGGAACGCGCGGTGGTCGAGCTGAGCGCCGCCTCCGCCGGCAACCCCGACATGGTGGACCGCATGCGCGCGACGACCATCGTGCGCGCGACGCGCGCCGTGGACGCCTGGTTCGACGGCGAGGGCGGCCCCAAGGCGAAGAACGTCGCCTACGGCAAGGGCGAGAACAAGACGCTCACGCTCGTCGTCAAGAACACGGCGACGATCCCCGATGATATCATCGTGCGCGCGCTGCCGGGCTCGCCGGAGTGGGGCGCGACGTTCGCCGACGGCACGCGCATCGCCTCGCTGCACCTCGACCCGGACCAGACCGCGACGCTCCCCGTGCTCACCTCGGCGCCCGCCGGGGGCGGCTCCGCGACGCAGCTGGAGCTGGTGGCCGAGTCGGCGCACGACGCATCCGCCGCCGCGCAGGTCACCGCGACGCTGCGCGCCCTGGCCGACCTCCACATCGAGCTCGACGCGAACGCGAGCATCGTCCAGGCGCAGCCGGGCGAGTCCGCGCACTTCAACGTCACGTTCCACAACCGCGGCGACGCGCGCATGGGGATTGATATCAACGTCTCGGGCTCGTACGAGGGCTGGGGCGCGCCCACCGTGAGCGCGCGCGGCTACAACATCACCGAGCTGCTGGGCATCCCGCCGCGCTCCGACGTCACGCTCGACCTCGCGATCCCCGTGCCGGCGGACGCCGCGCGCGCGGCCCGCGCCAACCTGCGCCTCTCGGTGCAGACGATCCCGCAGTTCCTCGGCGACCCGGTCGCCACGGACGCGCTCGACCTCGTCGCCGTCGCGGGCGCGATCCACGGCCTGGCCTTCCAGGACCCCAGCGCGAGCGCCAGCGTGAACGGGCACGGCGTCGCCAGCGCGCGCCTCGCGCTGCTCAACGGCGGCAATGGCGTCGAGAACGTCACGCTCGTCCCCGAGCAGATCCCGCGCGGCTTCGGCCTCGTCATGGGCCCGCCCGCCTCGATCCCCGTGGGCCAGCAGGGGCAGCTCGGCGTCGACCTGCAGGTCCCCTCCGACGCGCCCCCGGGCCCCGCGCTCGCGACGTTCCTCGTGCAGTCGGACGACGGCGCCACCGTTCCCTGGTCGCTTTCGGTCGAGGTGCCCGAGCGCGCCGCGCTCAACCTGACGGCCTTGACGCCGCTGCGCGCGACCGCCGGGCTCCCCTCGCTCCTGAGCGTGGACGTCGAGAACGTCGGCAACACGCGCCTCGACCTCTCCGCCCTCCAGATCCCCGCGCCCGAAGGCTGGACGGTCGCCGCGCGCGCCGAGCCCGCCTCGCTGGGCCCCGGCGAGCACGCGCTCCTGAAGGTCAACGTCACGCCCGACGCCAAGACCGACCTGCGCGCCTGGTCCCTGGCCCCGGCCGCGCGCTTCGCCAGCGCGACGCCGCTCCAGGTCGCGGTCCAGCGCGTCCAGCTCTCCATCACGACGCGGCTGGAGGGCGGGGCCGTGCGCGCCACCGTCGCGAACGCGGGCGACGCGGACGCCGACGAGGTGCAGGTGGTGCTCACGCGCGACGCGACCGTGCTCGACCGCGCCACGCTCCACCGCGTGCGCGCCGGGGGCGCCTCGGACGCCGTCCTCGCGCTCGCCGGGCCGGGCAGCTACGCGGTCTCGGTCGAGGCGCAGGGCCCGCTCCACGCGGAGCCCGCGGCGTTCGAGGTGTCACCGGAGCACCGCGCCCCGGATGTCTCCGTGGCGACACTCTGCGGGATCGGCCTCGTCGCCGCGCTGGCCTTCGGAAGGCGCGCCCGCCGGTGAATCCGCAGCCGGACGGCTGCGAGGCCTCGAACCCCCTATTTGAGAGTTGGGGCGCCGCGGGGCGTTTGTGAAAAGATTCCTCGGTGACTCTGCCGGGTGACAACCAAGTCCCTATCCCCCACGATGGCCTCGCAGGGCCGGCTTCGGAGGCCCACAGAGGGCCGGCTGTACGTGAGGCATACAGTATGTGGACACGAGTCTTGGCGATCGGAACTCTTGCGCTCCTTCTCCTGGCGGGCATCGGCGCCGCCGGCACGCTCTACCTGGGACCCCAACCCGAGCAGCTCGTCGAAGGACACACCGTCTTCTCGGTCCTCGAGACCGTCTGCGCGAACTGCACGAACACCAACACCACGACGCACTTCGCGACGGCCATCGCCGTCCTCGTGCGTGACGTCCAGACCAAGGGCAACGTCATCGACAAGCGCTTCCCGGGCGTCCTCTGGTTCAACGACCAGTACCTCGTGGACCCCAGCAACCCCTCCACCGGTGGCAGCCCCCCCGCCGTCACCTACACCTACCCCGGCTGCGGCGTCGTGATCGTCGTGAACCAGGGCGACCCCGACCCGACCCAGGACCCCAACGCCTTCACCAACTACGTCGAGTCCTACCACATCACGGACCCGAATGACCACCCGTGGGACGTCGACAAGTGGATGTCCCCCACCAGCGGCGCCCCGATCTGGACCGTCGGCCTGATGAACACGGCCAAGCGGAACGTGTCGTACGGCAACCCCACCTGCGGCACCGCGGCCCCCGCCTCGGACGCCACCTGCGCGGGTCCTGACAACCTCCCCGTCTCCGAGGACGACAAGACCCCCATCTACAACGACAGCGGCACCGCGGAGCACCGCAGCACCTGCGAGCACGTGATCGCGGGCCAGAGCTCCGGCTTCGGCGGCAACCCGTACGGCTACCCCTGCGGTGGCGCGGACACGGACGGCCGCAAGACCTGCTCGCCGCTCTCGTACAACGCCGTCCTGTTCATGTTCCTCGACGACCTGACCCAGGCCGGCACGCCCAAGGACCACACCCCGGGCAGCTTCGACTACACGCACGACGCGTCCGGTTGCCAGCCCACCGAGGGCCAGACCTACACGCCGGTGATCAACTCCTGGCCTTGCCCGGGCGGCGACGACAACCGCGAGGGCAACTCGCACCCGTACAACCCGCGCAAGCCCTACCCCGTCACGACCTACGACGGCAAGGGCAACCACGGCGGCAGCGCGGACTGCACGGGCGACGGCGCCCCCGACATGAACTGCCACGCGACGCGCCTGGTCGACGTCTACTACGGCGCGGCCCCGGTCCCCACGCGCCACTACGCCTTCAACGACGTCGAAGGCAGCACGGCGCCCTACTACTGCGAGCCGGACATCAAGACGTGCAACCAGCACGACCTGGCCGCGCAGACGGGCGCTCCTGACGTGGAGCCGTAAGCAGAAAGCGGGCGCGGGCAACACCGCGCCCCTTTCACACCCTTCATCGAGTTCGGCTTAGGCGTTCCAGGCCGTTGCCGGGACGCCGGTGGCGAGCCTCCGTTCGTCCGCGCGCGTGGCAGATCGTGACGCCATCGCGCGGGGACGGGCCACCGACCCTTGACGCCCTCCGGGGCGAACAGGGAACCTCCCGACGGGGGCGGGTGCCTCGCCCGCCCCCCACCTTCTTCTGATCCGATCTCTTGCGCGCGGCCTCGCCCGCGGATCGGTCGTCTGTGCCCTTCGCCCGGTCGCCGCGCGAGGGCCCGGGGGCGTGGCGGGGCATGGGGCGCTCCCCCGCGCGGAGATCGCATTCCAGAAGCCAGGCGCGAAGCCGCCGCGCCTCGTTTGGCCGCGTTTCAGCGCACGGCTTGGTCTCCCCGGTGCCGCCGGCCGGGCACGCGGGCGAAGCGGATTGTTTCCTGGGCGAGAGAAGGAAGGCCGGGGAGGAAGTCCCCCGACCATGAGAGTTCTCCAGGCGTTTGGAGCAGCTGAGGAGGCATCGCCTGGAGGAAGGCACACGCTCGGCCCCTAGCAAAGCCAGGCGCGTGCCGCAAGGTTGAGATTCGCTTCCAAGACGTAAGCCTTGCTCGACGAAAGATGTGAAAGAAAATCATGGGTCGCGGGGGCGAAGCCCCGCGAACCGCGGGAAAAAAGCCTCAGAAGCCGTAGAAGCCGGGGCCGGCCGAGTCCGAGGCGACCCAGGCCGGGGCGAGGCCGAGGTCCACCGTGGAGGGCTGGTAGGGGCTGCTGCTGTAGCCGGTCGTCACGACGACGTTGTCCAGCGACATGCCGGGCGCGAGGAACACGGGGTGGGGCGCGCTCTGGTCGCCGAGGGTGCGGCTGAACGTCAGCGTGATCGTGTTCGTCGCCGAGTCGAGGCTCGCCGAGCTGCTCGTGCGCGCGGGGCCCGTGTGGGTCATGCCGACGGCCACGACGGCCGCGTCCGCGTCGACCGCGGCGCCGCCGACCGTGGTGGAGCCGGCCTGGGCGGCGAGGTAGGTCGCCACGGAGGCGGAGTAGTGCGTGCCGTCCACGTCGAAGTCGACGCGGTACTGGTAGCGCGTGTCGCCCGAGGTCGCCGGGTTGGGGCTGGAGAGGTCCGCCAGGACGAAGTGCACGTTCACGTGCGTCGCGTCCGAGCTGATCCAGGTGGCGACGACGTCGGTGGCGCCGTTGTGCGCGTCGCCCGCCGCGTCGGTGATGTCGGGGCTGGAGGCGGAGCCGGCCGAGCCCGTGGGCATGAGGAAGGCGAGGGCGATCAACAGGTAGAGCGAGGTGCGGGTCTTCAAATGGAGAGCCTCCAAGCGCAGGGGAATGCGCCGGGGCCGTATCGCCGTGTGGAAAATCAACATTTCCGCCCGGGGCGGAAATTCACAGGAATTCTCTGGTTCGTTTCTATTCGGATAAGTAAGAGAAGAAAGGGGGGCGGCCCGGGGGGGCGGGCCGCCGGGGGCCGACTTAGGCGTAGTAGAAGACGCCGCCTTCGGGCGCGATGCTCGAGAGGTGGACGCCCGAGGACGTCACGGTGACGCCCGCGATGACGGTCACGAAGACCGCGGGGTTCGCCGCGGCGGGGTCGATGTAGACGCTGCAGGGGCCGCTGCCGTCCGTCTGGACGCCGCCCTCGATGCTGCCGCCGGTCCAGCAGGTCAGGACCTGGTCGCCGGTCGCCGCGGCGCAGACGCCGTCGCCGTTCTCATCGACGCAGGTCGTCCAGACGGGGACCGCGAGGACGGGGCTCTGGACGCTGACCTCGACGGTCTGCGTGGTGCCGACGTCGCTGCCGTACGCGGTGACGAAGGGGAAGCAGGCGCCGCCGACGCCGGTCTCCATGTCCTGGTCGAAGACGAGGAGGGGGTTCGGGACGGGGATGATCTGGCCGGTGATGCCGGGGAGGTCGGCGCAGAGGCCCACGACGGTCGCGCCGGTCGCGGAGCTCAGGCTGAAGGTATTGCCGTTGCCGTCATCGTAGGCGACGCCGGCGACCACGCTGGTCGCGGAGACGCCGTAGAAGGGGTGCGCGAACGGGTTGGCGGTCGAGCCGATGGCCGAGGCGGGCACCGTGGTGGCGACGAGCGCCAGGATGGCCGCCGAAAGGATGTAGGACTTCGCATTCATGTTTGTAGCCTCCCCACTGTGGGGGTGCGGGGAGAGACCGGCTCTAGACGATGTTGATTATGGAGGAAATTTCGCGCAAATTCGGAGCCACCCGGTTGCAAGCCTAGATGATTCCTGTGAATTTTTTCTCGGGAGGAGCACTGGTGGCTCCCAAACGTTCTTCACCCCGTTTGTGGAGTCGGGGACGTGCGTTGGCTCGGAGGCGCTGCACCGACGTTGGCGCGGCTCCAGGCCCGGGCCGGACGCTCCCGGTGGGTCCGTCGAGGTCTGGTGCTGGCGCTGGCGCTCCTTGCGCTCGGCGTCGTGACGGTCGCGTGGATCGGCCTCACCCACGGCGCCCCCTCGTCCGGCACGGTCCCCGCGCTGGTCGCGCTCCCGGACGCGAACGGCAACGGCGTGCCCGACGCGGTCGAGAACTCGATCCTGGGCACCGACCCCACCCAGGCCTCCGCGGCCGCCCTCCCCGACGCCTGGGTCCGCGCCTGGCGCCTTGATATCAGCGACCCGGACCTCGCGTCGCGCGCCGCGCCTTATCCCACGCCGCCGGCCTCGCCCGCCGTCTACGGCCCCGCCGGCCTTCCGGCCGAGTTCCGCATGAGCCTGGCGCAGGTGTACGCCTACGGGCGCCCGGCGACGTGGAACGAGTCGCGCGACGGCGCGTGGAACTCCAGCCTCGACCCGACGCGGCAAGATCTCAACGGGACCGGCGTCCCGTACGCGTGGCTCATCCACTTCGGCCTCGACCCGCGCGCCCCCGGCGTCCTGGACGTGGTGCCCGCCGGCGCGAGCGTGACGTGGACGCCGCGCGAGGCGTACCAGCGCGGCCTCTCTCCCCTGGAGCCCGACCAGGACCACGACGGCCTGGCGGACGTCACGGAGCTGAAGGTCGGCACGAGCCCGCGCCTCTTCTCCACGACGGGGAGCGGCATCGCCGACGGCTGGCTCCAGTGCCACGGGTTCGACCCGCTCGACCCGGCCGTCGCGTACCAGGACCCGGCCCGCAGCGGCATGACGCTGCGCGAGAAGTTCCTCGCCTCGATGAGGCTCGACCCGGCGGGCACGCTCGCCTGCCGCGGCGGCCTCGACCCGCGCGCGCAGAGCACCGGCGGCTCGGGCATCCCCGACGGCTGGCTCGCCAAGTACGGCCTCGACCCGCGCGACCCGCGCGTGGGCCAGCGCGTCGTGGAGCGCGAGAACCTGACGGAGAACGGCACGCGCGTGGAGGAGACGCTCAACGTCCTCCAGAAGTACGCGGTCAACCGCCCCCCGCTCTGGAACGAGACGATCAACGGCCCCTGGTGGGGCGGCGCCGATCCCACGACGAACGACACCGCGCATTCCGGCCTCACGGACCTCCAGAAGATCCACGGCTGGGTCATCGAGGTCGCGGGCAAGCCCAAGTGGGTCTTCGCGGACCCCACGAAGGTCGACTCCGACGCCGACGGCCTGACCGACAAGCAGGAGTTCGACGGCCGCGCGGGCAACCTCACCTTCCCGCTCACCGATCCGCTCAACCCCGACACGGACGGCGACGGCCTCACCGACGGCCAGGAGGCGGGCGCCGCCGCGTGGCATGATATCACGCTGCCGCACACGGACCCGACGCTCGTCGACACCAGCGGCGACGGGCTCTCGGACGGCGAGAAGGCGGCGTACTGGGCGCAGCGCGAGGCGGACTGCCTGGCCGACGCGCCCTATCCGTGGGGCATCGGCCACAAGACGATCGCGGAGGCGCTGCGCGTCGCATGGCCCCTCGTGCCGGCGGACCGCGTCTGCGCGGCGCTGGGCCCGGGCGGCAGCTTCGTCGTGGGCGGGCGCCCCAACATGCTCAACCCCGACGTGGACGGCGACGGCCTGCTCAACGGCTGGGAGGCCAAGCCCTCGCTCTACAACGACACGACGTACGCGTCGGCCCACGCGCGCAGCGCGAGCGACCCGGCCAACGCCGACACGGCCGACAGCGGCCTCCCCGACGGCTGGAAGGTGAAGGAGGGCGCGTGGAACGACACGCTGGGCGGCTGGAACCTCGACCCCTCGCTGTGGAGCTCGTTCCACGACGACACGCGCGACGCGGACCGCGACCTCGTCGACGACGCGGTCACGTGGTGGAGCTACGCGCAGGTCCACGGCCAGATCGCCGCGCAGCCGCACACGTTCGTCGCGACGAACCTCGTGAAGTACCGCGCCCACGCGCACGCCAACGTGCTATCCTCGAGCCCGGACGGCCTCCTCGACTCGTGGAAGATCTTCTGGGGCCAGGTCTACCCCAACATGACCGACGAGGAGCGCGGCGCGTTCTACCCGGGCGCGCCGGGCGCGTTCGCCATCCCGCCCACGGCCACCGTGCCCTCCATCGGCGCGAACGACGACGTCGTCCTCCAGACCTACTCCTACAAGCGCTACGTTGCGGACGCCACGGGCCTGCTGCCCGGCGAGAGCGGCACGGGGCTCGACTTCACCGACGCGTTCGGCGCGGCGAAGCACGTCCTCGTCGTGCGCGGCTCGGTCAGCTACGGCATGCGCAGCGCGGCGCTCAACCAGACCAACCCGTTCCTCACGGACACGAACGGCGACGGCTGCTCCGACGCCTGGTCCGCCTTCTGGTCGCGCCTGGGCCCCGCGCAGGAGCGCGTCAGCCCCGTGGTCCCCTCGTGCGCCGCGGACCCCGACGGCGACGGCCTGACCAACCTGGAGGAGTCCCACGCCGGCACGAACCCGTACGTGAAGGACAGCGACTTCGGCGGCGTCGACGACGGCACGATGGTCCACCTGCACCTCGACCCGCTCGACCCGACGCAGGACGTGCGCGCCATCGACCCGACGAAGGACTCCGACGGCGACATCATCCCGGACATCACGGAGCTGTCGGGCTCGCAGAACAACGGCGTGCCCACCGACCCCTTCGACCCCTCGACGTGCCACTGCGGGCTGCTCGACGGCCCCCGCCTGAGCCTCGTCGTGGGCCACACGCTGCACATGGGCAACCCGGACGACGCGGCGCGCGTGAACGACCTCGCGAAGCGCGGCCTCGTCGTGATCCCGGACGCGGGCGACGTCGTCGACGTCCAGGGCAAGCGCACCTACGGCCTGGACGCGACGAAGCTCGACTCGGCCGGCGACGGCGTCCCCGACGGCTGGCTCGTGGGGCACCACCTCGCGCCCGGCCAGCCCAGCGGCCTCTTCCCGCAGTACAGCTACGGCCGTCCCGTCTGGTGGGACGAGTCCACGATGGGCATCTGGAAGTGGGGCCTCGCGCCCAACCAGCTCCCGACGCGCGACCTCGACCACGACGGGCTCGACGACCTCAACGGCGAGGACCCGATCCCCTTCGCCAACGCCGCGAACGCGCTCCCCCAAGGCGACCCGCGCGACCCCACGCTCACGCCGCTGGCGCGCCTGGAGGCCGCGCAGGCCTACGACGGTCCGGAGGCGGCCCCGCTCGCGGCCCGCCTCGTCGCCAACGTCACGCTCGACCCGCTCCCGGCGAACGTCGTGCTCAACGGCTCCGTCACGGCGTGCGGCAACGTCACGCTCGCGGACCATCCCGCGCCCAACGCCACCGTGCTCCTCGCGCTCGGAAGCCGCGCCGTCACCCTGGGCGCCGCGCTCTCGGACGCCGCGGGCCACTACTGCATGCCCGTCGCGCTTTCCTCCGCCGTGCCCGCGCCTGCGGACTCGGCGGGCGCGACCGTCTTCGGACAGACCGACGGCGCGGGCGTGGCGCACAACGACCCGGCCTTCCTGGGCGCCTTCGACCCCGCGAACCCCGTGCCGCTCTTCGCGTGGACGTACAACACGTCCTCCAACTCCCCGGCGCGCCAGGCGATCGCGCTCGCGGGCTCCGTGGGCTGGCTGGGCAACCAGAGCGACGCGCAGAACGCCACGCTCGTCCTCCCCACCGCGCTCCACGTGAAGGCGCCCGCGCGCGCGCTGATCCAGGCGACCGTGACGCTCAACGCCACGCTCACCGACACGCTGGGCCGCCCGCTCGCGCATCAGCCCATCGCGTTCAACGGCGCGAACTACACGACCGGCACGAACGGCTCGGCGCTGATCCCCTATGCGGTGGGCGCCGACCCGCGCGCCACGAACCTGAGCCTCGCGTTCGCCGGCGCGGCGGGCCTCCTCCCCTCGGACGCGAACCTCACGCTCGCGATCACGGAGCGCGCGACCCTGGAGGCCTTCGGGCCGCCCGGCGCGGTCAACCCCGGCGCCTCTTTCACGGTCCAGGGCACGCTGCGCGGCCAGCTGGGCGCGGGCATCCCCGGCGCGTGGATCGACGTCGCCGGCATCGCCGACGCGCGCGCGCAGACGGGCCCCGACGGCGCGTTCAGCCTCACGCTCCCGCTCCCCGTCTCCACGCCGCCGGGCGAGGATGGCGTCACGCTGCGCTTCGCCGGCGACGACACGCGCGAGCCCGCCCAGGCCGAGGTCACGTTCCAGGTCTCCACCGGCGCGCGCTGGCTCGCCCCCGCGCTCGTCGCCTCGGTGGGCCCCACCGCCGACGTCTCCGCCACGCTCGTCGACGCCACCGGCCAGCCGATCGCCGGCGCGCCCGTGGACGCCTGGCTGGGCGCGAAGCTCGCGGGGCGCAACGTCACCAGCGCCGCGGGCGTCGTGAAGCTCCACCTTGATATCAGCGGCCTGCCGCCGGGCGCCACGACGCTGCACCTGCGGACGCAGAGCGCGTCCACGGGCGCGCTCGACGCGCCGCTGCGCCTCCTGCTCACGACGCAGCCCGTCTTCCGCGTGGGCGCCGGCGAGGCGATCCGCGGCGCCGGCGCGCGCGTGAACGGCTCGCTCGCGGACGGCCAGGGCGCCCCCCTCGCGCGCGTGCTCGTGCGCCTCGCGTGGGGGCCCAGCGCCGCGTCCGTCGTCACCGACGCGACGGGCTCCTTCGGCATCGCGCTCGACGTCGAGGCCGCGCGCTCGCTCGGCGCCCAGCCCGCGCGCGTCAGCTACGCCGGCTCGCCGGATGGCGCGTACCTCCCCGCCGAGGCGACGCTCTCCATCCTGGTCCAGGACGCGCCGGTCGTGCGCGCCGAGAACGACACCGTGCTCGCCACGAGCCCCGCCCTCGCGCTCCAGGTGCGCACCGTCGCGGGCGAGCCGCTGCCGGGCCGCACGCTGCGCATCGCGCTCCCCTGGGTCAACGTCTCCGCCGTCACCGACGAGGCGGGCCGCGCCGACGTGCTGCTCGACGTGCCCGACGCGGTCCCGCTGGGCCCCTTCGTCGCGCAGGTCCGCGTGGCGCCCGAGCCGAGCCTCGCCGACCGCACCGCGCAGGTGCCCCTCTCGCTGAAGGACGAGGGCGCGCTCCAGGTCGGGATCCCCGACGCGCTCGCGCTGGGCCACGACCTGACGCTCGACGCGACGCTCCTCGACTCGCGCGGCCACGCGACGCCCGACGCGCGCTTTGATATCACGCTCGACGGCGCGCTCGTCGCGCGCAACGCCGCGAGCGGCGACCGCGTCCCGATCCCCACCTCGCTCCACGAGGGCAACCACGACGTCACGATCGCCGCCCACAGCGCCACCGTGGGCGCCGCGCCCTGGTCGGGCCACCTCGCGCTGCGCGTGCCCGTCACGCTCACCTTCGTGGCGCCGCCGAGCAACTCCTTCGGCGCGCCCACCGAGCTGGCCGTGAAGCTCTCCGACGCCAAGGGCCCGGCCGCGCACCGCGTCGTGCTGCTCGTGGGCGCGGGCCTCGCCCCCATCCGCGTCGAGACGGGCGACGACGGCGTGGCGCGCGTGCCCGTGCCGCGCCTCGACCCGGGCAGCCACCTGCGCGTCGAGTTCCTCGGCGACGACCGCGACGCGCCCGCGGGCGCCGACGTCGCCTTCAGCGCGCAGGCGACCCCCGTGCCCGGCGGCGGCATCTCGTGGACGCTCGTCGCGCTCGCCATCCTCGCCTTGGCCGCGGTGATCCTCGTCGCCGCGCGCCTCCTGCGCCGCCCGACGCCCGAGGCCGCGCTCCGCAGCGCCGCGCGCCGCCTGCGCCGCAACCACGCCGACGTGCAGGCGCTCTACGAGGTCTACGTCAAGCTCCTGGGCATGATCGGCCTCTCCGAGGACACGTCCGAGGCGATGACGTTCGGCGTCATCCTCACGCGCCTCGACGCCTCGCTGCAGGGCGAGGACGCCGAGGGCCTCGTCGAGCTGTTCAACCGCGCCGTCTACGCGCCCGGCACCGTGCACGCGGACGACCTCTCGCGCGCCGCGGACGCCTTCGACCGCCTCGCCGCGCGCCTGCACGCGCACGCGGGAGGGAGCGCCTCGTGAAGCCGCGCTGGATCGCCACGATCGCGCTCCTCGCCCTCGCGGCGCTGCTTACCGCTTACCTCGCCGCCGCGCTCGCCGCGGCCACGCGCGACGACCCGCTGGCGGCCTCGCTCGCGGACCAGGGGCGCGCCGTGAGCGTCGCGGCCGGCTCGCCCAGCGCCGCGCTGCGCCTCGACCCCGGCACGCCCGCCGCGGTCCTGCTCGTCTCGCCGCCCGGCCCGCTCCCGGGCGAGGAGCAGGCGCTCGCGGACTTCGCCCGCGGCGGCGGCCAGGTCTGGATCCTGGCCCCCGATGGCGCGGCGCTCGCCCCCGTCTTCGGCGAGATGCCCAAGACGCTCCCCGGGCACGTCTACACCAGCGCCGGGCAGGCCGCCGCGACCTCGTTCGAGGGCGCGCCGCTCACCCAGGCCGGCCTGCTCGCCCTGGAGTTGCCTGCCGGTTGGGCGCCTGCCATGTTGGTGGGCGCGGAGTCGTTCCGCGACACCGACGGCAACGGCAGGCTTACCACGGGCGAGCCCGCTGGACCCTACGTGCTCGCCGCCAAGTATCAGATCGGCAGCGGCTACGTCGGCCTCGTCGCGCTCGACCGCGGCCAGGCCCCCTCCCCTTCGCTCGTCGCGGCCCTGACGCAGGCGTTCCCTCCCGGGCGCGTGCTCGTCCTGGAGCCGCCGGCCGCCGCCTGGACGCGCCCCGCGCTCGCCTCGGCCCACGCGCTCGCGTGGCTCGGGAGCGGCAGCGCGTGGGGCATCGCCCTGGCCACGCTCGTCCTGCTCGCCGGCCTCGCGCTGGTCGCCGTCCGCCCCCGTCCGGCGGAGCAGGAGGCCCGCGACCCGCACGCCCGCGCCCGCGCCTGGCTGGAGCGCATGCGCGAGACGAACGCTACCTATCACGCCCGGCTCGTCGTGGAAGAGGAACTTGGAGAGTCCTGAATGCAGCCCAATCCCAAACCGCAGCTCGACAACCGCGCGCGCATCCTGCAGACGCAGCGCGTGACCGAAGCCCTCCTCAAGGAGGTGAAGCAGGTCATCGTGGGCAAGTCCACCGTGCTGGAGTACGTCGCGGCGGGCATCCTCACGGAAGGCTGCCACATCCTCTTCGAGGACATGCCCGGCCTGGCGAAGTCCGTCATGGCCAGCGCCGTGAGCCAGGCCGCCGGCTGCGACTTCCGCCGCGTGCAGTTCACCCCCGACCTGCTCCCCGGCGACATCACCGGCACGTACGTCTACAACCAGAACCGCAACGAGTTCAACCTCCGCGCGGGCCCGATCTTCTCCAACTTCCTGCTGGCCGACGAGATCAATCGCGCCTCGCCCAAGACGCAGTCCGCGCTCCTGGAGGCGATGGCCGAGAAGCAGGTCTCCATCGAAGGCACGACGCACCGGCTGCCGGCGCCCTTCATGGTGCTCGCCACGCAGAACCCCGTCGAGCAGGAAGGCACGTACCCGCTCCCCGAGGCGCAGCTCGACCGCTTCATGCTGAAGCTGAGCATGGGCTACCCCAGCCGCGCCGAGGAGAAGGAGATCCTCATGCGCCGCGCGAGCCGCGGCCGCGACAACTTCGAGGTCAAGGCCATCGCCTCGCCCGAGGTGCTCGTGGAGTGCGCGCGCGCCGTCGAGACGGTGCACGTCAGCCCCGCGATCTACGACTACATCACGGACATCATCGAGCGCACGCGCAAGCACGCCGACCTGCACGCCGGCTCCTCGCCGCGCGGCAGCCTGGCGCTCTTCAAGCTCGCGCGCGCGTGGGCCGCCACGCACGGCCGCACCTACGTCACGGCGGACGACATCCGCGTCCTCGCGGTGCCCGTGCTCGCGCACCGCCTCATCCTGAAGGGCGAGGCGCGCTTCAGCGGGCGCACCGGCACGGCCATCATGCAGGAGATCCTCGAGCAGACCCCCGTTCCCAAGTTCACGGTCCCGTCATGATCCTGACCACGCGCGGTCGCCTCGCCGCCGGCCTGGCGCTCCTCCTCTGGGCACTCGCGTTCGTCTTCGCGAGCGCAGCGGCCGCCGCGTGCGCCACCGCGCTGACCCTCGCCCTCGCGTGGGCCTTCGCCACGCTCCCGCGCCCGCGCGTCGAGGTCGAGCGCAAGCTCGCCCGCGCGCGGCTCGTCGAGGGCGAGACCGTCGTGGAGACGCTGCGCATCAAGGTCCACGCGCGCCGCTCCGTCCTCGCCGAGGCCCGCGAACGCGCCACGCCCGGCATGCTCGCGGCCGAGGGCGCGGAGTCCTTCAGCGTCGACCTGCGCGGAGGCGCGGAGCACGTCCGCGAGATCCGCTGGAACGCCGCGACGTGGGGCCCCAAGACGCTCGGCCCGCTGGAGATCGCCGTCACCGACGGGCTGCGCCTGCTGAAGGCCGACCTCCCCGAGACGGGCAGGCTCGACGTCCTCGTGCTCCCGCGCGCCACCAAGGTCGGCAAGTTCCAGCCCACGCGCGCCGCGCCGGAGCCCGCGCTGGGCGCGCACCAGGTCTCGCGCCCGGGCGACAGCGCCGAGTTCTTCGCGCTGCGCGACTACCAGCCCGGTGATAGCATCCGCCGCATCAACTGGAAGGCCAGCGCGCGCAGCGGCGACGTCATCGTCAACCAGGTCACGCGCGACACGTTCTCGCGAGTCGTGGTGCTCGTCGACCTGCGCGAGAAGGAGGCGACCGAGCCCGACGTCGACTCCGCGCGCGCCCGCTCCGGCCGCGCCGCCGCCTCGCTCCTCGCGCACCACGACCGCGCCAAGGACCACGTCGAGCTCGTCGCCGTGGCCGCGCGGGCGCGCCGCCTCTCGATGGCCGCCAACCCGCGCGCGGACGACCTCGTGCTGGAGCTGGCCAAGCAGGCGCCGGAGGGCGAGATGCCGCTCGACGACGCGATCCGCCAGAACATGCGCCTCTTCCGCTCCAAGACGAAGGTGTACCTGGCGACCTCCGCCACGCTCGACGAGCGCATCCCCGAGGCCGTGCGCCTCCTGCGCTCGCTGGGGTGCGACCTGCGCGTGGTCTCGCCCGCCCAGCCGCACCTCGACGACCCGATCATGAAGCGCTCGCGCGCCACCGCGCTCGACGACCTGCGCAGGAGCGGCGTCTCCGTCGTCGACTGGGCGCCCGGCGTCCCGCTGGAGGTGGCGTTCCTTGAGACCTGAGCGCATCGTGGGCGCGCTCCTGGCGCTCGCGGGCAGCGGCCTCGCCGTCCTCGCCACGCCCTTCTCGGTCCGTTCGCTGCTCGCGGGCTTCGCGCTCGCCGCCGTCGCGGTGCTGCTCCTCGTGCGCCCCGCGATGCTGCTCCCGCGCGCCGCGCTCCTCCTCGCGGGCCTCGCGCTCGTGCCGCCCGCGGGCTCGTGGCTCGTCCCGGCCGCGGTGGGCCTCTGCGCGTTCGCCTCGCTCCTCCTCGGCTTCGAGGAGAGCCCCGTGAAGCGCGGCAGCCTCGCGCTCGTCACCCTCGTGGCCGCGGGCGCGTGCGCGCTCGCCGCGGTGCTATCACCCGCCTCGCCCGAGGCCTCCACCCTCCTGCTCCCCCTCTTCCTCAGCGCGACGGCGCTCCTCGCGGGCCTCGTCGCGGCCCTGGCCCCGCGCGCCGGGAGTGAGACCCCATGAAGTCCGCCCCCCTCGTCCTCGCCCTGCTGCTTGCCGCCACCCTCGCGCCCGCGCCGGCCCGCGCGCAGGCCACCCTGGACGTCGCGGTCACGGACGTGCAGGTCCTCCCGGATCCCGTCGTGGGCGTCACGAGCCAGATCCACGCCTCCGTCAACAGCACCGCCGGGGGCACCGTCACCGTCACGTTCACCTACGCCGACGGCACGGGCGTCCAGGGCACCGACATGCCCGGCAACTCGGGCTACACCGTCGTGAAGGTCATGCAGGGCGCGGGCCCGCACGACGTGAACCTGACCTACGTGCCCACCGCCGAGCGGCGCGGCGCCCAGTCGATCGTCGTGCGCGCGAGCGCGACGGGCGACACGAACGCCTCGAACGACGCGTTCACCAAGGACGTCTTCATCGCGGACCCCGCGCTCAACGTCACCTTCGACGCGCCCTCGAGCCTCAAGGTGCTCCCCGAGGGGTACGCGCCGCTGCGCTTCTTCGTCCACAACCTGGGCAACGTCAACGACACGCCCAACGTGACCGCCGACGTCGCCGCGCCCTGGACCGCGAGCATCCCCACGCCGCTGCCCATGATCCCGCCGGGCGGCTCGGCCGTGGGCGTCGTCATCGTGCGCGGCCTGACCGACGATCCCAACGCGACGCTGAGCCTCAACCTGAGCGCCGCCTCCTCGCGCAACGCCTCGCTCGTCGCCATCGGGCAGGCGCCGCTCCTCCACGTCAACGACACCGCGATCGCCATCGGCCGCGCGCTCGCGCTCGCCGGGCCCGACCGGCTCCAGCTCCTGCCCGGCGTCGCCACGCGCGTCAACTTCACGCTGAGCAACGGCGGCAACGCCGACGACGTGGCGCTCGTGAACCTCACGCGCAGCCCCGGCGTCTCGGCCGCGTTCGTGAACGCCACCGGCTGGCCCGCCAACCTCTCGCGCCCCGTGCCTGATATCAACGGCACGCTCGCGATCCCGCTCGCGGCGGGCGAGTCGGAGCCGATCGCGGTCGACGTCACGCCGCTCGACGGGATGCCGGACCACGGCGCGTACGTGGCGCTCGACGCGCACAGCCTCAACCACGTCCTCCTGGACGCGACGAGCTACCCCATCGCGCCCGTCGCGAACCTCAGCCTCGACGCCGCGAGCCCCTCGCTGGGCCTCGACGCGCCGCGCGTCCCGAGCCCGCTCTACGAGGGCGACGACGTGACCGTGGGCATCCGCGTCTCCAACGCGGGCCTCGTGGCCGCGCAGCCGGGCGACGTGAAGGTGGAGCTGCGCGACAACCTGCGCCTGATCCAGTCGCAGACGATCTCCTTCGCGGCGCTGGCGCCCAACGCGAGCCAGACGCTCCCCTTCTCCTTCTCGGCCGCGGGCATGCAGGGCGCCTTCGCGGTGCGCGCCGCGTTCGACGCGGCCGACGCGGGCGTGGACCCGGCGCTCGCGAGCCAGCAGACGACGTTCACGATCCGTGACATCCGCCTCGCGCTCGACGCCCCCACGCGCGTCTCCGGCGCGCCCGGCGAGACGCTGCGCTTCCGCGGGGGACCCGAGGGCCTCACCGTCGAGAACCAGGGCGACGACGCCGAGAGCGTCTCCGCGTGGCTCGACTCGCCCGCGTCCTGGCTCCACGGCGCGTGGAACTTCAGCCTCGGGCCGCGCGAGTCCGAGACGCTGGCGCTCGACCTGACCATCCCCGACGCGCCGGGCGCCACGTCGTTCCCCGCGACGCTGCACGCGAGCCTCGTCAACCGCACCGCGCGCGAGGTCAACGCCTCGCTCACGCTCGACATCCTCGACGAGGCGCCGCCCACGATCGCGTGGGGCGCCATCGCGCCCGGGAAGCTCGGCGTGACGAGCCAGCTTGGCGCCGCCGTGACCGATCCGATCGGCGTGGGCCCCGTGACGCTCCTCGTCACCGACCCCACCGGCGCGCGTCTCGCGTACGGCATGGCTTCGCAGGGCGGCGGGCGCTACGTCGCCAACGTCACGCCCAGCATGGCCGGCGCCTACACGCTCCAGGTGCAGGCGCGCGACGTCGCCGACCCGCCGCGCGAGACGCTCGGCGACAACCTCACCTGGATGGTGGCCGGGCGCCCCTTCGCGGGCGTGGCGCCCCTCGGCTTCGGCGAGGGGAGCTTCGTCTCCGGCCGCACGCTGCACTTCGGCGAGGCCGTCGAGGCCAGCGTCGCCAGCGCGCGCGCCGACATCGGCCAGGGCGCCTTCCCGCTGGGCTTCCCGCCCGACGTGCAGCTCCCCTCGCAGGACGGCCCGTACAAGGTCACGATCACCTCGACGAGCCTCGACGGCCAGCGCATGACGCAGACGTGGAACGTCACGCTGCGCACCGTGCCGCCGCGCCTCGCCAACGCCACGGGCGCGCGCCTCTCCGACGGGCGCGTGGAGGTCCACGTGGACGCCGACCCGGGCGCGAGCCTCACGCTGCGCTTCCAGACCGACGCCGGCCCCGTGGACTACCCGTTCGCGCGCAGCGGCTCCGCCAGCGCCGCGTCGCTGAGCGTCACGCCCCCCGCGGCGTGGAGCGGCGTCTCCGTCCTCGCGACGGACAAGGCCGGCAACCACGCTTCGGTCGAGGTCGCGATGGCGAAGCAGAAGGTGCCGATGCCGGGCGCGTGGGTCGTGCTCGGCCTCGTCGCGGGGCTTGCGCTGGCGCTGCGGCGTCGCGCCGCAGGGAAGACGGGAAGAGGGGAAGACGGGAAGCAGGGAAGACGGGACGAGCCGAGGAAGTAGGTCGCCCGTCCCGTCTTCCCCTCTTCCCTCGGATTCCCCTCTTCCCGTCTTCCCTCGGATTCCCTTACGGATTCCCTTAGTCCGGCGGCATCCGTCCCGCGGCATCCATCTGCGCGACGGTCCGCACCGGCACCTGCCGCGCGGCGAGGTAGTCCACGAGCGACTTGAACGCCGCGAGGTTCCAGTCGTACTGGTCGAGCGCGACGCCGTACTGCCTCGGCACGGGCGCCAGGTTGTGGATCACGAGGATCACGGTCACGTTGTGCGTGATCGCGTAGTCCGCGTACCCCTCGACCTTCGCGGCGGAGTCGGACGAGAGGATGCCCATCGCCGGCACGCCGTAGCGGTTCGTCGTGTGCGCCGTGGCGACCGTGAGGTCGGAGTTGTACGTGCGCGCGGTGCGGTAGTACTTCGCGGCCGCCGCGTCCGTGCTCGCATTGTGCGCGCCGAAGGGCCACGCGAGCTCGTTCACCGGCTGGCCCGTGATGTCGCGGAGCATCTGCTGGTTGGTCCGCAGCTCGTTGTCGAGGGCGCTCGCCGAGAGCGTGGTCGCGTCGTCGTGAAAGAGCAGGTGCGACTCCACGTCCTGCCCGTCCGCGACGAGGCCCTTGAGCTCGGAGGCCGTCATCGACTCGGGGTTGTTGCAGTTACCGCCCGGGCAGCTCGGGTCGTCGCGCAGGTTGCCCGCGTTGATGAAGTACGTCGCCTTGAAGCCGTACTTGTCGAGCACGGACGTCGCGGAGAGCTGCGAGCGCAGCCCGTCGTCGAACGTGATGACGACCGTCGCGCCCGGGGGCACGCCGGCCGCGTTGGGCATCGCGACGACCTCGTTGGAGCGCGGGCCCTCGCCGATCGCGTTGACGGCGCTGACCTGGTAGAAGTACATCTGGCCGTTGACGACGCCCGTGTCGTTGTAGCCCGTGGCGTTGCCGCCGAGCGTCTGGTAGAGCGTCTCGTTCCCGCTGGAGGCGCCCTTGTAGACGCGGTAGCCCGTGATGGCGCTTCCGTCGTTGTCGGGCGCGCTCCACGCGAGACTCACGAGGGCGTTGCGCGGGATGTCGGAGAGCGCGGGCGCCCGGGGCGCGGCGGGCGGCGCGAGCGGGCTGCCCGCGACGAGCTGCGCCATCGTGACGACCGGGACGCCCTTGGCCTGCACGTACGCGGCGAGCGCGTCGAGGTTCGCGGGCGTCCAGTCGTACGTCCCCGGCGTGGGGACGATGCGCGAGAACTCCAGCACGACCGGGACGTTGCGCGCGATCGCGAAGTCCACGTCCCCCTGCGCCGTGGCGAGGCTCGTCGCGCTCTGGACGATGAGGCCGGGGCGGTGGAAGGCGTCGACGGGCGGCGCCGCGAAGTCGTTGACGTTGCCGGTGATCGTGCGCCCCGAGTCGTAGCGCGAGGCGGCCGCGGACGACACGTTCGCGTTGACGGCGCCGAAGGGGTAGGCGAGGCTGCGCACCGGCTGGCCCACGATGCCCTGGAGCGCGCTCTGCGAATCGGAGAGCTCGGAGGCGACCTGCGCGCTCGTGAGCTTCGTGAGGTCCTGCTGGTCGACGGCCATCGAGCCCACCTCGTGGCCGCGCATCGCGAGCCCCTGCAGGTCCGAGGGGGACATGTAGTCCGTCCACGCCGTGCCCATCCGCAGCAGGCCGCTCGACGCGTAGAACGTGCCGTGGAAGCCGTGCGACTCCAGGATCGAGGCGGCCGTGGTGCCCGAGGCGTAGCCGTCGTCGAACGTGAAGACGATGCGCGCGCCCGAGGGCACGGCCTGCGGCGTGGCGGCGACCTCGTTGGACCGGTCGCCCTCGCCGATCGCGTTCACGGCGCTGACCTGGTAGAAGAGGGGCTGGCTGTTGGTGACGTTGACGTCGCGGAACGCGGTCTGCGGCGGCAGCGTGCGGTAGAGCGTCTCGGCGCCGCTGGACGCGCCGCGGTAGAGCCGATAGCCCGTGATCGCGCTCCCGCCGTTGGCGGGCTGGCTCCACGAGAGGTTGACGACCCCGTTGCCCGCGGTGGCGCTCAGGGCGGGCGCGGCCGGCGCGCTGGGCGGAGGCGGCGGAGCGCCCGCGACGAGCTGCGCTATCGTCTCGACGGCGACCCCCTTGGACACGGCGTAGGCCGCGAGCGCGTCGAGGTCGCCGGGCGTCCAGTCGTACGTGCCGGGATTGGCGACGATGCCGCCGAAGGCGAGCACGACGAAGACGTGGTTCGCGGCCGCGAAGTCCACGTACCCCTCGGCCGTGGCGAGGCTCGTCGCCTGCGTGACCAGGATGGCGGGCACGTGGTACGCGTCGATCGCGCCGAGGAACGACTGCGGGCTGCCGTCGACCGTGCGTCCCGAGGCGTAGTACGTCGCGGTGGCCGCGGCGACGTCGTCGTTCACGGCGCCGAACGGATACGCGAGCTGGCGCGCCGGCTTTCCCGTGATGTTCTGGATCGCCGCCTGGGAATTCGCAAGCTCCTGCTGGACCTGCGCGGCCGTGAGCGTCGTGAGGTCCTGCTGGTCCACGGTCATCGACTCGACGTCGTGGCCGCGCGTCGAGAGGTTGGCGACGTCCGAGGCCGAGAGGTAGGCCGTGTAGAACGGCCCCTGGCGGAGCGTGCCGCTTCCGACGTAGAACGTGCCCGCGAGGCCGTGCGCCTCCAGCACGCTCGCGGCGGTCGTGTGGGAGGCGAGGCCGTTGCTGAACGTGAAGACGACGCCGCCGTTGGGCGCCGCCACGCTGACCGATGCGCCGGCCGCTGGGGGCGGGAGCGACGCGAGGCTCAGCATGATCAGGACGGCGAGCGGGCTGAGGAGAAGCTTGCGGCTGGACACGGGAAGCCCCCGTTCACTCGACGGTGACGCTCTTGGCGAGGTTGCGCGGTTTGTCGATGGGGCAGCCGCGCGAGAGCGCCGCGTGATAGCTCAGGAGGTAGATCGCCACGCTCGCCACCGCGGGGTAGTGGAGCGGGTCGCAGGGGGGCAGCGCGAACGCCGCGTCCATCGAGCCGCGCGCCTTGTCGTCGCCCGCGCTCAGGAAGCCGAGCACCTTGCCGCCGCGCGAGCGGACCTCCATCACGTTCGAGATCATCACCTCGTGGCAGGGCTCGCCGTGCGCGAGGAACGCCACGACCGGCATGCCTGGCGTGACGAGCGCGAGCGGCCCGTGCTTGAGCTCGCCCGCCGCGTACCCTTCCGCGTGGACGTAGCTGATCTCCTTGAGCTTGAGCGCGCCCTCCATCGCGAGGCCGAACGACGCCTGGCGCCCCAGGAAGAAGGCGCTCGTGGCGCCGTGGAAGTAGCGCTTCGCGTGCTCGCGCAGCTCGTCCTCGCGCGCGCAGACGCCGCGCATCGCCTCGGGGAGCGCGGCCAGCTTCGTCAGCGCCGCGTCGCTCTGCGCGCGCGTCGCGAGGCCGTGCACGCGCGCGAGGTGGTGCGCCAGGAGGTAGAACGCGCCCAGCGTGTTGACGAACGCCTTCGTGCTCGCCACGCCGACCTCGGGCCCGGCGCGCAGGTGGAAGACGCCCTGCGCCTCGCGCGCGATGGAGCTTCCCGGCACGTTCACGAAGGCGAGCGTCGAGCATCCGCCCGCGCGCGCCCGCCGCATCGCCTCGATCGAGTCCGCGGTCTCGCCGCTCTGCGAGACGACGATCGCGAGCGTGTCCTCGCCCGCGACGAAGGGCGTGTAGCGGAACTCGCTCGCCAGGTGCACGTCGACCGGGACGCGCGCGATGCGCTCGATGGCGTGCTTGCCGATGACGCCCGCGTAGTGGCTCGTGCCGCACGCGATCACCAGGATGCGCTTGGCCCTGCGGATCGTCTGCTCGTCGAGCCGTCCCTCGACGTCGAACCGCTCGCCGACCAGCTCGATGCGGCCGTGCAGCAGCTCGGTGAAGACGCGCGGCGTCTCGTGGATCTCCTTGAGCATGAAGTGCGCGTGCTCCTCGCGCGTGGGCGCGACCGCGTCGCCGCGAAGCTCGTGCACGATCGGCACGTGGCGGACGCCCGCGGTCGTCACGATCTGCGCGCCGTGCGGCCGGAGGACCGCGACCTCGTCGTCCTCCAGGTAGATCACGCGGCGCGTGTGGGGAAGGAGCGCCTGCGCGTCGGAGGCGAGCAGCATCCGTCCCGTGCCCACGCCCAGGAGCAGGGGCGAGCGGCGCCGCGCGGCCACGATGCGGTCGGGCGCGTCGGCCGAGACGACGGCGAGGGCGAACGTGCCCTCCACCATCGAGAGCGCCGAGCGCACGGCGTCCTCCAGGTTCGCGCCCTTGTGCTCCTCGATCAGGTGCGCGACGACCTCGGTGTCCGTGTCGCTCGTGAAGATGTGCCCGTTGGCCTCCAGCTTCTCGCGGAGCTGCGCGTGGTTCTCGATGATGCCGTTGTGCACGACCGCGATCCGCCCCGAGCAGTCGCGGTGCGGGTGCGCGTTCCGCTCGGAGGGCGGCCCGTGCGTCGCCCAGCGCGTGTGGCCGATGCCCACCGATCCTTCGGGCTCGCCCAGCGCGGCGAGGTTGGCGACTCCGCCCACCGCGCGCCGCACGTCGAGCCCGCCGGCGCCGACGATCGCGAGGCCCGCCGAGTCATAGCCGCGATATTCGAGCCGCTCGAGGCCTTCCAGGATGGCCTTGGCGGCGGATTCCGCGCCCACGACGCCCATGATTCCGCACATCGGTCCTACGTCCTCTACAGGGGCGATATCAGTTTGGTAGCAGGAGGCGATGCGTGCATGGGATCACGGGCGTTCCGCGGGCGCAGCCGCGAGCCCGTCGAGGAACTCGGAGTTGGAGCGGCGCTCCAGCTTCGTCCAGGCGCGGCCCGGGCGCCCCACGAGCACGCGCGTCATGGCGAGCACGAACGCGACGCGACCGAGCAGACGCGTGGGCGAGCGCGAGAGGAGCGCCCACCAGAGGTCGCGGCGGCGGTACGTCCGCAGCGCGACGAGGACGAGCGCGACGTCGAGGCCCAGCGTCGTGATGATGTAGGTCGGGATGCGCCAGGGCGCGTAGAAGATCATCCAGATCGGCAGGACGAGGTAGAGCACGCTCGACACGGTCGCGTTGAGGACGAGCAGCGGCACCTCGACCGTGCCGAACACGCGCTTGCCCAGGACCGCGCGGTGCTTGCGGAGCACGAGCCAGAAGTCCGTGTACCAGCGCGAGACCTGGCGGTAGTAGGCCCGCAGGGTCGGCGGGTCCGCGGTGTAGACCTTCGCGTCCAGGTTCATGGTGATCTTCTTGCCCGCGCGCTGCAGGCGGAAGGTGAGGTCGAAGTCCTCCGCGATCGTGTCGTGCTCGAACCCCATCTCGCGCAGCACGCTCGTGCGGTACGTCGTCGAGACGCCGGGCAGCACCACGAGCGCGTTCATCGTGCTCTCCGCGTCGCGGTCGACGTGGACCGTCACCATGTAGTCGATCTGGCGCGCGGCCGTCACCCACGTGTGGGGGATGCTCTCGACCGCGCCGCCCACCGCCGCGAGGTCGGGATCGTCGAAGTCGCGCAGCACGCGCTCGACGTAGCGCGCGTCGACCACGCTGTCCGCGTCGGTGATCGCGATGAGGTCCGTGCGGACGTCGGCGAGCGCGGCCTCCAGCGCGCGGCTCTTGCCCACGTTCCGCGGGAGCGTCATGACGTCGATGCGCCACTTCGCGCGATATTTCGCCAGGACGTCCCGCGTCGCGTCGGTGCTGCCGTCGTCCACGACGAGGATTCGCGTGGGCCGCACCGTCTGGCGCAGCAGGCTGTCGATCGACGCGCCGATGGTCAGCGCGTCGTTGTAGACCGGGATGACGAACGTCAGCGTCGGCGCGTGGCGCGGGCTCGCCGGGGCCGGAGCGCGCTGCGCGCCCCGCTTCTTCCGCCCCACGCGCTGCGAGACGTACCGGAACGCGAGCACCCCGACGTGGACGACCGTCAGCCCCGTCGTCGCCCAGAGGACAAGAAGGAAGAAGATGATGCTCCAGGTGCCGGCGTCCATCGTGCGCGCTCGGCGCGGGCGGCGGAAGGCGTTTGAGGATCAACCCTCGTGGAACGGTCCGCCTCCGGCGCGAGCCGATCGCACACTCGGCACGGCGTACCAGAACGGCCATCCGGAGACATCACGCCGTGCGCCGACGATGCCATCGAGCAACCTGGATCACGAAGTGCGGCGCGTCACGGTCGTCGGCTTGGGCTACGTCGGCCTCCCCTCGGCGGTGTGCCTGGCGAAGGCCGGCTTCGAGGTGACCGGCGCGGACCTGAACGCGCGGGTGGTCGAGGCGATCCAGGCGTCGCGCTCGCCCCTGGCCGACGCGGCCGACGACGCGACGATCGCCGAGCTGGTCGGCGCGGGCCGGCTGCGCGCGACGACGGACACGACCGAGGCCGTGCGCCACGCGGACTTCGTGCTCGTCTGCGTGCCCACGCCGGTGGACGAGGATCGCAAGCCGGACCTCGGGCCGCTGGAGTCCGCGAGCACGGCGATCGGGCGCGGGCTGCGGCGCGGCGCCGTCGTCTCGTACGAGAGCACGACGTTCCCCGGCTGCACGCAGCGCGTCTGCATGCCGATCCTGGAGCGCGAGAGCCGCCTCAAGGCCGGCCAGGACTTCGGCGTCGCGTACTGCCCGGAGCGGCTCAACCCGGGCGACACGGCGCACACCGCCGAGCTGACGCCGCGCGTGCTGGGCGCGCTCGACGAGCGGAGCCTGCGCATCGCCGAGTCGGTGTACCGGCGCATCCTCCGCGTCCCGCCGCACATCTGCCCCGACATCGCGACGGCCGAGGCCAGCAAGGTGCTGGAGAACGTGCAGCGCGACGTCAACATCGCGCTCGTCAACGAGTTCGCCGCGCTCTCCCGCGCGCTGGGGCTCGACGCGGGCGCGGTGCTCAGCGCGGCGCGCACGAAGTACAACTTCTACGCGGCCGAGCCGGGCCCCGGCGTCGGGGGGCACTGCATCCCGGTCGATCCGTACTACCTCATCGAGGAGGCGCGCCGCGCGGGCTTCGAGCCCCGCCTCATGGCGCTCGCGCGCGAGGTCAACGACGACGCGACCAGGGCCGTGGCCGACGCGATCCTCACGCGCCTGCCCCAGCAGGGCCAGCGGCGCGTCGCGGTGCTCGGCATCGCGTACAAGGGCGGCGTCGGCGACGTGCGCGAGTCGCCCGCCGTGCGCGTCGTGAAGATGCTCGCCGAGCAGCGCGCGAGCGTCCGCGTGCACGACCCGCACGTCGAGTCCGCGACGATCGAGCGCCTGACGGGCGGAACGCGCGGCGTCGACCTGGCCGAGAGCCTGCGCGACGCGGACGTGATCGCGGTCCTGACCGACCACCCCGAGTTCAAGCGCCTCGACTGGAGCGCGGTCTCCACGCTCGCGGCGCCGGGCGCGTGGGTGGTCGACGGCCGCAACGTCGTCGACGGGCGCGAGGTCCGCCAGCACGGCATGGGCCTCTGGAGCGTCGGGCGGGGATCCGCGTGAGTTGGGACGGCCGCCACGCGCTCGTCACGGGGGGCGCGGGGTTCGTCGGCAGCCACCTCACGGAGGCGCTGGTGAAGCGGGGCGCGCGCGTCACGGTCGTGGACAACATGAGCACGGGGCGCGAGGAGCACCTGCGCCACCTGGCGCGCGACGTCACGATCGTGCGCGGCTCGACGTCGGCGCCGCTCGATCTCGCCCGCGCGATGCAGGGCGTGGACACCGTCTTCCACCTCGCGGCCGTGCTGGGCGTGAAGCGCACGTGGGAGGAGCCGGTGCGCGTGATCCAGGAGAACGTCGAGGGCACGCTCCACGTGCTGCGCGCGGCGGCCGAGGCGGGCGCCCGGCACGTCGTCCTCGCCTCGTCGAGCGAGGTCTACGGCGACGGCGATCCCCCCTACGCGGAGGACGCCACGCCGGCCGCGCCGCGCACCGGATACGCCGCGGCCAAGCTCGTCGAGGAGAAGCTCGCGGAGGGCTTCACGAGCGAGACGGGCATGACGACCACCGCGCTGCGCTACTTCAACGTCTACGGCCCGCGCCAGGAGCGCTCCGCGTACGGGTTCGTCGCGTCGATCTTCTGCGACCGCGTGCGGCAGGGGCTCGCGCCCGTCGTGTTCGGCTCGGGCGAGCAGACGCGCGACTTCACGTTCGTCGAGGACACGGTCGAAGGGACGCTGCTGGCGGCGGAGCGCGGCGCGGGCGGGAAGCACGCGGTGCTCAACCTGGGCACGGGCGTCGAGACGCGCATCGTGGACCTCGCGCGCGCCATCGCCGAGGCCGCGGGGAAGCCCGAGCTACGCCCCACGTTCGCGCCCCCGCGCGCCGACGAGGTGCAGCGCCGCGTGGCCGATTCGCGCCGCGCGCGCGAGACGCTGGGCTGGGAGCCGCGCGTGCCCCTCAGCGAAGGCCTGGCGCGAACGCTTGGCGCCTAGCGACGGGCGGGACGGACGGGCCCCGCGGCGCGGTAGAGGAAGCGCCCGCCGCGCAGCTCGCGCGCCAGGAGCCCGGCGCGGCAGAGGTGCGTGAGCGCGCCGCCCAGGTTGCTCCCCGAGACGCCCGTCGCGGCCGAGAGGCTCCGGCGCGTCCAGGGCTCGCCACCCGCGACGTGGACGAGCACCTGCCTGGCGACGCGGCGGTGCATGGCCGAGGCGACGCCCATCATCGCGGGGTCGTAGCCGGCCGGGAAGATGCGCCGGTAGCGGCCGTCGGACCGGAGCACGACGCGGCCGGAGCGCCAGAGCGCCTCGATGTGGTACTTCGCGGTGCTCAGCGGCATACCGCACGCCCGAGCGAGCGCGCGCGTGTGGATGCCCGGGTCTTGATCGATCCGTTGGAGGATCGCGGCGCGCCGATCGCTTGGGGCTGGATGGAGCATGCTGGCCGGTGGGATGCTTTCCCACGGATGCGCGTGCCGCCTCACAAGTTCGGGGAGCCCGGCGCGCCCGCGTCGCGTTGATAGCGAAGGATCACGTTCGCCTCGGCGCGACGCAATCGCTCGGAGAGCGCGGAGGGCTTCACGCCCAGGACGCTCGCCAGCTCGCGCAGCGTGATGCGCCGGGGCACCTCGTAGTAGCCGTGGTCGATCGCCGCCGCGAGCGCCTCCTCCTGGCCGGGCGTCAAGGCCGCGCGGGCAGGCGGTCCCGCGGGGCGCGCGTGCTGGACGATCCGCGCGCCCCCGTCGCGCAGCGCGCGCTCCAGGTGGCGGATCGCGCTGTCGTCGCCCCGCACGATCAGCGTCGCGCCTCCTTCGTGGGTGAGCACGAGCGAGGAGGCGTCCGAGAGCGTTGGCTCCGACGTGGGGCTCACCCGCGCAGCGCGGAGCCCGCGCGGTAGGTCGGGAAGTTGAGCGAGAGGAAACGCGCCCGCAAGCGGCGCTCGCGCCGTCCGTGGATCAGGGCCACGGGGCACGAGGAGCGCGCGCAGGCGCCGTGGGGTCGCCGCATCTCGGCGCCCAGCTCGCACGTCTTGCACGGAGACATCGGAGTGCCGCGGAAGGTCACGCGCCTGGCTCGGAGGCGATGCTACTTGGGACGCGCGCCCAACATGCATGGGCCGCGGCGCGCTCGGCCCCGACGCTCAGGAGGGGTGCCAGCGGAGGACCCAGCCGAGCGTCCGGCCCGCGGAGCTTGGCAGGTGCTGCACGCGCAGGAGCATCGGCTTGCCTTGGGGCGCGACGCGCGCCTGGTGGAGACGGCCGTCGCGCTCGGAACGGTCGAGCATGCCATGCAGCGCCCGCGTCTCCACGCCCAGGTCGAGCTCGGCGACGTGCTCGCCGATCGCGTCCTCGGGGAGGGCCAGCTCGCGCTGCGCCGGGCCGTTGCAGATGGCGACGCGCCGCTCCTCGTCCACCACGATGACCGGATCGAACGTCTCCTCGATGATGGAGCGCAGCAGCACGGAGGCCGCGCGGATGTCGACCGCCTCGGTCTCCATGCGTTCGTTCGAGGAGCCGAGGAGGTCGTTGTTGCTGCGGAACTCCTCGTTGAGCGCCGCAAGCTCCTCGTTGGCCGCCTGGAGCTCCTCGTTGGTCGCGGCAAGCTCCTCGTTGGCGCTCTGGAGCTCCTCGTTGGTCGCGACGAGGTCCTCGGCCTCCGGCGCGTGGGCGGAGAGGACGTGGCCCGCGAGCGAGGGCCACGCGCCCTCCACCGACTCGTGCGCGAGGAGGACGGCCGCGCGCGAGCCGCTCCCGATGCGCGGCTCGATCGACACGTCGAGCGTGACGCCGCCCAGGCGCACGCCGCGCTCGAAGGCGCGCACGCCGGTCGCCAGCACCTCCTGGACGCGGTCGGTCAGGCGGCGCGCGCTCGCGTCGGAGAGCACCTCGGTGATCGGCGCGCCCACGGCCGGCGTGCCCAGCACCTCGCGCGCCTTGCGGTTCGCCACGAGGATGCGCGAGCGCTCGTCGACGAGCAGCGCGAGGACGGTGGGGGAGTCGAGGAGCGCCTCGGCGAGCGCGCGGCCCGGCTCGGCGGCGGCCTCGTCCCCGGGGGCGCCGTGGGCGGCGTCCTCGTCGTCCGCCCGGCGGAAGATGCGCATCCGTCCTGAGAGCGGCGCGAAGCGGTCCTGGTGCTTGAGGATGGCTTCGCTCCGGCCCAGGAACAGGAAGCCGCCCGGCGCGAGCGCGGCATGGAGCGAGCGGAGGACGCGCGATTGCAGGTCGTCGCCGAAGTAGATCAGGACGTTCCGGCAGACGATGAGGTCGAACGTGCCGGGCGGCTCCTCCCGCGAGAGGTCGTGCCGGCGGAACTCGACGAGGTCGCGCAGGAGCGGGCCGACCCGGTGCCCCTCGCTCGTGAAGAAGCGCGCGCGCCGCGCGGCGTCCACGCTGGCCACCGCGGGGGGCGGGTAGGCGGCGGCGCGTCCGCGCTCCAGCGCCTCCTCGTCGACGTCGGTCGCCAGGATGCTGACGCGGCGCGCGTCCTCGTCCCCGAGCGCCTCGGCGAAGAGGAGCGCGACGGAATAGGCCTCCTCGCCCGAGCCGCACCCGGCGCACCAGACGCGGATCGGGCCCCCGCGCGCGACGAGCCGCGCGACGACGTCGCGGCGCAGCGCGCCCCACGCATCCGCGTCGCGGAAGAACTGCGTGACCGTGATCAGGAGGTGCTTCGCGAGCATGGCGCGCTCGGCGGGGTCCGCGCGGACCTTCCGGAGGTACGCGGCCAGGTCGTGCTCGCCCAGGAGCGCCATGCGCTTCCGGACGCGGCGCTGGATCGGCTCGACGCGGTAGCGCGCGAGGTCGGGCGCGGGCGGGACGCCCACCAGCTCGGCGATCGCGCGGACGATCTGCGCGCGCTCCTCGGTGGCATCCTCGAGCGCGCCCTTGGCGAGGCCCCCGACGTAGGGGCCGATGTCCGCGCGCGGGAGGATCGCGTCGACCTTGCCGCCCTGGATCGTGGCGAGCGGCATGCCCGGGTGCTCCGCCGAATCGGGGCTCTCCGCGATCACGGTGCCGCCGTTGAGCTGCACCATCAGCGCGCCCGCCGCGCCGTCCGTGCCCGTGCCGCTGAGCACGACCGCGACCGCGAGGGGGCCCGCGGCGGCGGAGGCGGCGGCGAAGAGGTGGTCGATGCGCGAGGGGTGCGCCGCGCTCAGGGGGCGCAGCGTCACGCGCATGTCGAGGCCGATGCCAAGCTCCGCGTCGCTGGGCGAGGTGTAGACGACGCCCGGGAGCAGGCGTTCCCCCGCCTCGGCCTCCTTGACCCGCAGCGGCGTGGCGTGCGCGAGCACCGAGGCGAGGTGGGAGGGCGGATGGGGCGCCACGTGCTGCGCGACGACGACGGGCCAGGGAAGATCGGACGGGAGCGAGGCGAGGACGGCCTCCAGCGAGCGGAGCCCGCCGGCGCTGGCCCCCAGGCACACGAGCCCGAGCCTCCGGGGCGGCGGCCTATGCAGGCGGAATCACCCGGCTTCGGTGACGAAGGACGCGGGCTCGGACGATTCCTCGGGCCATGGGGAGTCTAGCCCCAGCAGGGGAAAAGGGTCGTCATAAGCCGATCGCTCCAGCGGCGGGCAACCCAACTCGACGTACTGGGTGATGACGCGCCCCTCGGCGCGACGGAGCCGCTCGGAGAGCGAGGCCGCGGTCACGTCGACGCGCCGCGCGAGCGCGTGCAGGTTGAGCGGCCGGGGGATCTTGTAGTAGCCCGCCGACACGGCCGCCCGCAAGGCCGCCTCCTGCGCCGCGGTGAGAAGCTCCCGGCGGTCGCGCATCGGACCCACCTGGCGAAGCTGCGTGTGGCCGCCCCCCTCGGTGAGCATCGAGCTGAACTCCGTGATGCGGTGGTGCGGCCCGACCACGTCGATGCGCGCGCCGCCGTCGGGCTGCAGCACGATCATGTCGACCAGGAGATCGGAGAAGAGCGTCTGCCATATCTGCGGCGCCGGCGCATAGACGGCGCGGATGACGCGGTGCTGCCCGAACGCCAGGGCGCGCGGCCTCGTGGGCGCGAGCCAGTCCACGATCTCGCCCGCCGGACGTTCGCCGGCGGCCTGCACGAAGAGCGTTCCCCCCGTCTTGGTAAGCAGCACCTTCGCCCGGACGAGAGACGGGGGCGCAGAGAGCCCCACGCTCTCGCACGTTGCGAGGAAGCGCGCACGCATCCGATCTCGCATCCCGATCACGGGCCCCTGATAGGCTGGTTAGAGAAGTAGTCTCGTACACGGTCAGCGCAGCGTCAGTTCACGACCCGATCATGTTCGGGAATCCGAGCGAGCGGGCGAAGATGTCCCGCCGGAGCGCGCCAGCGTCACCACGACGCTACGGCAGGCGACCAAGCCAAGCAGGCCCCACCCTGCAAGGTGCAACGCTCCCGAGCCGTCTCCAGCCTCGCGATCGCGCTCCTGATCGCCCTGCCCTTGGGCGCGGGCCTCGCCTCCCCGCCCGCCTCGGCCGCCACCGCGCCCAGCCTCACCCTGGCGAGCAAAGGGGGGAACGCGTGGTGGGTCGAGGCCATCGTCACCGGCGCGGACGCGCCGCTCGTGGCCGGCGTGCAGGCGCGCGACTCGTACGGTCCCTGGACGGCGCTCAAGCACGAGCCCTGGGGGACGTGGGGCGCTTCGTTCGCCATCGAGGCCGGCCACCTCGTCGTCTTCCAGGCGACGCTGACCGACGGCCGCACCCTCACGAGCTGCGCGTTCCAGCACCCCTCCGGCGCGCCCGCCTGCGGCGCCACGGTGCCCCCGCCGCCCGGGACCACCGCGCCCTTCGCCGCCACCTTCGCGCCCAAGCCGGGCAACGCCTGGTGGGTCGAGACGCTCGTCACCGCGAACGCGCCCCTCGCCGGCGTGAGCGCGAGCGTCGACCACGGCGCGGACGTGCCGCTCGCCCCGACCGCCTGGGGCTCGTGGGCCAAGTCGTTCTACGTCCCCGCGGGCGCCCTCGTCACGTTCGCCGCCACCTCCACGAGCGGCGCGCGCGTCGTCTCGCCCACCGCCTACGTCTGGCCCAACGCCACGCCCGCGATGAACGCGACGCCCGCACCTGCACCCGCACCCGTGCCGACGGGCTTCGCGCACACGAACATCGTCTCGACCACGTTCTGGGTCGGCGAGATCTTCAACGCGAACCTCGCCGACGGCTCGCAGGTCTGCTCGACGTACGACTCGCAGTGGGCCTACCACTGGTCGGGCGTCAACCACGGCACCGTGCCCGCGAGCGCCGCCGGATGCGCGGGCTCCATCGTGGGCGGCTGCGACGGCGTGCCGGGCGCGAACGACGCCTGCGCCACCCAGCGCCGCACCTCCGCCAACGGCTACTACCCCACGAGCCCCCTCGTCCACCCCAAGGAGAATCCGTTCTACCTCGACCTGCCCTTCGACGACGTCAACGACGCCACCGCGTACCACGAGCGCTGCCAGGTCATCCCGTGGGCCAGCCAGCCCGGCTTCGCGGGCCACTGCACCGACCCCGGCTTCAGCTACATGAAGAACCACTGGGTCATGATCCAGGGACCCAACGGCCACGTCTGCTACGGCCAGGTCGAGGACGCAGGCCCCTCGCACGGCTCGCTCTACCACGACGCCGCCTACGTCTTCGGCACCAACGACGCGCGGCCCGTCCAAGGGCAGTTCAACGACGCCGGCATGGACGTCTCGCCCGCGCTCAACGGCTGCCTCGGCTTCGCGGAGCTGGACGGCGAGAACGACCACGTCGCGTGGAGCTTCGTGGACGCCAGCCAGGTGCCGCCCGGACCGTGGACGACGACCGTCACGACCTCGCAGGTGACGGGGTAGGCTCACCCGAGCAGCGCGGCGAGCCGCTCGCAACGCCGGCACCCCGGCCGGACGCAGCGGCGCACCCGCATCTCGCGGCACGCCAGCCACCGCCGCCCCAGCGCACGCTCCGCGCGCAACCGGCACGCATTGCGATCCTGGCGGCACCCGGGCCCAAAGCGCGGGCGGGGAAGCGGGCCGGGAGGCATGGCCCCGCCAGCGGGCTGGAGGACTTGACGCCGCCGCTGTCGCCGCGCGGGGCGACGGCGGGTGGGCGCCGGATAACACAGAGATAACAAGGCGGGCCGCCCGAGGCCGCCCATATTTAGTGCGCAGATACGGATTTGAACCGTAGAACACCTGAGTGAATAGACTCTGAATCTATCGCCGTTGGCCAGGCTTGGCTATCTGCGCAGGTGTCGCGGGCAAGCCATGCTCCGCTCTTAAAGATTGCCCGGCTCGCGGCAGCACGCTCATGCGGGGGAAGCCGCGTCGGGCGGCCGTGAAGCCCGGCGACCTCGTCGAGTTCAAGGCCGGGCTCTTCGGCGTCAAGGCGCCCGACAACCTGGGCATCTACCTGGAGCGCGTGAAGCGCAAGGGGCAGTTCTTCGTGGTGCTCTTCACGCTGCGCGGCAAGCAGGAGGTCAAGCCGGAGAACGTGACGTCGAAGCGCCTCGACGCGCGCCTCTCGCCCGACGAGCTGGAGGGCGGGGACCTGGCACCGCGCCTCAAGCAGCTCATCGCCTCGGTCTCCTCGGGCAAGGTCAAGGAGGAGCTTTCTGCGGAGGGGGCAACGGACCGCGCGCTCTGGCTGAAGGTCAAGGACGCGGACGGGGCGCCGCTGACGCCCGACGACCTCGCGGCCGCGTACTTCGATGGCAAGGCGCCGACCCGCTCGCAGGTGGGCGAGATCAAGCGCATCCTGGAGTCGTGCCGCGAGCCGGGCACGGGGTACTTCGAGCGCGAGCCGGGGCGCGAGGAGCTTTGGCGGCCGCTCACGCGCGCGGAGCACTCGTCGTTCCACAAGGAGAAGGACGGCCTCCAGCGGCTCCGCAACAAGCTCGTCCTCGTCGAGGAGGTCGAGGACGAGGAGACGGGCTACCTGCGCACCGTCTACAAGGGCGTGCCCCTCGCGGAGGCGAGCCTGGACGAGGACGATCGCGCGCGGCTGGCGTTCGTGGCCGACGCGATGCGCGACTTCGTGCTGCACGATCGGTTCACCGGCGCGCGGACGCTGGGCATCTCGGGCAAGCACACGCTGGATGGCTTCTCGCTCTTCCCGTACCTCAAGTTCCTCGCGCTCGACTGGACGGGCGCGGAGCGCGTGAGCGTGAGCAGCGCGTTCGTCGAGACGATGCTCGGCTGCGGGCTGATCGACTACGGCGACGCGGTGACGCTCGTGGCGCAGCGCAAGGTGCTCCAGTTCCCCAACTTCGGCTGGGAGGTCCCCGCCGACGTGCTGCGGGCGGCGGAGCGCGCGCCCGACGCGATCGTCCTGGAGGGGCGCGCCGACCTGCGCGCGCAGCGCTGCTTCACGATCGACCCGCCCGACGCCAAGGACCACGACGACGCGGTGGGCGTCGAGGAGCACGGCGACGGCACGTGGACGCTCTGGGTCCACATCGCGGACGTGTCGCGCTACGTCGAGAAGGACACGACGCTCGACCACGAGGCGCGCAAGCGCGCGACCTCGGTGTACCTGCCCAGCGGCGTGCTGCCGATGCTGCCGCCGCGCCTCTCCAACGATCTCTGCTCGCTGGAGCCGCAGCAGGAGCGCTACGCGATGACGTGCGCGATCACGTACGACGCGGAGGGGCGCGTGCTGCGCGAGCGCGCGATGGAGAGCGTCATCCGCGTCGCGGAGAACGTGCCCTACCCCGAGGCGCTCCGCCGCATGCAGGTGGAGGGGCACGAGTTCCGGCGCATGCGCCAGCTCGCGGACCTCGTCGACCGGCACCGGCGCGGCCTCGCCATCGAGACGAGCGAGCGGAAGATCCACCTCACGCCCGACAACGTGGAGCACGTCGAGAAGATGGGCACGCCCGCGACGCGCATGATCGAGACGTTCATGGTCGCGGCCAACGAGGCCATCGCGCGCATCCTCACCGAGGCGAAGGTGCCGCTGATCTACCGCTGCCACCCGCTGCCCGACCGGCCAGGCGTGGAGCGCTTCAACGGCCAGATGGCGACGATGGAGGTGCCGCTCCGGATCGCGCTCCCCGAGCCCGAGCGCAAGGCGCAGGTCGAGGCCGAGGTCACGCTCCTCGACCAGCTCAAAAAGGGCGGCAAGCTCAACCTCTTCGGGGGAGGCATCGGCATGTCGGGCCTCGACGAGCCCGAGCCGGAGCCCGAGGAGCCCCAGCCGCTCGTCCGGGGGCTCGCGCAGCTCTCGCCCGAGGAGCAGGAGGCGTGGCTCTCGCCGTTCCGCCAGGCGCTCGAAGGCGTCTCGCGGATCGAGGACGACGCGCGCAAGGCGCTCGTGTACCTCAAGGTGCTCGGGTGCATGGGGCGCGCGTTCTACACGCCCGCGAACCTCGGCCACTTCGGCCTGGGCTCGACCTGTTACTGCCACTTCACGAGCCCCATCCGCCGCTACCCCGACCTCATCGTCCACCGGCAGCTCCGGTGGCTGCTGCGCGGCAGGCAGGGCCCGATGCCGCACGACAACGCGGGCCTCGACATCCTCGCGCAGCACGCCAGCATGCAGGGCGAAGGCGCCGATTCGCTGGAGCGCGGCGTCGTGGACAGCGCGCTGGTCTTCGCGAGCCGCGACGCGCGATGGTCCGGCCCGCAGCGCGCGCTCGTCAACGGCATGACGCGCGGGGGCGTCTTCATGTCGCTCGAAGGCGGCCTGGAGGCGCGCGTCGCGATGGCCGACATCCCCGGCGGCCCCTACAGCATCGACGAGCACGACAGCCGCATGTTCGTGGGCGAGGCCGAGCGCGCCGAGATGGCCGCCGAGGTCAGCGCGAAGAACTGGCGCGAGTACGTCAACCCCGAGAACGAGGAGGTTCAGCTGATCCGATTGCGCCTCGGGGACCGCGTGCAGGTGCAGATCAGCGGGCGCGACTACGCCGAGGGACGCGTGGCGGCGAAGCTGCTCGAATGATCACATCGGCCTGCCGCAGGCGCTGCAGTAGCGCGCGTGCTCGTCGTTGAGCGCGCCGCACGAGGCGCACTTCACCTTGACGATCTGCTGCGCGGGGCCGCCCCACCAGCCCCAGCCGGGGGAACCGTACCAGCCGGCGTAGCCCCAGCGCCACGGCGCGAAGACGGCGTTGAGCACGGCGACGGCCACGACGCCGAAGATCAGCAGCATCGGGTCGCGCGTCTGGAAGAAGAGGAAGACGGCGCCGAAGAACAGCAGCAGCGAGAGCGCGGGGCGCGCCCAGAGCCAGAACGTCGGCGGCCGGCGAGGCTGGCCCGGCTGCATCTAGAAGCCTCCGCGGCGCGAGGCGGGCGGGTCGGCCAGGAGCGCGCCCGCCAGCGGCGCGGCGGCCAGCGCGATCAGGCTCCAGGAGCGCGCGAGGGCGGCGAGGCCGAAGAGCGCGAGCGACGCGGAGGCCAGGACGACGCGCCAGGCCGTGGCCCGGCGGCGCCGGGGCGGGGGCGGGAGGGGAGGCACGCGGCGGACTTCCTGCGCTCGCGCAAGAAGCACGCTTGGAAGGTTCCCGCCTCAGAGCCATCCCGCGGCGCGGGCGGTCGCGGCGGCGAAGAGCGCGACGGGCGGCAGCACCACGAGGTACGCCGCGCCGCGCACCGCCCACTTGCGCAGCGGATCGCGCAGCCCCACCGCCGCGAAGGCGAGCAGGAAGCCCATCGCGAGCGCGCCGGCGAACCAGGCGTCCCACGCGCCCGTCTCGACGCGCGTCCATTCGATCCACGCGCCGCTGAGGATCATCATCGCCAGGGAGCATCCGCCCACGGGCCCGGGCCACGTCAGGGGGCGCCGGTCGGCGTGCATGCCCTCCTTGTCTCGCCGCGGGCGCATAGGCCTTATGCCACGCCGAGCGCTCGGCGCGCGATGAGCTGGCCCTTCGTGGTGGAGGTGCGCGTCCCGTGGCGCGACCTGGACGGCGCGGCGCACGTGAACAACGCCGTCTACTTCAGCTATTTCGAGACGGCCCGCACCGAGTGGTACCTCCAGGCGCGCGGCCTCGCGTTCCGCGTCGAGGACCTCGACATCATCCTGGCGCGGACGTCGTGCGACTTCCGCGCGCAGGCGACGATGGGCGACCGGCTCCGCGTGATGATGTGGCCCGGCAAGCTCGGCACGACGAGCTTCACGCTGCGCTACGAGATCCGCAAGGAAGATGGAACGCTCGTGGCCGAAGGCGAGTCGGTGCAGGTGTGCTTCGACTACGCGAAGAACGCGAAGAAGCCCATCCCGGACGTCATCCGGCGCTCGCTGGAGTCCGCCTGATCAGACGCAGCACGCGCAGCCGTGGCGCTCCGCGTCGGTCATGACGTCGTCGCGGTGGACCTGGAACTCCTGCGCCGCGTCGCGCACGAGGAGCATCGCGCCGCCCGCGTCGAGGACCGCGACGAGCGTCACGGGCTCCTCGGTCGCGCGCAGGCGGAGCGTCTGGCCGGGATGCACGCGCCTTCATGCGGCTCCGGGGAGATGAACCCGCGTGCCCTTCGACCTGCCCGTCCTCCTCGGCACGGTGCGCCATGAGCGGAAGAGCGAGTGGGTCGCGCGCTACGTGGTGGACAGGCTCAACAAGCGCCCCGGCGTGCGCTCGCACCTTGTGGACCCCGCGCTGCTCCCGTTCGGCAACCTCGACCAGCGCGAGTGGGAGATGGCTCCGCGCCCACCGGAGGTCGCGGCGTTCGTCGAGGCGATGGGACGCGCCGACGGCTTCGTGGCGGTCGTGCCGGAATACAACTTCGGCTACCCCGGCACGCTGAAGAACCTGCTCGACGCGGTGTACGACGAGTGGAACCGGAAGCCGTTCGCGCTCGTGGGCGTGGGTGGCATCAGCGGCGGGCTGCGCGCGATCGACAACCTGCGCCAGGTGATCTCAGGGCTGGGCGCGGTGGTCGTCCCCGCGCACGTGCCGGTGACGTACGTGACGCGCTCGTTCACGCCCGAGGGCCCGATCGACGCGCCCGAGTGGGACCGGCGCTTCGGGAAGATGTTCGAGGACCTGGAGTGGTACGCGGGCGCGCTCCAGCGGGCGCGGCTGGAGAGCCCGCCGTCGTGAGGCGCTCCTTCTGCGCGCGGCCCATGCGCTTCACCGCGATCTCGCGCCGGAGCGCATCGCCGCGCGTCGCGCACGGCTCGCTCCAGACCAGGGCGACGGGCCCGCGGCCGGCGGTGTACTTGGCGCCCTTGCCGGCGTTGTGCGCGGCGAGGCGGCGCGCGAGGTCGTTGGTCACGCCGCAGTAGAGCGTGCCGTCGGCGCAGCGCACGAGATAGCAATGCCAGCCTTCGGTCACGCCGGCGCCTCGCGCGTCGCGTAGAGCATGCCGGCCGCGACGAGGATCAGCGCGCCGCCCAGCCCACCCAGGACGAGGCGCGTGGTCAGCCAGACGCCGCTCCATGCCGCGCCCGCGGGCACGGTGGGGTCCGTGTTGACGAAGAGCTGCCAGAAGGCGTCGATGCCCGCGAACGTCATGAGGAGCACGCCCACGGCGGCGAGGGGGAGCGGCCAGCGTGGCGTCTCGTCCATGCGACCCCGAGCCCCCGCACGGAGCAAGAAGCTAGCTCACTTGCCGAGACGTACGTTGGGCACGCGCTCCGCCTTGGGCGCCGGCACCGCGTGCGCCTCGTGCGGGTGGCCGCAGGCGCAGTCGCCCTCGGAGTGGCCGGTCGCGCGCATGGCCGCGAGCTTGCGGTTGACGAGCTCCCAGTTGCTATCGACGATGCGCGTGCCGTCCTTGAGCGCGACGGGCGGGTGGTCCTCGACCTTGTGGTCGCGCTCCCACGCCTCGAGGTCGAGCATGCGGCTGACGCCCGGCTTGACCAGCAGCGTGACGCGGCTCTCGCTGCGCGCGCCCTGCTGCTCGTAGCCGATGAGCGGCGCGAGGCGGTCGGTGAAGCCCTGCACGTCGGCCATCGAGGGCATGTTGTCGATGGTCATGCGCTCGCGGCTGTAGCCGACGAAGACGTAGCCCTTCGATTCGACGAAGTGGGCGCCGGCGCGCTCGTCGAGCTTGGCGTACTGCTCGACGTGCCCCTTGTCGGCCTCCATGTTCCACCCCTTCACGAGCGTGTGGCGGCTGACCTTGCGGCAGTCGAGCGAAGGCAGGAGGTCGATCGTCTCTTCGAGCTTGTCCCACGCGCCCCCGCCGATGGGCACGCAGAGCTTGTTGAACACGTCCTCGTTGGGCGCGTCCACGGAGACGTAGAGCTGCGTGGGCAGCGGGTCGAGCTTGGCGAGCAGGTCGGGCCGGCTGCCATTGGTCACGAGGAACGTCGTCATGCCGCGGCGGTGGCAGAGGCGGATGAACTCGCCCAGGTGCGGGTAGAAGGTCGGCTCGCCGTTGAGCGAGATGGCGACGTGCTTGGGCATCTGGCTCTCGACCCACTTCGACTCGGGCGTCGTGGGGTGCCCCTTGTAGCCCGAGAGGAGGCGGCGCTGCTCCGAGATCGCGCCATCGAGGATCGCCTGCGGCTCGTCCCACTTGTAGCCAGGCGAGTTGATATCAAGGTCGAAGCTCTGCGAGCGCCAGCAGTAGAGGCACGTGAAGTTGCAGTAGTCCACGATGGGCGTCATCTGCATGCAGCCGCGCGACTCGATGCCGTAGAAGTCGCCCTTGTAGCAATGGCGGTCGCCCTTGAGGTCCTCCTTCGTCCAGTGGCAGAGCTTGACGCCCACGTGCTCTCCCACCGTGCCGTAGCCCTGCTTGTGCAGGACGTGGCGAAGCTCCTCACGCATGCGCTCGCCGAGTCGGCCCGCCGGTATTTCACCGTTTGCAGGGCTCCGGGCTCTGGACTCGGGGCTCAAGGCTCCGGGGCCCTGAGCCCCGAGTCCAGAGCCCCGAGCCCATTCAACCCAACTTGACCCACCTCAAGAAAGGTTAAGCCCCCGTCGCGAATCGCGGACGCGAGGCTCGTCCATGAAGCTCCTGACCCTCGCCGCGGCGCTGCTCGCGCTCGCGTCCACCCTCCCCGCCGCCTCCGCCACCGACGTCACCGTGACGCTCGACGTGACCTACGGCTACCACCTCGTTCCCTCCGCGGCGACGTGCGCGGTCCAGGTGCCCGACGGCGCGTCCGTCGCCGCCGTGCTCGACGCCGCCGTCGCCGCGGGCTGCATCCAGTCGTGGGCGGCCGTCGACTACGGCACGCCCGACCACCCTGACCGCTTCGTGCAGTGCATCGAGACGCTCGCCAACGTCTGTGGCCAGGACCCCGGCCTCGGCCTGGAGGGCACGTTCTGGGCGTTCTACTTCGATGGCGCGCTGGCCGACAAGGGTGTCGACGCGACGTTCGTCCACGCGGGCGACGACGCGCAGCTCACCTACGGCGACTGGTTCGCCCCCTTCCTCGGGCTCCCCTGAGGTGGTCCGCTGCGGCGCGCGTGCCTGGCCGTGCTGCTCCTCGCCCTGCTGGCGCCCCCCGTCCACGCGGATGCGCGCGGCGACGTGGCGCAGCGGGGCCTGGCCTGGCTCGCCCACGCGCGCGCGGCCGACGGCACCTATGGCGGCTACAACCCCGTCTACGCGGCCGAGGCAGCGGCGGAGGCCGGGCAGGACCTCCGCGCGTGGCCCGACGACGCGACGCCCATCCTCGCCGACCTGCACCCCTACCAGTACGCCAGCGGCGGGCTCTACGGCGACGAGCGCCTCGCGCACGCGCTGGGGATGGACGGCCTCGACCCGCGCGCCTCGCCCTGGGGCGACCTCGTCGCGCAGATCCAGGCCAACTTCACCGGCGGGCAGTACGGCGACCCGGCGTACGTCAACGACGACGCGTGGGCGATCCTCGGCCTTCGCGCGGCCGGCGTGCCCGCGAGCGACCCGCAGGTCCAGGCCGCGGCGTCGTTCCTGCTCGCGGGCCGGGACGCGGACGGCGGCTGGTCCAACGTCCCCCGCGCCGCGACGAGCGACGCCGACGACACCGGCGCGGCCCTCCTCGCGCTGCGCCTTGCGGGCGCGGACGTGGCGGGCGACCTGCGCGCCTCGCTCTACCTCAACCGGACGCACGCCCAGGGGGGCGGCCACGGCGCGGGCGTCTCGCTCTCGCCCTCGCCCAACTGCCAGAGCACGGTCTGGGCGCTGCGCGGCTACGAAGCGCTGGGCATCCCGCCCCCCTCGGACGACCTGCCCTGGCTCCTGGCCCGGCAGGACGCCTCGGGCGAGCTTGGCGCCGACGGCTGGTGCACCGCCGAGAGCGTGGCCTTCCTCGCGGAGCCCGCCGCCGGCCCGCCGAGCTATCGATCGTGCCAGCCCGCCGCGGGCGAGATCCACGCGCTCGACCCCGTGACCCTGCGCGTCCCCGCGGGCTTCGGCGCCGCGACGTGGCACGTCGGCGGCCAGGACGCGACGGGGCTCTACGCGACGTTCACGTTGCCGCAGAAGGGCGACGTCCCGCTCGCGCTCGACGCGACCGGCGCGGGCGTCGCGTGCCGCCTGCGCGAGATCCTGCACGTCCTCACCGCGCGCCCGTTCGCCGCGCTCGCGTCCGCGGACCTCGCCGCGCTGCGCCGCCAGCCCGTGGCGCTGGACGCCTCGGCCTCGCGCGACCCGGACGGGCGCGTCGCGCTCTGGCGCGTGGACTGGGGCGACGGCAACGCGACCGACTCGACGCAGCCGAGCCCCACGCACGCCTACGAGCGCCCCGGCGACCACGCGGGCGCGCTGCGCGTCCAGGACGACGAAGGCGCGTGGAGCGACGCGCTCCCCTTCGCCGTGCGCGTGCGCGACCAGCCCCCGGCCTTCGGCGCGCTGCCCGCGCGCATCCTCGCCGACCGCGCCCATGATATCACGCTCGACCCCGCCGCCTCGGACCCCGAGGGAGACGCCGTGACGTTGAGCTGGTCGCTCGCCAACGCCTCCGGCTGGGGCGCGCCGCGCGTCCGCCCCTGGGCGCTGGGCAACTTCACGCTCCGGCTCGCCGCGCGCGATGCCTGGGGCCAGGAAGCCGACGCGAACGTCTCCGTCGAGGTGGCCGACCTGGCACCCACGCTGGCGAACCTCACGCTGCCCGCCGCCGCGACCGAGGCGCAGCCGTTCGCCTTCTCCGTCGAGGCGACGGACGCCGACGGCCCCGCGCCGGGCGTGACGTGGACGTTCGGTGGTCGCACGGTCGAGGGCGCGAACGGCACGCTCGCGCTGCCGGCGGGCGCGTATGATATCACCGTCGTGGCGCGGGACGCCGAGGGCGCGGAGGCGCGCGCGACCTCCTCGCTCGTCGTCGCCGCGCGGGACGCTCCGCCCGCTCCCGCGCCGCCCGCGATCCGCGCGCTCGACGCATCGCTCGCGAACGGCACGCTCGTGGTCCGCGCGCAGATCGCGCCCGCCGACGCCAACGCGACGGTGCGCTGGCGCAGCGACGTCGGCGAGGGCGAGACGCCGCTCGTCGCGGGGCGCGCCACGATCCCGATGCCCGACGCGACGGTCGTCGACCTCGACCTCGTCGCGCGCGTGGGCGGCCTCGCGGCCTCGCAGCACGCGGGCCCGTTGCGCGTCGCGCCGCGGCCGCCCGATCCGCTCGTGGCACCCGGCCTCCGCCTCGATCCGGGGCTCGTGGTCGTCACGCCACCCGCGAACGCGACCGCGTGGCAGGTGGACTTCGGGGACGGAACCCTCTCAGGTTGGCTGAGCGAGACGCGCATCGCGCACGCGTGGGCCCGCCCCGGCGACTACGCGGTGCGCGTCGAGGCGCGCGCGGACGACGGGCGCACGTCGAGCGCGAACGCCAAGCTCACGATCCAGGCGCCGCCGCCGCAGGCTCCGGCCCCGGCTCCGACGCCGTCGTCGACCCCGCTGCCTCGGACGCCGAGCCTGATCCCCCAGGAGAGCGCGCGCCGGGAGACGCCCTTGGGCTTGTGGGCGCTCGTGGCCGCGGCGCCGATCGCCGCAGCGCTTCGTGCGCGCGCACGCAGGGGCCGACGCTGAGCGCGAAGAGGGCGCCGTTCGCGAGCGCCGGAATGGCATTGAACGCAAGGCCGAGCGCGACGAGCGCCGCGAGGCTCGGGCCGCCGGTGCGCAGGAAGAGCGCCCACGTGGCGACGTCGGAGGCGGCGCTGAATGCGAACGTCGCCACGATGCCGGTGGACGCGGCGAGCATCGCGCCCGCGGGGCCCGTCCAGTCGACACGGCGCATCGCGGCGCCTCCGAGCCCGAGCAGCGCCATCGCGGGGACGTTCACGAAGCCGGGCGGGTAGAAGCCCGTGAGCATGAGGTCCGTGACGAGCATGGCGAGCGCGCCGCCCAGCGCGCCGGCCGCGGAGCCCCAGAGGACGCCGCCCAGGAAGACGACCGCGTAGGTCAGCGCGACGTTGGGCAGCGCGAGGAAGGCGAGCCGGCCCGCGGCGCCCAGCGCGGCGACGGCGACCACGGGCACGAACCACGCGGGCATGGCGTGGCCCGCGAGCTGGAGCGCATCGCGGCGGGCCTGCGCGCGCCGGTGCGCGGCGACCGTCAGCGCGGGCAGGAGACGCGCGGCCTCGCGCGCGCGGGCGAGGCGGCCGCGGGGCCAGCCCCCCTCCAGCTCGCGCGCGAGGCGAAGCCGCTCGAAGTCGGATTTGATATCATGGGCGGCGAGCAGGATCGCGGCGGCCCAGGCGGTCGCGCGCGGCGGGAGGCGCAGCCCCTCGGCGAGGCGCGCGGCGCCCACGCGGCCCAGGAGCGCGAGGTTGACGCCCACCGCGGCGGCGAGGCGCAGGCCGCCGATCGCGCCCTCCGCCCAGCTTCCGCCCACGAGCGCGACGACGAGGGCGTTGACGACGAGCGCAGGCGCGGCGAAGAGCGCGAGGAGCCTCCGCTGCGGGCCGGCGGCGAGCGCGGCGGCCAGCAGCGCGGCGGCGACGGGCCACGGGCAGAGCAAGGCTGCGAGCGTCGCGCCCGCCAGCGCGCCCACGGCCGCGACGGCGTCCGCGCGCCTCAGAGCCGCACCTCCGACTGCGCGAGCGCGGCCAGCGCCTCGTCGTGGGTCGCGGCGAGCACGCACGCGCCGGCCTCGACGCGGGCGGCGATCAGGCGCGCGAGCGCGACGCGCCCCGCGACGTCCAGGTGCGCTTCGGGCTCGTCGAGCAGGTAACAGCTCGCATCCCTGCCCAGGACCTTGGCGAGCGCGACGCGCTGCGCCTCGCCTCCCGAGAGCGCGATCGGGTGGCGCCCCAGGAGCGCGTCGGGCACGAGGGATCGCGCGTCCTCGGCGCAACCGCCTGTCTGCAGGCGGCTTGCCGAGGCCCTTGCCTCGGCGCAGCCGCGAAGCTCCTCCTCCACGGACTCGCGCAGCAGCATGTCGCGCGCGTGCGGAAGCAGGAGGCGCGCCCCGGTGGCCCGCGCGGCCGCGAGCAGCAGCGTGCTCTTGCCGCTGCCGTTCGGGCCGCGCAGCGCGTGGAAGCCGGGACCCAGCCGCAGCGCGGGGAGCGCGAGGCCGCGCTCGCGCAGCGGCGGCGCGTCGAGGCGGATCGGGCCCTGCGCGCGGGGGATGGGCGGGAGCGCGGCGGCCGTCACGTCGCACAGCATGACGACGCGCGTCGCGAGGTCGGCGAGCGCCTCGCCGTGGTCGGCCGCGACGACCGCGCCGCGGCGCTGCGCCTCGCGGACAAGCTCACGCAGCCGCGCCCGCCCCTCGGGATCGAGCCCCTCGGCGGGCTCATCCAAGAGCAGGAGCGGAGCGCCGTCGGCCAGCGCGAGGGCGACGCGGCGCGACTCGCCCGACGACAACAGGGCGCTCTCGCGGTCGGCGAATGGATCGAGCGCGTCCGGCGCGCGCCGCGACCGCAGGCGGAACTCCCCGCCCACCGTCAGCCCGGCCAGCGCGTCGCGCGCGTCCTGCGGCGAGAGCCCGACGCGCGGTGCGGTGGCGGTGATGTCAAGCGGGTTCTCCAGGCCGGCCAGCGCGCGCAGCAAGCTCGTCTTGCCGCTGCCGTTGGGCCCGCGCAGCAGCACGACCTCGCCCTGCGCGACGTCGAGGTCGATCGCGCCCCGCGCCGAGGCGATCATGCCGGAAGCTCCGGCGCGTCCATCATGTCGATGGGCACGCGCTTGAGCGTCCCTTCGTTCTTCTCCTGGAGCGCCTGCATGACGTCGGCGAGCCGGTCGCGCGAGACGAAGAGGCGCGCCGGGAGGCCGCGCTCGGCGGCGTTGAACGCGGCGCTCTCGGCGGCGAACTCGAAGTGGACGTCGCCCAGGCGCTTCGCGAGGATGCGCGCGCCGGTGCCGACGGCGCCCACCTTCTCGGGGCGCGGCATGTCCTTGAGCGCGGCGCGCAGGCGCGGCTGGTCCACGCGCGCGACGCCGCCCTCGGCGGGCCCGGGCACCGCGACGACGTGCAGCCGGCCCGGCGCCAGCTCCACGAGCCCCGCGAGGTCGCCCACGACGACCTCCTCGCCCGGCTCGGCGTCGCGCAGCGCGCGGCCGGTGCTGGGCGCGCGCAGGCGGGCCTTGGCGGCGAGGTCGCCCTCCTGCATGACGAGCCCCACGCGCTCGCCGGCCTTGATGCGCGTCGCGGCGACGGCGCTGGTCACGCGGATGACGGCGAGCGGCGTGGCGAGCGCGTCGAGCGCGGCGCGGAGCTGGCGGACCCCTTCGTGGAGCGAGGCGCGCCCCGCGGGCGTCAGCGCGTGCTCGGCGTCGATCGCCCCCTCCGCGACGAGGTCCTTGGCGTAGGCGGAGACGGCCTGCACCGTCACGTCGAGGCGCTGCGCGACCTCCGAGAGCGTGATGCCCGGCTCGCGCTCCAGCTCGGCGAGGATCAGCACGCGCGTGACGCCCGCCTTGTCGCGCAGCTTCAGCATCGCGCGACCAAGGGTTTTTGGCCCTTCAACCTTTCCTGAAGTCCATCAAGCAGGGTTGATCATGGCCCGCGCGCGCCTCGTCCTCGCCGCCGCCCTCCTCGCGCTCCTCGTGGGCGCGGCCGGAGCGCTGGCCTGGTGGACCGCCGCGGCGCCGCGCGCGGGCGAGGCGACGGTGCGCGTCGAGGTCGTCGGCCCCGGCGGCCCGCTCTACAACGGGACCCTGACGCTCGCCAACGCGACCGCGTACGGCGCGCTCGTCGCCACGCATCTCCCGCTCCAGGTCGACGACTACCCCGGCATGGGCGTCTACGTCCGCGCCATCGGCCCCTACGCGGCGCACGGCGCGTCGGGCTGGATCTTCTTCGTGAACGGCGCCGGGGGAGACCGCAGCGCCGCGCGCTACGCGCTCCACGATGGCGACACGCTCCGCTGGACGTGGACCGATGGCTAAGGCATGGCTTCTCGCGGCCGTCATTCTGCTATCAGGCTGCTCGTCGCATGGCACGACGCCGCCCGAGAAGGACGCCAAGGGGAGCTTCGCGCTGCGCGAGGTCGCCAGCGGGTTCGACCGGCCCGTCGACTTGGTGAGCGCGCGCGACGGCACCGACGTGCTCTACGTCGTGGAGCAGGCGGGCAAGGTGTGGGCGCTCTCCAACGGCGTCAAGGCCGCGGCGCCCCTTCTCGATCTCACCGCGAAGGTCCGGTCGGGCGGCGAGCAGGGGCTCCTGAGCGTGGCGTTCGCGCCCGACCACGCGACGAGCGGCGTCCTCTACGCGAGCTACAC
>JAXDQU010000049.1:0-30123 GCA_034667685.1 Thermoplasmata archaeon | reverse complement strand
GCTGCGCCCCCTGAAACCCCCCTTTTGTCGCCGCGCTGCGGCGCGGCGAGATGGCCCATCAACCTTCGCGGTCGAACAGCTCGCCGCGCACGTACCGGAGCATCTCGCCCGGGTTGAGCGTCTCCTTCGCGTACCGGAAGTCCTCGGCCGTGAGCTCCCGGAGCCCCACGAGGCACGCGCCGTAGACCGCGACGCCCAGGATGCCGTAGAGCGGGAAGCTCCACCAGTGCGCCACCGGGACGGGGCCGTAGGCGTCGAGCGCCCGCAGCGCGCCGATCATGACGAGGCCCGCGGCGACGTGCTTCCAGAGGTGGAGGCGCTGCCTGTAGCCCGCGACGCGCCACGCGGCCACGAGGAACATGACGTACACGACGGCGCCGGAGATCAGCAGCGCGATCGCGGCGCCCACCGCCTTGAGGCCGAAGAGCTTCAGCCCGAGCAGCTTGATGTCGTCCGGCACGAGCGCGATCACGAGGATCGTGTTGAGCACGGCGCCCGTGACGCCGATGCGCGCCGCCACCTTCGTCTCGTTGAGGCCGAAGAGCAGCAGTTGCAAGGGCCGCGTGAGGATCGCGAGGAACATCCAGAGGGAGAGCAGGATCAGCACGAGGCCGGTGCCCTGCCAGGCGTCGCTCAGCGTCAGCAGGATGATGCGCTCCGGGAACGCGATGAGGAAGACGACCAGGGGCAGCAGCGTCAGCGAGAGGTAGCGCACGGCGCGGTCCACGGCGTCGTTGACGGCCGCGCGATCGCCCTTCGCCGCGAGCTGGCTGACGATGGGGAAGAGGAGCGCGCCCGCCGCCACCGAGAGGCCTTCGATGACGCCCACGAGCTGGCGGGGCGCGGCGAGGTCGGCGGCGTCGTTGGCGGCGCCGAAGAAGCCGAGCGCAGCGCGGTCGATGTACGTCGCGAGGACCGTCATCGCGGAGACGAGGAAGAGCGGGATCGAGAAGGCCCAGTAGCTCCGCATGATCTCCCAGCGGAACGCGCCGCGCCCCTTGGCGAGGCGCCACATGAGCGCGACAGAGAAGACGGCGCCCGCCAGCGCCCCGCCCAGGTAGGTCACCGCGAGCACCGTGCCCGGGTTCTCGCGCAGCCACGCGACGTGGGTGAGCAGCACGCCCGCGAAGACGCCCACGCCCACGAAGGTCAGCGCGACGCGCACGACCGTCTCGACGAGGTTGCCCGCCTGCGCGCGCGCCGTCTCGATCTTCGCCTCGAACGTGGACTGCGCGGTGATCATGGCGTTCTTGGCGCAGTAGTACGCGAGCACGGCGAAGAGCACGCCGAACGTCGTCGACTCCAGCGGCTTGCCCAGCGCGACCGCGTAGACGTAGAGGAACGCCAGCACGATCGAGACGAAGACGGTCGTCGAGAAGACCTTGAACATCGCGAACGTCTTGAAGCAGTCGTGGATGTCCCACCCCTCCGAGACGCGCTTGATGTGCGCCTCGGCGATGTTGACGTCCGTGAAGAGGTAGACGATCCCGAGGACGCTCATGGCGTACGCGACCTGGCCGTACGCCTCGATGCCGAAGTAGAGCGCCGTGAACTTCAGCGCCGCGAGGCCCAGCAGCGCGCCCACGGCGAGGTTGACGAACGAGAGCAGCGCCTTGCGTCCGATCACATGACCATCCTCCGGTACACGGCCTCGACGCGCGCCGCCACGCTGTCCCACGCGTAGCCCGCCACCGCGCGCTCGCGCGCCGCGCGTCCCATGCGCTCGCGCAGGCCCGCGTCCGCGAGAAGCTCGGAGAGCCGCGCCCGCAACGCCTCGACGCGCGCCTCGTCGCCGCCCTTCGTGGGCACGAGGTAGCCCTCCTGGCCGTGCGTGACGAGGAACGAGAGCAGGTCGCTGCACACGACGGGCAGCCCGCACGCCATGCCCTCGACGACCGCCATGCCGAAGCTCTCGGTGACGCTGGGATGCACGAGCACGTCGCCCTGCGCCAGCTCGCGGATCACCTCGGCCTCGTCCATCGGGCCCAGGAGCTTCGCCCCAAGCGATTCGACCTGGTTCGCGTAGCGCGGGTCGCGGATGGGGCCCACGATGCGAAGCTCGCAGCCGAGCCCGCGGACGGCCTGGGCCGCCAGGTGCCAGCGCTTGTGCGACGCGACCTCGCCCAGCCCCACGACGCGCTTGCCGGTGCGCGCGGCGAGGTCGGGCTTGTAGCGCGCGACGTCGACGCCGTTGGGCACGACGTGCGTGGGCCGGTCGATCTGGTCCGCGACGAAGCGCGAGACGGCGATGACCTCCTTGGCGTGCGCGACCGCCTGCCGCTCCAGGAAGAATCCGATCTTCTCCCCCGCGCCCTGCGTGCCGGCCCAGTGGCGGCTGTGCGTCGTGTAGACCCAGCGGCGCGGCCCGAGCGCGCGGAACACCGTCGCGACGCCGGGCGTGTGGAGGTGCAGCACGTCCCAGGGCTCCTGAGTGACGAGCCGCTTCGCGCGCAGCGCCCACCGGTATTCGTCCACGCTGCGCGTGCCCACGACCTCGTTGACGATGCGCACCTCGTGCCCGCGCGCGCGGAGCGCCTCGCTCAGGTTCCAGACGTGCTTCTCCACGGCGCCGTAGCCGGGCGGTGGGATGGGGATCATGCCTGCGCCGACCATGACGATGTTCATGGCCGGCCCTCCTTGACGAGACGCGGGATCTCTTGGCGCACGAGCTGCCCGATGAACGCGACGTCCCCCTCAATCTCGGTGTGAGCGGGCGCCTCCCAGTCCGGGTAGCGGGGCCCGTTGTAGGATCGGAGGATGCGGTTGATCCGGCGAAGGTCGGCGGCGTCGAAGCGGTCGCGGAAGTGCAGTCCGAACGCGCCTGCGATGTTGTGCTCCTTGGGGACCTTGACTTCAAGGGAGGTGAGCGCGGCCTTCAGCGCCAGCTCCAGCGCATGGACCGCATCGTGATAGGCGGGCGCCAACAGGCCTTTGACGAGAAGCGTCTCGGCTGCTTCCAGCCATTCTCGGCTCAGATCGAGATGGCCTTGTATCTCCGCATCCGCTCCCATAGCGCCCGATTCACCTCCTCGCCTTCGAGGGCTCGCGGGCCCCAGACGATCATGCCCTCGGCGGCAATCTCCTGGTCGAGGGTCTTCCTCGATCCGATGAACGCCTGGACGGTGCCGAAGGTGACCGACAGCGCGTGCGGATGGGTTTCCTGTACCCAAGCGACCACGTCATCGATGTCCTGCTCCACCTTGGACGTGACGGGCTTGGGGAAGAGCATCCGCAGGTCAAGGTCGCTCTTCCACGTCGCCTCGCCGCGCGCCGCCGAGCCGTACAGGATGACGAACGAGTCGTTCCAGAGGGCAGAGGGGATGCGCGGGCCGACGTGCCTCAAGAAGAGCGTGACCTCGTCGCGCGCGTCGTCCTGCGGGATCTGCCCGGTGAGCGGGAAACGCCAGTCCACGAAGCCTGCGGTGGCCCAGCCGATGGCCGTCGACGTCACGAGGTCGAGCTCCAGGTGGAGCGAGGCATTCCTGAGGTGATATCGCACCTCCCGGCCTTGCTGGGTGGCGCGCGCATCGCGCTCGATGACGCCCAAGGCCGCGAGCTCCTTCAAGTGGGGCTGAAGCGAAGGCTTGGAGAGCCCGGTCGTCTGGGCGAGGTCGGTGAGCGACCTGCTGCCCCCGAGGAGCGCGCCGAGGATCCGGCGCGACGTCGGGCGGAGGACGATCGACCAGTCCCCGGACATGCATTAGGATATTCGGAAATTTCCTAATATCCTTATCGGATCCGCCCGCGCAACGTCATCGCCCGCAGCAGCGCCAGCGGCTGGATGACCAGGTTCCACCGCTCGTAGGGGTGCTTGAACGCGACCGTGTTCCGCGCGGCGCTTCGCATCTTCTCGCGCAGCACGCCGTTCTTCATGTACGCCAGCGTCGCGCCCACGTTGTAGCGGTACTTGCGGCGCAGCAGCCTCCGCAGGTCGTTGCGCCCGCCCTGGTCGTGGTACACCCAGGCCTCCGGCACGTAGGCGCCCTTGCGGCCGGCCTTCGCCATGCGGATGTTGATATCATAGTCCTCGCCGCCCCAGACGAGGCGCGGGTCGAACCCGCCCACCGCGCGCAGGGCGTCCAGGCGCCACGCGCTGTTGCCCATGGGGAGCTTGGTCAGGTCGTGCGCGACGACGTTCGGGTAGAACCACGCCTCGAAGTCGTTGAGGTACGCCTCGCCCTTGCCGCGCGGCGCGACGAGCGGCTTCGTGGGGCCGCCCGCGAAGTCCGCCGCGCCCGATTCGATGGGCGCCACGAGCGCCGAGAGCCAGCCCGGCGGCGCCACCTGGTCGCTGTCCAGGAAGACGACGATCTCCGCGTCGTGGAGGGAGGCAAGCGCGCCGTTGCGCGTCTCGGCGACGCTGCCGGGATGATGCTCGACGCGCGTCCAGGGGTGAGCGGAGGCGAAGGCGCGCGCGGCGGCGAGGTCCTCCTCCTTCGAGCCGCCGTCCGCCACGAGCACGGCGTCGGGGCGCCGGGTCTGCGCCGCCAGCGAGTCGAGCGTGCGCGCCACGCGCGGGTCGTTGAGCAGCGTGACGAGGACCGTCACCCTCACTTGCGCGCCACCTCCTCGTAGAGCCGCTGATATCGTTCCGCGATCGGGGGCCACGTGTACGCGCCCACGGCGGCCTTGCCCTTCTCGCCCATCGCCTTGCGCAGCGGAGGGTCGGCCAGCAGCTCGCGCGCCTTCAGCGAGAGCGCGCCAGGGCCCGCGACGACGCCCGCGCCCAGCGCCGCGAGGTCCGGCGCCGCGCCCACCGGGGTCGCGACGAAGGGGAGCCCCGCCGCCATCGCTTCGAGGAGCACGAGGCCGAACCCCTCGAAGTCGCTCGGGAGCAGCAGGAGATCGGCCTCCGCGTACGCTGATCGCAGATCGTCGCGCGGCAGCACGCCCAGGAAGCGCGCGTCGGCGCCCGTGCGCTCGGCGAGAGCCTTGCACTCCGCCAGGCCGTGCTCGCGGTGCGCGTCGCGCCCGACGATGGCGAGCGTCGCGCCGGTGTCCGCGGCCACCTCGATCGCGCGGTCGACGCGCTTGTTGCGGTAGAAGCCGCCCACGTAGAGCAGGAGCGGCGCGGCGGGCGCGATCCCGTGGCGCGCGCGGAACCCGTGCGGGAGCTTCGAGAAGGCGTCGGGCACGAAGCCGTCGGGGATCACGCGCACCTTGCCGGGCGCGACGCCGAACGTCCGCAGCTCCTCGGCCTCGCCGCGGGTGAGCGCGACGGCCGCCGCGACGTGGCGCAATGCGCGCGGCATGACGACGCGGTAGTAGAGGTCGTCCGCGAGAGGCGCGCGCTCCACGTGCCACTGGTAGAAGCCGTGCGCGGTGAAGACGATGGGCGCCGCGCTCCGCCTCAGATGACGATAGAGGTAGTCGGTGCTCCAGACGCGCTGGCCGTGCAGGTGCACGACGTCCCAGCCCGGCGCGAGCACGGCCTCGCGATAGCTTTTCGGCGGGAAGCGGAACTTGCCGCGCCGCTGGAGGGGGAAGCGCCGGATCAGGTAGCCCTCGCGCTCCTCGCGCTCCGGGGTTCCCGGCTCGTCGCTCGTGAAGACCGTCACGTCGTGCCCGGCCTGCGCGTGGTGGCGCGCGAGCTGCTCGACGACCTCCTCGGTGCCGCCCACGCTGGGCCAGAACCGGTGCGAGGTCAGGAGGATCCTCACGCGCGGGCACCTCGCGCCAGCCGCTTGTATTCCTCGGAGAAGCGCCGCGCCGTCTCGCGGTACGTCGTGACCGGCGCGGGCTGGCCGCGGCCCTTCGCCAGCGCCTCGCGCAGCAGCCGCGGCAGGTCGTCGCCCCACAGGCCGAACCCGCGCAGCCCGGGCGGCACCCACTCGGCGCGCGTGGCGACGACGGGCGTGCCCACGCTCATCGCCTCCAGGAGGACGAGCGGCTGCCCCTCGTGCTCGCTGGGGAGCGCCAGCACGTCGGCCGCGGCGTAGAGGCGCGCCTTCGTCGCGTCGTCCACGCGCCCCAGGAATCGGACGTGGGGCCCGGCGCGCTGCCGCAGGGCGGATTCCTCCGGCCCCTCGCCCGCGATCAGGAGCGTGGCCCCGGGCGGCGTGGCGTCCAGCAGGCGATCGACGCGCTTCACGCGCGCCAGCCTTCCGAGGTAGAGCACGAGCGGCCCGGCGGGCAGGCCGAGCGCGTCGCGCGCCTCCTTCTGCCCGAAGCGCGGCAGCGGCGCGACCGGGTTCGGCGCGATCTCGACGCGGCGCGCGCCCAGCTCGCGCAGGCTCTCCGCGACGTGCGCGCCGGGCGTCCAAATCGTCTCGGCGCGCGGCGCGAAGCGGCGCCAGCGCGCGACGCGGAGCGCCTGCAGCCTGCGCTGGTAGAGCGTCTCGCGCCAGCCGCCGAGCCGCGACGACGCCCACTCGTCGAGCGGCGTCGTGTGGACCGTCGCGACCACGGGGCGGACGCCGAGCGCGCCCATCCCGTCCTCGTTCTGCCCGTGCACCACGTCGGCCCACGCCGCCTCCTTCGCCAGGCGGCGGGCGAAGCGCGGGCTCCAGAGCAGGCGGTAGCGGTGGCTCGCGGCGCCGCGCGGCATCGGCAGGAAGCGGTAGTCCGTCGCCGAGGGCTGGGGCTGGCGCTGGGGCTGGCGCGTCGCGACCCTGACTTCGTGCCCTTCGTCCGCGAGCGCCTCCGCGAGGTGGTGCACGTACCATTCGACGCCGCCCTGCAGCGTGTGGATGCTATCAAGCGAGGCGAGAAGGACCTTCATGCGATCACGCCGTGGCGGCCGCGCGTGGCGGCCCGGATGCGCGCCGCGGGCCACTTGGCGCGGAAGGTGTTGAGGCTGCGGCGCTGGCGCTCGCCCATGGGCGCGGTGCTCTTGCCCTCGTGGTGGAGGCCGGTGGCGCCGCGCGCGACGCCGATCTCCAGGCCCGCCTCCAGCGCGCGCAGCGAGTAGTCGACGTCCTCGGCGCCGAACTCGTAGTCCTCGTCGAAGAGGCCCACCTTCTCGACGCACGCGCGGGTGACGAGCGCGCAGGCGGCGGTGACGTAGTCGAGCCGGTGGCGCGGAGAGATCGAGCGCCAGTGGCCCCACATGTAGGGGTACGCGCGGCCCCGCTGCGAAGCGATCATGCGCGCCATCCAGAGCGGAGCCTTGTGGCGCGTGGCGAGCGCGAGGGCGGGCAGCGGCGAGGTGTGGACGTAGCCGCCCGCGTGCTGGATCGAGCCGTCGGGGTAGCGCAGCAGGCCGCCCCACTCGCCGACCTCCGGGTGCGCGGCCGCGGCGTCGAGCATCGCGTCGAGCCAGCCCGCGTCCATCCACGCATCGTCGTTGAGCAGCACCCAGCCGTCGGCGTCGGGCGCCTTGCGGATGCCTTCGTTGATGCTGCGCGAGAAGCGGAAGCCGGGCCCGCTGCGCTGGATCGGATGGACCGTGGCGCCCAGGTGCTCGGTCGTCTTGCGCGCGGCGTCCAGGCACGTGCGCGCCATCTCGCTCGTGGCGTCCTTGGTGGGCACGACGATGGCAATCCGCACGGCGCTCACCCAGGCCGCACGGGATTTAAATACGCTGCTTCCGCTCGCCGCCGCGTGAAGGGCATCATCCTCGCCGGAGGGTCGGGCACGCGCCTGCATCCGGTGACGCGGGCGGTGAGCAAGCAGCTCTTGCCCGTGTACGACAAGCCGATGGTGCACTACCCGCTCTCCACGCTCATGCTCGCGGGCATCCGCGACGTGCTCGTCATCAGCACGCCCCGCGACCTGCCGCAGTACCGCGAGCTTCTGGGCGACGGCTCCCCGCTGGGCATGCGCTTCAGCTACGCCGAGCAGCCGCACCCGGGCGGGCTCGCGCAGGCCTTCCTCCTCGGCGAGGAGTTCATCGGCCGCGACGCCGTGACGCTCGTCCTCGGGGACAACATCTTCTACAGCCAGGGCATGACGGGCCTCCTCCAGCAGGCCGTGCGCGAGAACCGCGGCGCCACCGTCTTCGGCTACTGGGTCAAGGACCCGCAGCGCTACGGCGTCGCCGAGTTCGACGCGCAGGGCAAGGTCGTCGGGCTCGAGGAGAAGCCCAAGCAGCCCCGGAGCAACTACGCCGTCACCGGCCTCTACGTCTACGACAGCCAGGTCGTGGAGATCGCCAAGGGCGTCAAGCCCAGCGCCCGGGGCGAGCTGGAGATCACCAGCGTCAACCAGGAATATCTCCGCCGGGGCCAGCTCAAGCTCATCAAGTTCGGGCGCGGCACCGCGTGGCTCGACACGGGCACGCACCAGTCGCTGCTCGAAGCCTCCAACTTCATCGCCACCCTGGAGAACCGCCAGGGGCTCAAGGTCGCGTGCCTCGAAGAGGTCGCCTGGCGCATGGGCTACATCGACGCCAAGCGCGTCGAGCAGCTCGCGCAGGGCTACAACAACGAGTGGCGCGACTACCTCCTCAACATCCTCTCCCAGCCGTTCTAGCGTGATCTCATGCCGTTCGAGTTCAAGCCGTTCCGCGAGATGCCGGACGTCGTGCTCGTCGAGCCGAAGGCCTTCGGCGACGAGCGCGGCTGGTTCATGGAGACGTTCAAGGAGTCCGACATGGCGAAGCACGGCATCGTCGGCCCCTTCCGCCAGGACAACCACAGCCGCAGCGTCGGGCGCGGCATCCTGCGCGGGCTCCACTACCAGAAGGACCCCGCGGCGCAGGGCAAGCTCGTGCGCTGCCTCGCGGGCGAGATCCTCGACGTCGCGGTTGATATCAGGAAGGGGAGCCCCACGTTCGGCAGGCACGTCACGGCCCACCTTTCGGCGACGAACCGCGCGATGATCTGGGTGCCCCCGGGCTTCGCGCACGGCGTCCTCACGCTCACCGACGTGGCCGAGATCGCCTACAAGGTCACGCACGAGTACAGCCCCGCGCACGACCGTGGCATCCGCTGGAACGACCCGGCGCTGGGCATCGCCTGGCCCCACGAGCACCCGATCCTGAGCAAGAAGGACGCCGAGGCGCCGCTGCTCCAGGACGCGGACAACGACTTCACCTGGAAGGGACCCTGAATGGACAAGCCCAAGCACGTCCTCGTGACAGGCGGCGGCGGATACATCGGCACCGTGATGACCGAGATGCTCCTCGCGCGCGGCTACGAGGTCACCGTCCTCGACCGATTCTTCTTCGGCGACACGCTCGCCGACCTGCGCGGCAACCCGCGCCTCCATCTCGTGCGCGAGGACAACCGCTGGGCGCCGCCCGCCGTCCTCAAGGGCATCGACGCCGTGTGCGACCTCGCGGCCCTGAGCAACGACCCCGCGGGCGAGCTCGACCCCCAGCGCACCCTTGATATCAACCACGCGGCCCGCGCGCGCATGGGCAAGATGGCGAAGGCGCACGGCGTCAAGCGCTACGTGCTCGCCTCGTCGTGCAGCATCTACGGCTTCCAGGATCACGTCGTGGACGAGACGAGCCCCATCAACCCGCTCACGACCTACGCGGAGGCCAACGGCCTCGCCGAGTCGAGCAATCTCCCTCTGGGCGACGAGAAGTTCTCGGTCACCGCCCTGCGACAGGCGACGGTCTATGGCCTCTCGCGCCGCATGCGCTTCGACCTCGCGATCAACGGCATGACGCTCTCGCTCTTCAAGCAAGGCCGGGTCAAGATCATGCGCGACGGCAAGCAGTGGCGCCCCTTCGTCCACGTGCGCGACACGTGCCGCGCGTTCATGACCGTCCTGGAGAGCGACCCCGCGAAGGTCAACGGCGAGATCTTCAACGTCGGCTCCGAGGACCAGAACGTCATGATCGGCCCGCTCGCCGAGCGCGTCAGCGCCGCCGTCGGCCTCAAGTACGACCCCGACTGGTACGGCGACGTCGACCACCGGAGCTACCGCGTCTCGTTCAAGAAAATCGGCCAGCGCCTCGGCTACAAGACCGAGAAGCAGCCCGAGGACGGCGCGCGCGAGATCTTCGAAGCGCTCCAGAAGGGCGCGCTCACCGACGGGCCCACGACGAACACGCTCAACTGGTACAAGACGCTCATCCAGTGGAACCAGACCATGAAGGAAGTCGCGCCGCATGGCATCGTCCTCTGACCTGCTCGTCCTGGGCGCCACCGGCCAGCTCGGCAGCGACGTCGTGAAGGTCGCGCACGCGAAGGGGCTCAGCGTCGCGCAAGCGGAGCGCGTCGACGTCACGGACGGGCCCGCCGTGCTCAAGCTCCTGGACGCCACGCGCCCGCGCATGGTGGTCAACGCCGCCGCGTTCCATCAGGTGGACAAGTGCGAGGACGACCCGGCGGAAGCGTTCCGCGTCAACGCCGTGGGCGCGCTGCACGTCGCCCGCGCCGCGCGGGCCGTGGGCGCGAGGCTCGCGTACGTGAGCACCGACTACGTCTTCCCGGGCGACAAGCCCACCCCGGCGCACGGCGCCACCGACGCGGCGCACGCTTGGACCGAGGCCGACGCGCCGCGGCCGCTCAACACCTACGGCGCCTCGAAGCTCGCGGGCGAGCACGAGACGCGCGTCGGGCACCCGGACGCCCTGGTCGCGCGCGTGGCCTCGCTCTTCGGCGTCGTCGGCGCGCGGGGCAAGGGGGGCAACTTCATCGAGACGATCCTCAAGAAGGCGCGCGAGGGCGGACCGCTCAAGGTCGTCAACGACCAGTGGATGACGCCCACCTACACGATGGACGCGGCCGGCGCGATCCTCGACCTCCTGGAGCGCGACGCGCGCGGCGTCGTCCACGTCACGAACGCGGGCGCCGTCACGTGGCACGGCTTCGCGAGCCGGGCCGTCGCGCTCGCCGGCCTCAAGGTCGAGGTGCAACCCATCGACCACACCGCGTTCCCCAGCAAGGCCGAGCGTCCCGCGAACAGCGCGTTGCACAACGCCGGTCTCGCGCGGGCCCTCGGCCACCCGCTGCGGCCGTGGCCGGACGCGCTCGCCGCGTACCTCAAGGAGAAGGGGCATATCTGAGGACCCCGATCGGCGGAACGTGAAGGACGCGGACGCGCGGGCGCTCGACGCCCTCCTGGCCGAGGCACGTGCGGACCCCGACGTGCTCGCCGTGCTCCTCTTCGGCAGCGCGGCGCGCGAAGGCGAAGGGCGCGACGTGGACGTGTGCGTCGTGCTGCGCCCCGACGCGCGCCGCGATCCGCAGGACGCCCACCTGCGCTATCTGGGCCACGCCAGCGGCAAGCGGCACGAGGGATTGGACGTCTCCGTGTTCCAGGCGCTGCCGCTGTACGTGCGCCGCCAGGTGCTCCGCGACGCCGTCCCGCTGCTCCTCAAGGACGAGGATGCGCTCTACGAGATCGCCCTGCAGACCGTCCGCGCGTGGACGGACTTCAAGCCGCACTACGAGACGTACCTGGAGGCGGTCGAGCGTGCCTGGTCGTGAGCGCGTCCTCGCGTACCTCGACGTGATCGACCGCGCCACCGCGGATGTCGAGCAGTTCACACCCAATGTCTTCGCATCGTACGCTGCAGATCGGATGAAACAGCTCGCGGTGGAGCGCTCGCTCCACGTCTCCATCGAGGCGCTTTCGGACCTCGCGGCGACCGTCTGCGCGATGCGCCGCCTCGGCGTCCCTTCGGATGAGGAGGGGATCGACGCGAAGCTCCTCCACGCGGGCTTTCTCGACGAGGAGCAAGCCCGCACGCTGCGCGACCTGCGGCGCTTCCGCAACGTCCTCCTCCATCGCTACGCCGAGCTCGATCCAAGCCGCATCCACGCGCACGCGTTGCGCGCTCCCATGGAGGTGCGCCGCATCGCCAAGTCGCTCGCCAAGGCCGCCGAGGGAATCGCGTGAGCCTCGACGCCGATCTGTTGATCGTCGGCGCCGGTGCCATCGGCACGAGCGCCGCCTATCACGCCGCGAGCCGCGGCCTGAAGGTCCTCGTCGTGGAGAAGGAGAGCGGCCCCGCGCTGCACCAGAGCGGGCGCAACAGCGGCGTGATCCATGCGGGCTACAACGTGAAACCCGGCAGCGCGAAGGCGACGTACTGCGTCGAGGGCAACAAGCGCCTGCGCGCGTACTGCGAGGAGCGCGGCATCGCGACGCACCCCGGCGGCATCCTCGTGGTCGCGCGGACCGAGCCCGAGCGCGCGGTGCTCGCGGAGCTGCACAAGCGCGGCAAGGGCAACGGCGTGGACGTGCGCATGCTTGACGAGAAGGGCCTCCGCGAGCAGGAGCCGCACGCCGTGGGCATCGAGGCGTTGCACGCGCGCGATGCCGCCTCGTTCGACGCGCGGGCGTACGTCCACGCGCTCTCGGACGACGCGCTGCGCGCCGGCGCGAGCATCCTCTACGACACGAAGGTGCTCGGCATCGCCGAGGACGCGGCGGGCGTCACGCTGCGCACGAGCAAGGGCAGCCTCACGGCGAAGGCGCTCGTCAACGCCTCGGGGCTGTGGGCCGATCGCCTGGCGCGCGAGCTGGCGCCGGACATGCGCGTGATCCCGTTCCGCGGCTACTACGCCGAGCTTGCGCCGCAGCGGCGCGACCTCGTGCGCTCGCACATCTACGCGGCGCCCGACCTCACGTTCCCCTTCCTGGGCGTGCACCTCTCGCGCCGCGCTGACGGGCGCGTGATCGTGGGGCCCGGCGCCATGCTCGCGTTCGGCCGCGAGGCTTACACGTTCTCCTCGATGCGCGGCGGCGGGCTCGGGCTCACGCTGGGCTGGGGCGGCTTCTGGAAGATGATGGTCAAGCCGCAGTTCCGGCGCCTGATCCGCGACGAGGTGGCGAAGAGCCTCTCGTTGAAGGCCATCTGGAAGGAGGCGCGCCTCCTTGTGCCTGAGCTTCGGCCCGACGACCTGCGCCCGAGCTACGCCGGCAACCGCGCGCAGATGGTGGACCGCAAGGGCAACCTCGTCGAGGACATCGTGGTGCGCGAGACGCCGCGCGCGGCGCACGTGCTCAATGCCGTCTCGCCGGGGCTGACCTGCTCGCTCCCCTTCGGCGAGCACCTGGCCGACCTGGCGGCGAAGAAGGTGGGCTGAGTGGCCCGCGTCGTCGTCGCGATCCCCACGATCGACCGCGACGCGTACCTGCGCGAGGCGATCGCCAGCGTGCTCGCCCAGACGCACCGCGACCTGACGTGCCTCGTGGTCGACAACGGCACGAAGGGCGTCGCCGCCGAGGTGGTGCGCGACTTCCCCGACGCGCGCGTTCGCTATCACCGCAACCCGGCGCAGCTCTCGATGGCGCGCAACTGGAACCGCTGCGTGGAGCTGGCGGGCCCGGACGCCGACGTGCTGCTCCTGCACGACGACGACGCGCTGCTTCCGGACTTCCTCGCTCGCGCGCTCGCGGCGCTGGACGCGCACCCCTCGGCGAGCCTCGCCGTGGGCTCCGTGACGCTCATCGACGGCAAGGGCGCGAAGGTGGGCCACCACCGCGTCGCGGAGCGGGACGCGCTCGTGCCCGGCGCCGAGGCGTTCGCGCGCATGGTCCGCGAGAACTTCGTGCGCTGCCCGGGCGTGCTCGTGCGCCGCGGCGTCTACGCCAAGGCGGGCGGCTTCGAGGACATCGGCTTCGCCACCGACTGGGGCATGTGGCTGCGCGCCTCGCTCGCGGGCGACGTCGCGCTCCTGGCCGAGCCGGTGGCGAAGTACCGCATCGGGTACGGCAGCGACACCGACCGCCTCCAGAGCGTGCGCGGCGAGCTGACGCGCCTGGAGAGCGAGGAGAAGGCGGTGGCGCGTGCCGCCGAAGCCGCGCGCCGCGCCGGGCAGAAGCAGGCGCATCGCGCCGCGCGGGACTCGCTCGGCTGGATCCGCGCGCGCAAGGCGGTCGCGCTCGGGCTCAACGGGCGTCCGCTGACGGGCCTCGCGGCGCTCGCGCGCACGCCCGGGCAGGTGCGCCGGTGGCGCGACCTCGGCTATTACGCGAAGACGCTCGCGCGCAAGCGCCGCGAGGAGGGCAAGGCCCGTGCGGGTCGTCCTGTTCAGCCATGACGGGAACCTCCTGGGCGCGCAGCGCATGCTGCTCGACTACCTGGAGGCCACGGCGGGCGAGGACGACCGGCTGCTGGTCTCGCCCGTCGCCGGGCCGCTGCTCGACGCCGTGGCGAAGCTGCCGCGCCACCGCGCGCTCGTCCTGCCGCGGCCGCCCTACGGCGAAGGAAAGCTGAAGGCCGTCACGCGCCGCTGGCGTTACGTGCGCCGGATCGCGCGGCTGCTGCGCGAGGAGCGCGCCGACGTCGTGTACGTGAACACGATCTCGCACACCGCGCCGCTCGTGGCCGCGCGCATGGCCGGCGTGCCTGCGCTCGTGCACGTGCACGAGGGGCGCAGCTACCTGGAGGGCGACGTGGAGCGGCGCGCGCGGGTCCGCGTCCTGCGCCGCGTGCCGAAGCTCCTCCTCGCGGTGTCGCAGGCGACGGCCGACGCGCTCGTGGCGAAGGGCATCCCCGCCTCGCGCATCCGCGTCGTCCACAACGGCATCCCGCTCCCGCCGCCGCGCCAGCCGGGCCACCGCGCCGAGGTGGGCGCCGCCGACCCGCGCGTCCCGATCTTCGGCATGGTGGGCGGCGTGCAGCCGCGCAAGGGCATCCACCATCTGGTCGACGCGGCGGCGATCCTCCAGCAACGCGGCGTGGACGCGCGCTACGTCGTCGTCGGCGGCCTGGGCGAGGAGGCCTACGTGCGGCAGGTGCGCGAGGCCGTCTCGCGCGCCGGCTTGGAGAAGACGTTCCTCCTCGTGGGGCGGCAGCCCGAGGTCGACTCGTGGCTCGACACGTTCGACGTCTTCGTCAACCCCGCCGTGGAGGAGCCCTTCGCCCGCGTGAACCTCGAGGCGATGGCGCACGCGCTGCCTGTGGTCGCGGCGGACGTCGACGGCACGCGCGAGGCGGTGCTCGACGGCCAGACCGGGCTGCTCGTGCCCCCGCGCGATCCGGCCGCGCTCGCGGACGCGCTGGCGAGGCTGGCCGCCGACCCCGCGCTCCGGGCGAAGCTGGGCGCCGCGGGCCGCGCGCGGGTGGAGGAGCGCTTCACCCAGGGGCCGTACTGCCAGGCCATCGAGCGGGCCATTCGGGACGTGGCGGGCTGCTCCTGAGCGCCGTGGCCTCTCCCACGAAGGCCGGTGGTCGGAGCCCCCGAAGCAAGGTCTTGTTCGGCTGGGCGCGCTCCGCGCGGTAAGCAGCGGAATCTCGGAATCTCCGCTTCGTGACCCTGGTGGAAACCCGAGGACCCGTCGACGCGAATCCGGGATCGGGTTCTCGGGTCTTCGGGTTCTCGGGTTTTTCTCCCAGGTCACGAGGCGGAGATTCCGAGATTCGGAGATTCGGCGGTTTCCCCGCCGCAGGCGGCCCAGAACCAGCAAGACGAGACGTCGGAGGCCTCGGCCGTCGGTCTTCGTGCGGAGAGGGGACAATCTCCAGGGCTGGGAGAGCAAGTCTTATCGGGCGCCGGCCGGGTGCGCGACCCATTCCCATGAAGGTCGCCATCCTGGCGGGCGGGCTGGGCACCCGGCTCTCCGAAGAAACCGCCGCGAAGCCGAAGCCGATGGTCGAGATCGGCGGCCGCCCGATGCTCTGGCACATCATGAGCATCTACGCCGCGCAGGGGTGCAAGGAGTTCGTCATCGCCTGCGGCTACAAGGGCGAGGTCATCAAGCAATATTTCCTCGACTACCACCGGCTGCAGAACAACGTCCGCGTCGACCTAGGGAGCGGCGAGGTGCGCGTCGAGGAGTCGCGCGGCCTCGACTGGAAGATCGACCTCGTGGACACGGGCCTCCACACGCAGACCGGTGGCCGTGTCAAGCGCGTCGCGCCCTACGTCGGCGGCAAGACGTTCATGCTCACCTACGGCGACGGCGTGGCCGACGTCCCCGTCCAGGACCTGTTGGCCTTCCACAAGCGCCACGGCAAGCTCGCCACCGTCACGGCGGTGCGCCCGCCCGCGCGCTTCGGCGGCCTGGAGTTCCAGGGCGACCAGGTGCGCAGCTTCACCGAGAAGCCCCAGATCGGCGAGGGGTGGATCAACGGCGGCTTCTTCGTGCTGGAGCCGGGCGTCTTCGACTACATCGAGGGCGACGAGACGATCTTCGAGCGCGCGCCGCTGGAGCGCCTCGCCGCCGACGGCCAGCTCGTCGGCTACCGGCACGACCGCTTCTGGCAGTGCATGGACACGCTGCGCGACGTGCGCCTCCTGGAGTCGCTCTGGCAGAGCGGCCAGGCGCCCTGGAAGGTGTGGAAGTGACGCAGAAGGTCCTTCTCACCGGCCACGCGGGCTACATCGGTGCCGTCATGGCGCGCGTCCTGAAGGAGTCCGGCTTCGACGTCACCGGCCTCGACGTGGGCTACTACGACGACTGCGCGTTCCTGACCGAGCCGCCCGCCGTCCCCGCCCTGTGGCGCGACGTGCGCGACGTGCAGGCCAGCGATCTGCGCGGCTTCGACGCCGTGGTCCACCTCGCCGCCATCAGCAACGACCCGATGGGCAATCTCGCGCCCGAGGTCACCCTTGATATCAACCACGTCGCCTCGGTGCGCCTCGCCAAGCTCGCCAAGCAGGCCGGCGTGTCGCGCTTCGTGTTCGCCTCGTCGTGCTCGCTCTACGGCGCGGCCGGAGGCGACGGCGCGGTAGACGAGACCTCGCCGCAGAACCCGCTCACGCCCTACGCGCTCTCCAAGGTGCGCACCGAGCAGGACCTGCACGGCCTCGCTTCCGCGGACTTCGCGCCCGTCTCCATGCGCAACGCGACCGCGTACGGCGTCTCGCCGCGGCTGCGCCTCGACCTCGTGCTCAACAACCTCACCGCGTGGGCGATCACGACCGGCAAGATCCGCGTCATGAGCGACGGCACCCCCTGGCGCCCGATCGCGCACATCGAAGACATCTCCACGGCGGTCGTCGCGGCCCTTCGGGCCCCGACCGACAAGGTCCACGACCAGGCGTTCAACGTGGGCGGCGACTCCGAGAACTACCAGGTGCGCGACCTCGCGGCCATCGTCGCCGAGACAGTGAGTGGCACCAGCGTCGAGTACGCGCCCGGCGCCAGCGCCGACGCGCGCAGCTACCGCGTCTCGTTCAAGAAGATCAAGCAGACGCTGGGCTGGACGCCCAAGTGGAACGCACGCAGCGGCGCCAAGGAGCTCGCCCTTGCGTTCCAGCAGGCCAAGCTCACGCAAAGCGCGCTCGACGACCGCCGCTACATCCGGCTCCGCCAGCTGCAATACCTTGCGGAGCGCGGCCGCATCGACCCGAGCCTCCGCGTCCGAGGTGGCCCCGCGTGATCGAGGGCGTGCAGGTCGTCCCGCTCCGCAAGATCCCCGACGAGCGCGGCACCGTGATGCACATGCTGCGCGAGGACGCGCCGCACTTCGAGCGCTTCGGCGAGATCTACTTCTCCACCGCGTACCCGGGCGTCGTCAAGGCGTGGCACGTCCACACGAAGATGGCGCTCAACTACGCGGTGCCCGTGGGCATGATCAAGCTCGTCGTCTACGACGACCGCGCCGGGTCGCCCACCCGGGGCAAGCTCCAGGAGATCTTCCTGGGCGAGGACAACTACCAGCTCGCGAAGATTCCGCCCGGTGTGCACAACGGCTGGAAGTGCATCGGCACGAAGCCCGCCATGGTCGCCAACTGCGCGACGATGCCGCACACGCCCGGCGAGATGATCCGCGTCGATCCGTTCAGCAAGGACATTCCATACGACTGGGGGCTCAAGCATGGTTGAGAACGGACCGCGGCGGGCCATGGTCATCGGCGCCTCCGGCCTCGTGGGCGGCGCGCTGGTGTCGGTCTTGGAGCGCGAGGGATTCCAGGTCGTGGCGGCATCGCGCTCGCGCGTGCGCCCGGGCGGCGTGGCGCTCGACGTGCGCGACGCGCGCGCCGTGGAGCAGGCCATCGCGACGATGAAGCCGCACCACGTCTTCCTCTGCGTGAACACCTCGGGCGGCGTCGACGCCTGCGAGAAGGACCCGGCCGAGGCGCAGGCGATCAACGTCGAGGGCACGCGCCACGTGGCGGCCGCGGCGAAGAAGCACCACGCGCAGGTGATCTACTACTCCACCGACTACGTCTTCGACGGCGCCGATGGCCCCTACTCCGAGGACGCGCCGCTCTCGCCCGTCAGCGTCTACGGCCGCACGAAGGCCGAGGCGGAGCGCATCGTGCGCGAGGCGGACCCCGCGCGCCACCTCATCCTGCGCACGACCGCGGTGTACGGCTGGGACCGGCAGTCGAAGAACTTCGCCATGCAGGTCTGGGAGAAGCTCTCGGGCGGCGGCGAGATGCAAGTCCCGAACGACCAGCTCACGAACCCCACGCTCGCCGACTTCCTCGCGGAGGTCAGCGTGCGCCTCGCGCAGCAGGGCGACGTGGGCACGATCAACGTCGTGGGGCGCGAGCGCATCTCGCGCGCCGACCTCGCCCGCGAGCTGGCGAAGGCGATGCTCCTCCAGCCCACGCTCGTCAAGGGCGTGCCCACCTCCGCGACGAAGCAGGTCGCGCGCCGGCCGCTGCAGGGCGGCCTCGCCACCGAGAAGCTGGAGAAGGTGCTGGGCACCGAGGCGATGGCGCTGGGCGAGGCGATGAAGCGCTTCCGGCGCCACTGGCGCGCCGACACGCACGCGATGCCCGTCCGCGCCGCGGCCAACGAGCAGGGCGAGCGCCTCAAGCAGGAGATCCTCGCCAAGGTGCGCGAGTACCACGACGTGGTGCACGGCAAGAAGACGTTCACGCCCGGCAAGACGCGCATCCAGTACGCGGGGCGCGTCTTCGGCCAGGAGGAGATGGTGAATCTCGTCGACTCCAGCCTCGACTTCTGGCTCACCATGGGCCCGTGGGGCGACGTCTTCGAGACGCGCATGAAGAAGATGTTCGGCGCGCGCGACTTCGCGCTCGTCAACTCGGGCTCGACGGCGAACCTCTGCGCCATCATGAGCCTGCAGAGCAAGCTCCTGCCCGATCATCTGAAGGCGGGCGACGAGGTCATCACGCCCGCCGTCACGTTCCCCACGACGCTGGCGCCCATCGTGCACGGCGGCATGACGCCCGTGTTCGTGGACTGCGAGATCGGCACGTACAACGTCGACCCCAAGCTCGTCGAGGAGGCGATCACGCCCAAGACGAAGGCCATTGTCATCCCGCACACGCTGGGCAACCCGTGCGACATGGACGTCATGACGCGCCTGGCCGAGGAGCACGACCTCTGGCTCATGGAGGACACGTGCGACGCGCTGGGCGGCACGTGGCGCGGCAAGCCCGTGGGCACGTTTGGCGACCTGGCGACGATATCGTTCTTCCCGGCGCACCACATCACGATGGGCGAGGGGGGCGGCGTCGTCGTCAACAACCCGCGCCTGACGCGCATCGTCAAGAGCGTGCGCGACTGGGGGCGCGACTGCTGGTGCGCCACCGGCGAATCGAACTCGTGCGGCATGCGCTTCGGCTGGCAGCTCGGAGAGCTTCCGCACGGCTACGATCACAAGTTCATCTACACCAACGTCGGCTACAACTTCAAGCCGACCGACATGCAGGCCGCGGTGGGCGTCGCGCAGCTCGATCGGCTCGACGGCTTCATCGAGGCGCGCAAGCGCAACTTCCACAAGCTCTACGAGGGCCTGCGCAAGCACGAGGACAAGCTGATCCTGCCGCGCCTCGACCCGCGCAGCGATCCCTCGTGGTTCGGCCTGCCGATCACCGTGGAGAAGGGCGTCAACCGCACGCAGCTCGTGCAGTTCCTGGAGACGGGCAACGTCGAGACCCGGCAAATCTTCGGGGGCAACATCCTCCGCCAGCCGGCGTACCTCGACATCCCGCGCCGCGTCCACGGCACGCTGGAGAACAGCGACCGGATCATGCGCGACACGTTCTTCATTGGCGTGTATCCGGGTCTGACGGACGAGATGATCCGCTACACGCTGGAGCGCTTCGACGCCTACTTTGCCCGGTGAAGGACCTTCTGCAGGTCTAGCGGGACGCGCACCTTCGTCGTCGGCAGCGTGGGCGCCCTCGCCTGCGGAAGCTTCGGCGCGGCGGCCGGCTCGCGGTGGAAGAGGCCCGCCACGACGGAGATCGCCTTCGCGGCCTGCGCCTTCACGGCGGAGGCGGCGTGCGTCATCGCGTGGCCGACGTCCACCGCCGCGGTCGCGGCCTTCGCCGCGCCCACGCCGGGCAGGTGGATCAGGTGCTTCACGAACTCGACGAGCGTCGCCACGAAGCCCGCGAGGCGCGAGGGGGCGCTGGGCGGGTCCTGCGCGGCGCCCTGCGCGGCCTGCTGCGCGTCCTGCGCGAGGCCTTGCGGGTCCTGCGGGATCGCCGGCGGCGCCGTCTCGTTGTGGACGTGCTGCGCGTCGGCCGGATCCGCGGGCGCGGGGCTCTCCTCGGGGCAGAGCGGCACCTTGTCCTTGACCTGCGGCGCCGCGCCCAACGCGCCGCACGCCGTCGCCACCGGGTCGGGCACCTGCGCGGCGGCGAGGGGGGCGAGCAGGACCAGGAGCAGGGTCAGGGTCGGGAAGACGGCGCGCATGGGCCGTCGGTGCGACCGAGGGGTATTCCCGTGATTGGATGGAGGCTTTGACTCAGGGGATGCCCGCGGCTTCGAGCGTGTTGAGCATCAGCATCGCGATCGTCATGGGCCCCACGCCGCCGGGCACGGGCGTGATCCAGCCCGCGACCTCCTTCGCGGCGTCGAAGTCCACGTCGCCCACGAGCTTGCCCTCCACGCGCGAGGTGCCCACGTCGATGACGGTGGCGCCGGGCTTGATCCAGTCGCCCCGGACGAGGCGCGGCTGGCCCATCGCGGCGACGAGCACGTCGGCCTCGCGGCAGAGCTTGGCGAGGTCGGGCGTGCGCGAGTGCGCGACGGTGACGGTGGCGTCGGCCCGCGGGCCCTTGCTCATGAGCGCGGCCGCGAGCGGCTTGCCCACGGTGTTGCTCCGGCCGAGGATGACGACGCGCTTGCCCGCGGCGCCGCCCGCGCGCATGATGAGCTCGACGACGCCGCGCGGCGTGGCGCTCAGGAAGCGCGGCTGGCCCTGGAGCAGCAGGCCCTGGTTGAGCGGGTGGAAGCCGTCGACGTCCTTGTCCGGCGAGACGGCGCGCATGACCTTCTCGCCGTCGATCTGCCTTGGGACGGGGAACTGGACGAAGAAGCCGTGGACGCGCGGGTCGCGGTTCATCGCCTCGACCCGTGATAGCAGCGCGGCCTCGGTGACGTCCGCGGGATATCGTTCGACGATGCTCAGGAAGCCGCACTCCTTCGCGGCCTTCTCCTTGCTGTTGACGTACGTGTGGCTCGCGGGGTCGTCGCCCACGAGGATGACCGCGAGCCCGGGCTGGCGGCCGGCGGCCTTGACACGGCGCGCGATGTCGGCGCGGATCTCGGCCGCGATGGCCTTGCCGTCGAGGATGCGCGCGCTCATTCCTGGCGGCGCCCCCTGGGGACGCCTCCCGCCGCGCGCTCCTTGTCCCGGCGCGACTGGTCGCGCTGCGCCTTGGGGGGACGGTACTTCTCGCCGCCCAGCGGGGTGGGCTGCGCGAAGACGCGCTTGATCTCGCCCGCCTCCGCGCTGCCGCGCTTCACGAGGCGCTCCTCGGTCTTGATCGCGTGCACCGTGACGCGCAGGCGGCCGAAGACGAACTCCTCGCCGACGCTGAACTCCTGCCCGGGCGGCGCGGCGACGACCTTCGTGATGGTCTTCTTGCCGAGGTTGATCGCGAAGCCGACGGCGATCTCCTCGAACTCCTTCGCCCAGAGCGTCAGCACCTCGGCGACGCGCGCGTCCTCGACGCGACGCAGGTCCTTGGCCTCGATGCCGGTGAGCTTGCACGTCTTGCCCTCGACGACGAGCGCCTCGCCCAAGGTCACCTCGTCCTCGGGCGAGAGCTCGACCTTCGCGCGCACCGACTGGCCCGCGCGGCTGACGACGACGGGCACCTCGACGGGCTTCGGCTCCCGCATCACGACGTGGTGCGTGTGCTGGCACTCGCTGCACTGGACCGTCGCGTCGATCGTGACGAAGGCGCCCTTCGTGCCCATCGTGCCGCGCAGCACCGTGTGGAGCGTCTCCTGGCCGCACCCCGGGCAGTGGGTGCTGATCGCGCTGGGGGGCTCGGCCATACGCCGCGGCGAGGCGGCTTCGCCTAGATAAAGCCAAGGGGGCGCCCCGGGCTCCGCGCGCATGCACGGCATGCGCCCCTTCGGCGCGCTCATCGGCATGGACGAAGCCCGGGCGCGGCTCCTCGACGCGGCCCGGCCCGTCGCGCGCGTGGACGAGCTGCCGCTGCGCGAGGCGTGCGGACGGGTCTGCGCGCAGGACGTCGCGGCCCCCTTCGACGTGCCCCCCTTCGCCCGCGCGACGATGGACGGCTACGCGATGTGGGCCGCCGACGGCGCCGCCCCGCGGAAGCTCGTGGGCGAGGTGCCGGCCGGCGCGACGAGCCTGCCGCGGATCGGCCCCGGAGAGGCCGCGCGGATCGCGACGGGCGCGCCGCTGCCGCCGGGCGCCGACGCCGTGGTGAAGGTCGAGCAGGCCGCGGAGGAGCATGGTCAGGTGCGCGCACAGATGCCCCCAAGGCCCGGCCAGTTCGTGGACCCCGCCGGCGTCGACCTCGCGAAGGGCGCGCGCGTCGTCTCGCGGGGCGAGGTCCTCACCCCCGCGCGGCTGGGCCTGCTCGCGTCGGTCGGGCTCGCGCGCGTGCGGGTCGTCGCGCGGCCCCGCGTGGCGCTCCTGTCGAGCGGGGACGAATTGCTATCGCCCGGCGCGCCGCCCGAGCCGCTGCGCATCTTCGACAGCAACACGACGACCCTGGGGGCGCTCTTCGCGGCGGCGGGCGGCGCGGTGGAGGCGCTGCCGCGGCTGCCCGACGAGCGCGAGGCGATGCGCGAGGCGCTCGTGGCCGCGGCGGGGCGCGCGGACCTCGTCGTGGTCTCGGGCGGCGCGTCGGTGGGCGCGCGCGACCACGCCGCGGGGGCGCTCGCGGAGGCGGGCGAGGTGCTCTTCCACGGCGTGCGCGTGAAGCCCGGCAAGCCCATGCTCGCGGGCCGGATCGGCTCTGCGCTCGTCGTCGGGCTGCCCGGCAATCCCACGAGCGCGCTCTCGAACGCGCACCTCTTCGTCGTGCCTGCATTGCGCAGGATGGCGGGCCTGCCGGCGGCGGCCGCGTCGGTCACGCGCGCGCCGCTCGCGGTCGAGGCGCGAGGCGAGCCGGATCGCTTCCTCGTGCTGCCCGTGAAGCTCGACGCGGGGCGCGTGGTCCCGACGTTCAAGTCCAGCGGCGCGCTCACCTCGATCGCGGCGAGCGACGGCTGGATCGGCGTGCCGGAGGGGACGACGCTCGCGGCCGGAACGCCCGTGGACGTCCACCCGTGGTAAGCTATATCGGCGCGGTGGGCTCAGCCGGTCGTGGTGCTCCTGGCGCTCCTCAACCTCGGGCCCTCCGAGGTCGCGCTCATCCTCGTACTGCTCGTCGTGCTCTTCGGGGCCGACAAGGCGCCCGAGCTTGCGCGCCGCGTGGGCGCAATGAAGGCGCAGCTCGACTCCGCGCGCGGGCAGGTCGTCGAGGCGTTCACGACGCCGCAGGATCGGGCCGACGACAGGCAAGCCGAGTTCGAGGCGAAGCGCGAGCGTTACATCCGCGCGATGGACGACGCGCCCTACGAGGACCTGCTCAAGCGCGCCCAGGGGCTGGGCCTCCAGACGCAGGGCCTCGACACGCTCGACCTCAAGGCCGCCATCGCGGCGAGGCTCGCGGGCGAGGACAAGGCGGACGATCCGGCGGAACCTTCCGCGCCCGGTTGAGGCTCGGTGGGCCGATGGCGCGCGCGATGGCCTGGATTCCCCTCGTGGCGCGGACGACGTTCTTCGCGGGGCTCGCGCTGGGCGCGTGGTGGCTGGCGCACGTGGCGTTCGGCGTGGCCGGCGTGCCGGCGCCGCTGGCCGTGGCGTGGGTGGTCCTCCTCGTCGTGACGTCCGCGGCCGTCTCGTATTCGCCGGACGCCATCCGCGGCACGCTGCCCCTTCTGGGCGGAAGCGCCACGCCCACGATCCGGCGCGAGGGCAACGGCTTCGTCTGGCAGCCGGCCAACGCGCCCGTGCCCTACGTCTACGGCGGCATCGGGATCCACCACGCGTGGCTGGACGCCGACGCCGGCAAGCGCGTCGTCGCGCGCGTCGAGCTGGAGATCCCCGACTCGGTGCCCCCGGCGGTCTTGAGGTCCGCGACGCGCGACGGGCTCCGCGGCGCCACGCGCGCGCTTCCGGGACGCGGCAAGGTGCGGGCGCGCGGCGCGCTCGAGGACGTGCCTGGCCCGACGAGCCTCGTGCGCATCCACCTCGACGTGCGCGGACCGGGCGCCGACCGCGAGTGGGCGCGCGCCGCGGCGCATGGCTTCGGCGAGGCGTTCGCCCGCGCGCTGGGCAAGAGCGGCTACGGGGCGCGCCCCACGCTCGAAGGCCCGCGCTGACGAAGGCTTTTCGGAGGGACGCCGCATCGTCGAGCGTGGCGAAGCGCGCCCTCTCCGAGAACGTCGAGATGTACCTCGAGACGATCTACGTTCTCACCGAGCAGGGCGAGCTGGCACGCACGCGCGACATTGCCCACGAGTGGAAGGTCAGCCCGCCCAGCGCGACCGAGATGGTGCAGAAGCTCGCGGCCGCGGGGTTCGTCCACTACGAGCCCTACCGCGGCGCGTCGCTCTCGCCCAGCGGCCTCGCCATCGGCCGCGGCGTGATCCGCAAGCACCGGCTCCTGGAGCGCTTCCTCGTGGACGTCGTGGGCGTGCCGGCCGACCAGGCGGAGGACCCCGCGTGCAGCATGGAGCACGCCATCCCCCCGGCCATGGAGCGCTGGGTCTGCGAGCTGCTGGGGCATCCGGCCACCGGCGTCGATGGGAAGCCGATCCCCGCCGGCGCCTGTTGCCCGCCGCGGAACTAAGGGTTCGGCGATCGGGGCTCTGACCTTCAGGGCTCATGGCTTCAGGGCTCTGGACTCAGGGCTCAGGACTCGGGGCTCTCCGGGTGCACAGCGAGCGGGAGCCCCGAGCCCTGAGTCCAGAGCCTTGAGCCCTGAAGGGACAGCGGGCGGCACCCCACCAACCCCCGGCCCTGTGTCAACCTTTATCAGAATCCCGGCGTAAGCCGTGATGATGAGCGACGCGCCGTCCGCGCCCGAAGGCCAGCAGCCCCGGGCCAACCCCGCCCTGGAGAAGCTGGAGCGGGACGTGCTGCGCCTCCTCGACGCGCTCAACGAGATGGCCCAATCCGGCGAGAAGCAGACGCTCCGCGCCATCGCGGAGAAGAGCGGCCTGTCCAAGGACGAGGTCAACCGCTACCTCAACCCGCAGGTCAACGAGGTCTACAACCTCGACCGCCTCGTGGGCGTGCGCGGCCGGAACCGCCCCCTCTACAACCACCTGATCGCCTCGGGCCCGCCGCACGTGATCGAGGCGAAGTGGCAGGGCATCAACGCGAACACCTCCAAGTTCGTCCTCTTCAAGGCCGTCGCGCAGCGCTTCGGCTACGAGGTGCGCTTCCTGGGCGCCAACGGCCAGATCGTGGACCTGGAGTACCGCGGCATCGAGAACATCGCCGCCGAGCGCATGGGTAAGGCGTTCGCGACGCAGGAACCGGTCATGCACCTGTGAACCGGGGGGCTACGGGCTCTGGACTCGGGGCTCAGGGCTCCCGCATCGAGAGCGCGCGGAGCACCAGGGTCGTCGTCAGCGCCATCACGTGGGTCAACGCATCCTTGGCAAGCGTCGCGTCCAGATCCATTCCTTCGACGGTGAGCAGATCGAGGACGGCGAGGCATTCGCCCGCTGACCGCCGCGACATCCGGTAGAACCGCGCCTTCTCCGCGGGGCTGAACTCGTCGCCTCCCTCGGCCAGGTTCAGGACAACAGAGGTCGACGCGCGGCGAAGCTCGTCGCGGAGGTCTGCCTGGTCTGCGGGGATCGCGCGGGCGATCGCGCGCAGGAGCGCTGCGGCCTCCAGCGACTTCTGGTATGCGCGCAGCTTCTCGTGAGGAGCCTGACCCATCGGCGGCCTCTCCTCTCCACACATCATCTCCTTTGCCCCGCGCGCACCGACGCCCGGAGAGTCCCGAGCCCTGAGTCCCGAGTCCTGAGCCCAAACCCGGGCATGGGGCGGTAGCCTTCAAATAGCTCCGCCCGAATCGCGGCGCGATGGCGCAGCTGACGATCCACGGCACCTGGAAGAGCATCGTCGCCCTGGCGTGCCTCGTGGCGTTCATCGGCGTGGTGGCCTACGCGGTCGCGGCGGGCGTCAGCCTCGGCGCGTGGCCTTACCTGCTCGTCATCGCCACGATGGTGTTCGGCTTCTGGAGCAGGGAGGACCACATCGCCATCGGCGGGATCATCGGCCTCTCGCTCCTGATCGTGCTCGACGTCGTCCTGCGCATCGGCATCCTGGCGTTCAACACGTGCCACGGCCGCTTCTCGATGCTGTCGGGCTGCTGACGCGGCTCTGCGTTCGCGGGGCTCAAGGCTCTGGACTCAGGGCTCAGGACTCTGCCATGAATGTCTCCAGAGCCTACAGCCCTGAGTCCAGAGCCCGGAGCCTCAAAAAAAAATGAGTGGCGCGCCGAGCGGGGTCACGAACCCGGCGCGCCGAGAAACGATATCTTACTCTTCGAGGTCGAGCGCGACGTCGGGCGCGTTGGCGAGGTTCGCCTCCATCTTGCCCAGCATCGTCGCGTCCTCGGGGCGCATCTCGCGGAAGTAGGCGTCGAGCGCCTTCTCCACGGTCTCGCTGATGTTCTTCTCGGTGAAGAGCTTCAGCGCGTGGAGCTTGATGTGCTGGCGGATGGGCAGCTTGACCTTGATGGACTTGCGCGCGTCCATGTTCTTCTTGGGCGTGGTGGCGTACAGGCCCCAGTTGGGGGCGTCGGCGTTGGTCAGCTTCGACATGGTCCGTTCTCCTGGTTGGCTCGATGAGTTCGATCAGCTCTTCCTCTGCCGGCGGCGGTAGAGGATCACGCTCTCGGCGGCGACCACGACGGCGAGCGCGAAGGTGGCGTACATGTACGCGCCGCTGGGCTCGCTCGCGCGCTCCTTGAGCGTGACCGTGTGCACGCTGAAGTGCGGGATGCTCACGAGCACCTGCGTGCCGGCCTCGCCCGCGAGGACGAAGTACTCGGCCTGGCCGTGGTCGTCGGTGGGATCGAGGACGTCCGCGAAGGAGGAGGCCTCCTTGATGGGCTGTCCGTCGAAGAGGATGTCCGCGTCACCCGTCGCGAGGCCGTGGATGGTGGCCCGGTCGAGGGAGACGAGGATGGTCTTGCCCGCGCTCGCGCTGGAGGCGACGGTGACGTCGACGCGCCCCTGCGTGGCGGCGGTGGCGATCTGCACGTCGTCGCGGTAGCTCGCGGTGACGGCGCTGGTGAAGACGCCGGAGCCCTGCTCCGCGGCGCCCACGGCGACGTCCTGCGCCTCGTTCGAGGTGCTTTCGAGCGCGTTGCGCGCGGCGGTGGAGAGGCCGCGCTGGGTCTGCACGAGCACGGCGCCCGCGACGCGCCCGGCGGCGATGGCCTGCCCCATCATGGCGCGCTGCGCGCTGGAGAGCTCGGACTCGACGCCGACGTGCGCGCGGAAGAGGACCTGCGCGCCCTGCGCGAGCTGCGCGGCGACCTCGCCCTGGCCGGTCTGCGCGGCGCTCGCGCCCTGGCTGAAGACAAGGCTTCCCACGTCGCGGCCGCCCTCGGTCACGACCTCGACGACGCCCGCGCCGCGGCTCTCGGCGTGCAGGCCGTTGGCGAGGCGGAAGGCCGCGTGCGTCGGGGACTTGGCGGTGAGCTTCGCGAAGCCGGTGGTGGTGTCGGTGATCTCGAAGCGCGCCTCGCGGCTCTCCAGGAGCAGCGCGGAGGCGCCGTCGAGGCCCTGTCCCGCGAAGGCGGAGCCGCCCGCCGCGACGCTCGCGAAGACGGGCTGGCCCGAGGCGAGGAGCGTGTAGCCGCTGATGGCGCCCGCGGCCGCGTCGACCTTGAGCGAGACGAAGCTGCCCACGGCGCTCCCGTCGTCGAAGACGCGGAACGTGCCGAAGGCGTCGAGGTTGGATGCGGCGCGCGCGGCGGCGGCGACGCGGCTGGACACGACGACCTTCGAGGCGTGGCCCGCATCGGAGGCCGTGTTCACGATGACGCGGAGCGCGCCGTCGGCTGCCGTCTCGGCGTAGTAGCGGGCGCTCGCGCCGGCGGCGAGGGCCTCGGCGAGCGTCTGCGTCTGCGCCGCCTGGAGGCCGTCGACCGTGACGGTGATATCAGCCGAGGACTTGGCCGCGAGGCTCGCGCCGCGCGCGTCGAGGGCGAACGCCTGCGCCTGCGCGGTGCCCGCGGCGTAGCTCACGTCGACCTCGCCCTGGTGGCGCGCGTCGGCGCCGATCATGGTGAGCGCGTGATAGCTCATCGCGCTCGTCGCCAGCGCCGCGTCCTGCACGCCCGCGATGGCCTGCGCGCCCACGCGCCCGGCCGCGATGGCCTGCGCGAGCGCGTCGTCGGAGGGGAAGGTGTGCGTGGCGCCGCGGAAGATCACCGTGCTGCCGGCGCCGAGGTGGGCCACGATGCGGCCCTGCGCGTCGACGTCGAGCGCGCCCTGGCCGCTGGCGAGGATGAGGTCGCCCACGCGGCCGGCGCTGCCTTCGAGCGCCACGACGCGGGCGTCGATCGGGCGCGCGTGCGCGTCGGCGCCGGGCTCGAAGACGGCCTCGACGGGCTTGCGCGCCTGGAGCGAGAGGGTGGCGAGCGCGTCGTCCACGAGCTGGAGCGTCGCGTCGTCGCCGGTGAGCTCGAAGCGCTGGCCGTCGGTGGTCGCGCTGGCGGACGCGCCGCCGGAGATCGTCACGTTGCGGAACGCCTCGGCGCGCGGAGAAAGCTCCGTGTAACCGAAGAGCTGGAGCGCGTCCTTGCGCACGATGCTGGTGCTGAAGCGCCCGGTGAGCTTGCCGTTGTCCGCGAGCGTGAAGCCGCCGTAGGCGCGGCCCGACGCATCGCCGGAATCCTCGGCCTGGGCCTGCTGCTGCGTCGAGGCGCTGGCGGAGGCGCGCAGCTCGATCGCGTGGCCGCTGGCGTCGACGGGGACCGAGGCGAGGACCTGCACGCGCCCGTCGCGCGCCTGCGCGAAGTAGGCGGCGACGTGGCGCTCGGCGTAAGATAGCAATTCGCTCGGGCTGTCCACGCGCAGCGCGAGGCCGCCGTCGAGGTAGAGCGCGACCTGGCCCGCGTCCGCGGCGGGGAGCGTCTCGTAGGCGAGGTCGTAGGCGAGGAGCGTCTGGCCCGGCTCGGGCGCGGCGACGCGCGTCCGCACGACGCCTTCCGCGCCGGAGGTGAGCGCGCGGGCGGCGGTGCCGAAGTCTTGGCTCGCGTCGCGTGTCGCGCCGTCCTGGAAGCCCGTGACGTAGGCCGCCGCGAGCGCGCCTTCCGCGAGGCCCGCGACGAGCGCGTCGTGGAGCGTGTCCTGCGCGCCGCCGAGGAAGACCAGCTCGGTGCCGGCCTTCGCGGAGACGACGATGGTCCCCTCGACGATCGAGAGGATCTCGCCGCGCGAGGCCGCGCCGTCGTCGCCCACCGCGACCAGCGTGCCGGCGAGGCCGCCGTCGTCGCGGCGCAGCTCGACGATGCCGCGGCGCTCGGTGACGAGCAGCGCGTGCGTGCCGGAGGCGGGCTGGTAGCGGATCTCCGTCGCGTCGAGCGCGTGGATCGCGAGGATCGTGCTCGCGGTGTCGGTGAGCGTGAGGATGGCGTTCGAGCCGGCCAGCGTGACGCTGGAGGAGCCGACGCCCTGGATCTTCTCCGCCTGCGCGAACCCGTCGACGCGCACCGCGTCGAAGAGGCCGCCGCCCGCCGTGCTCGCGAAGCCGGTCAGCGCGCCCTGCGCCTCGTCGATCGTGGCGGCGAGGTTCTGGCCGCTGGCGCGCCCCTGCGCGTCGACGAAGATCGCGCCCACGCTCGCCGGGAGCGGGAGGTCGTGGGCGGCCGCGGGCGAGGCAACGAGGGGGAGGCCGAGGAGCGTCACCGCCGCGAGGGCGAGCATCCGGGCGCGCGGGGCAGAGGGCACGCGATGACCTCGCCCCCTGGGCGCCATAACCCCCCGCGCCTGCGGGCGGGTCCCGAAACGGGAGCATGGGACCTGGGGCCCACGGGTTGACGGGCTCTGGACTCTGGCCTTGGGGCTCCAGGCTCTGGACTCTGGGCTCTCCGGGTGCTCTGCTCCCAGAGA
>JAXDQU010000048.1:0-3788 GCA_034667685.1 Thermoplasmata archaeon | reverse complement strand
AGACGCCAACACGCGGCGTGTTGGCGTCTTGGCGTGATGGCGGAAAGCGAAGCGCCACCAACCCCTAGTCGAAGAGCGAGCGCACGAAGGGCATGCTGAACTTGAACAGCTGCGGCGCCTTCTTCAGCAGCGGCTTGGCGAGGCGGCTCGGGTAGTCGATGTCGCCCATCACGTTGACCAGCGCGAGCAGCTCGGGATCGTCCAGCGCCGCGAAGAGATCGTCCATCTGGTCGTCGCGCAGGTGCATGAACGCCTTGCGCAGGCGCCAGCCCACGTACAGCTCGCGGCCGACGTCGCCGTCCCAGCGGCGGTGGTACTCCTTCATCCGGCCCTCGGAAAGGTCGCCGTCGCGCAGCGCGCCGTCCGCCACGTCGGCGAGGTGCCCCGCGCAGACGAGGCCCGTGTAGACGCCGCCGCCCGAGGTGGGCTTGGTCTGCGCGGCCGCGTCGCCCACGATCGCGACGTTCGCGGCGCTCGTCGCCTTGATCGGGCCCAGCGGGATGCACGCGCAGATGTCGAAGCACGAGTACGCGTCGCTGCGCAGGAAACGCGCGCTCGCCTCGTCCTTCCACATGCGCTCGTAGTACGCCTTCGCGGGGAGCGGCGCCTTCACGTCGACGCCGACCTCGACCTTGCCGGCCGAGCCGTCGGGGCGCGTCGGGATCATCCAGGAGAAGAAGCCGGGCGCGCGCTCGCTTCCGACCCACATCTCGACGTGCGTGGGCGTCAGCTTCGTGCCCTCGACCTGCGCGCCGTAGCACGGGATGATCTCGCGCGCGCGGGGAAGTCCGAACCACTTGGCCACCATGCCCTGCACACCGTCCGCGCCGATGAGCAGGCGCGTCTCCTCGTGCGTGACCGAGCCGTCGGCGTGCCGCAGCGTCACGTCCACGCCGCGGGCGGTGCGCTGCGCGGCGACCGCCTTCACCGAGCGCCGGATCGTGGCGCCCGCGCGCTCCGCGGACTGCACGCACTGCCGGTCGAACTCGCCGCGGTCGATCGCGACGGCCATCGTCTTGCCGCCATCCAGCGTGATCGTCTTGCCGCTGGGGCTGTGGACGTTCGCGCCGCGCACGTCGTTGAGGTGGACCGCGGAGAGCGGGAAGTCGACGAGGTCGAAGATGCGGGGCGTGAAGAGGCCGGCGCACTGGACCGGCTCGCCCACGCGCGCATGCTCCTCGACGAGCAGCACGTCGTGCCCCTTCGCGGCGAGGAGGCGCGCGACCTGGCCGCCCACCGGGCCGCCGCCCACGACCAGCACGTCCCTCATCGGGCGGCCGACGGGGCCGCTCCTTCTAATAGATGAGGGGCAGCCGGCTCTGCCGGGCAGAGGCCGCGCCGGAAAGATGCCCCCGGAGCGCGTCGCAGAGGTCATGCGAGGCTTGACCCCGATCCTCCTCTTCGCCCTGCTCGCCGGCTGCGCCTCGAACGCCACGACGCCCATCCCCGCCCAGCAGGTGGGCGCGCCGACGCACGTCGCGGGCACGCTGTGGATGGACCCGCAGGGCGCGGAGCCGATCCGCGCCGAGCTCCCGTTCCCCGTGAACGCCTCCGGCGAAGCGGTGGTCGTGACGCTGCACCTGGGCAGCCGCTACGGGGTGGACCTGCCCACGTCGACGGCGGAGGTCACCGCGCAGCTCGTCGGGCCGACGAACGAGACGATGGCGACGGCGGCGCTCCACGGCGGCGCGCTCGACGCGACGCTCCGCGCGAGGGCGAGCACGACCGGCACGCACAAGCTCGTGCTGGTCTCGTACGGCGGCAGCGACGGGGGCAGCATGGGCGACCACGTGGACTATGCGATCGACGCGGGGGCGGCGAAGTGAGCGAGCCGGAGCTGAGCGCGCGCGAGGCCGCGCGCGTCGTGGGCGAGGCGCATGCGTGGGACGCGGCGCTCAAGCGCCGGAGCGAGGGCGCGATCTGGATGGTGTGGGGCATCGTCACGCCCGCCATGTTCGTCAGCTACGGCTACGCGGCGGCGTCGCACGTCCCGGACTGGGTCCTCGCCATGCTCTGGGCGCCCTGGACGGCGCTGGGCGTGCTCACGACGATCGCGATCTCGCGCGTCGTACGCGCGCACGCGCCGCCGGCGCCGCGCGTCCGCGAGACGCGCGTGCTCGTCGGCGTCGCCCTCGTCGCGCTCGCGTTCACCCTCATGGGCGCGCTCCTTCGTCCCACGAACGCGACGGTCCCGCTCATGATCGACGGCGCCGTGTGGACGTTCGCCGCCGCGATCAACGCGTTCCGCTTCACGTGGGAAGGCCGCGTGATGCTCGCGGCCACGGGTGTTGGCTGCCTCCTCGTCGCGGGCGCGATGATGCTCGTCCATCCCAGCGACGATGCGCAGGGGCTCGTCGCGACCTTCACGACCGGCGTGCTCGCCATCGGGACGGGATTCGCGCGCGTGCTGAAGGGGTGAGGGGCGTCGCCGCAGAGCTCGATCCGGTCATCCATCAAGCGACGCGCCTGCGCATCGTCGCGCTCCTCGCGCGGAACCGGGAGCTGACGTTCGGGGCGATGCGCGAGGCGCTGGGCCTCACGGAAGGCAACCTCGGCTCCCACTTGACGCGCCTGCAGGAGGCCGCCTACGCCGAGCCGAAGGACGTGCTGGCCGGCGTCTCTTTCGAGACGCGCTGGCGGCTCACGACGCGGGGCGAGGAGGCATGGCGCGCCTACCTTGCCGCGCTCCGCGACGTCCTCGATGCGGAAGCGCCATAGCGCGAGGCGCGGGTACCGCATCGTGGAGACCAAGCTCGTCATCGTGGCGCGCAAGGACCTGAAGCTGAGCGCCGGCAAGCTCGCGGCGCAGGTCGGGCACGCGGCGGTGGACTGCGCGATGAAGGCGAAGCGCCACCAGCCCGCCGTGTACGAGGCGTGGTACGGGGAAGGCCAGAAGAAGGTCGTCGTGAAGGCGGAGAAGGAGGCCGACCTCTTCCGGCTGAAGCTCGAAGCGGAGCGGATGGGCCTCACGACGGCGCTGATCGCGGACGCGGGGCACACGGAGCTGGCGCCCGGCACGATCACCGTGCTCGGCGTGGGGCCGGGGCGCGACGCGGACGTGGACAAGATCACGGGCGGGCTTCCCCTGTATTGAGGACCGGCCCCGGCGCTTCGCATGCGGAGCGCGCGGCGAGCGCGGAGGCCGCGGAGGTGAGAAAGACTCCGCGATCACCGCGTCCTCCGCGGCCCCGCATGCGGAGCCGCGAACCGGTCGATGCATTCTTCTCGGCGGAATGCTATCCCGATCGCAGACCAGGGCGCGCAAATTGCGATCACGCGCGAACGATCGCCGACGTGAGCAGCGAGCTCGACACTTTTCGGCAGGTTCTTATTGCATCAAACGACATCTTTGCCCCAGAGGGTGCAAGCTATGGCTGCCAAGTCCTCCAAGAAGGCCGCTCGCAAGACCGCGAAGAAGTCCACGCGCAAGACCGCGAAGAAGGGCAAGGGCCGCAAGAAGGCCGCGAAGAAGGCCAAGTAAGCCCCCGCCCTCGGGCGACCTGATCTTCTCCCCCCTTCTTTTTCACCAACCGTTTTTCCCTGAGCGCAGCGTCCCCGCCGCGTGGACCTGGCGCAGCTTCCGCTCGTCGCGGGCATCCTGCTTTCCTGGAGCCTCGCCGCTCCGCCGGGCCCGATCAACGCGCTGATGGCGCACGCCGCCGCGCGCCGCGGGTTCTGGGCCGGCTGGGCGTTCGGGCTGGGCGCCATCGGCGGCGACATGACGATGCTCGCGCTCACGGGGCTGGGCGTGCTGCGCGTGGTCGTCGCGCTCCCGTGGCTCAAGGTCG
>JAXDQU010000047.1:0-3914 GCA_034667685.1 Thermoplasmata archaeon | reverse complement strand
TCTTCCGCGCCCGGGGCAACGCTTAATATGCGGGTACCCGAGTCCCGGCTCGATCCTGCATGGCGTTCAACCGCTGGACGGTCCTCTCGCTCATCCTCCTCGTGCTCGGCGTGGCCTTCTGGGTCTGGCAGGGCACGACGAACTCCAACTGGACCGACGTGGGCGTCTACAGCATCGGCGTGACGCTGATCGGCTTCGGCCTCGTGGGCGCGCTCGTCTCGCTGGGCCGGCCCCGCGCCGCGTGAGGGCGGGGTGCCCGTGGCCGACGCGCTGCTTCTCGCGGTCGGCCTGCTGCTCGTCTCCTTCGTCCCGCCCATCCTTCTCGTCCTGCGCGTCCGGAACGCCGAGCGCAGCCGCCGCGAGCCCTGGCGCGCGCTCCTCCACGCCTTCCTCTGGGGCGCCATCGGCGCGGCCGGCATCGCCATGCTCGCCGAGCTGCTCCTGACCGGCGGCGCGGAGGGCGACCTGCTGCTGGGGACGATCTCGCTCGTGTCGGTCGTCGCGGCGCCCGTCATCGAGGAGAGCGCGAAGGCCGTGGGCCTCCTGGGCGTCCGCGACCTCGACCCGGAGCCGGAAGACGGCCTGATCTACGGCGCGGCCGCGGGGCTGGGCTTCGCGGCCACCGAGAACGTCTTCTACGTCGCGGGCGCGTTCCTCCTGGGCGGGAGCGACCTCGCGCTCGTGACCGCGCTCTACCGGGGCGTCGCGACGGTGGCGCTGCACGGCGCGGCGACCGCGATCTCGGGCTACGGCATCTGGGCGTCGCGCTTCCACACCGTGCAGGGCACGTGGATCGGCGGCCTGCTCATGGCGATCGCGCTCCACGCGGCCTACAACCTGCTCGCGGGCATCGACGCGCTCTGGGCCCTCGTCGCGGCGGTGGCGCTGGCGCTCTTCGCGTTCTCGCGCGTGCTGCGGCGCGTGCGACACCTCGATGCGCGTGCCGCATGAGCGCGTCGCGTCCACACGAAGGCCGACGGCCGAGGCCTCCGAAAGCGCTTCTGTCGTGGGCGCGCTCCGCGCGGAAAACGTCGGAATCTCCGGATCTCGGAATCTCCGCATCGTGACCTCAGCGGAAACCCGGACACCCGAGGACCCGACGACCCGAATCCAACTCGGGTTCCCCCGCCCAGGTCACGCGGAGATTCCGAGATCCGGAGATTCCGGCTTTTCCCGCCGGAGGCGGCTCAGGTCAGCATGACGAGGCCGTCGGAGGCTTCGGCCGTCGGCCTTCGTGTCTCGCGCGACGCAGCTTTTTCCCCAGAGAGAGCGGTGCGGGCCGCGTGGCCGGCTTCGCGATGCTCGATTGGACGGAGAAGCATCGGCCCAGGACGCTGGACGACCTGGTGGGCAACGGCCCCGCCATCGAGCAGATGCGCCAGTGGGCGGAGGCCTGGGCGGAGGGCAAGCCGCAGGAGCGCGGCCTGATCCTGGCGGGCGACCCGGGCATCGGCAAGACGAGCGCCGCGCACGCGCTGGCGCACGACATGGGCTGGGGCGTCATCGAGCTCAACGCCTCCGACACGAGGAACGAGGAGGTCGTCAAGCGCATCGCGGGCGCGGGCGCCACGCACCGCGCGTTCGGGGCGGACGGCTCCTTCAACGCCGCGGCGGGGGGCCGGCAGGTGGTCATCCTCGACGAGGCGGACAACCTCTTCGGCAACGCGGACCGCGGCGGCATGAAGGCAATCACGGAGACGCTGCGGGAGGCCAAGCAGCCGGTCATCCTCATCTGCAACGACTACTACGAGCTGACGCGGCGCGGCGCCTCGCTGAAGACGCTGTGCCGCACGATCAAGTTCTCGCGCCCGACCACCAGCATCCCGAAGGCGCTCCGGCTCATCGCGCAGCGCGAGAAGATCCTGCTGGAGGAGGGCGTCGACAAGGCCATCGCGGAGAACGCGGGCGGCGACGTGCGCGCGGCGGTGCGCGACCTCCAGGCCTTGGCGACGGGACGCGAGACGATCACGCTCGACGACGTGAAGGCGCTGGGCAAGCGCGACACGACGGGCGACATCTGGGCCTACATCCCGAGCGTCTTCCTGGGCAAGGACCCCATCGAGGTGCGGAAGGGCTCGTGGGAATTGGACCTCACCCCGGAGGACCTCGCGCTCTGGATCGACGAGAACCTGCCGAACTACTACCTGGACAAGGCCGACTTGGCGGACGGCTACAAGGCGCTATCAAAAGCCGACGTCTTCCTGGGCCGGCGCGCCCGCAGGCAGGACTACGGCATGTGGAGCTACGCGGGCGAGCTGATGACGAGCGGCGTCGCGGCGGCGAAGCACACGCGCCCGGCGGCCGGCCGGCCCGGCTTCCCGCGCTGGCTCTCGAAGCAGTCGCAGAGCAAGGCTGCCCGCGCGCTGCGCGACGCGGTCGCCACGAAGGTCGGCGCCGCGATCCACACGAGCCCGCACCGCGTGCTGGCCGACCAGCTCCCCTACCTCAAGGCGCTCATGCAGGGCGAGGACTTCGCCATCTGGGCCGCGTGGCGCTTCGAGCTTCTCCCCGAGGAGCTGGCGTTCCTCCTGGACGACAAGGCCACGAGCGCGCGCGTCAAGAAGATCCTGGAGGAGGCGCCCAAGCGCCACAGCGTGCCCGTGCGCGTGCTCACGCAGGCGCCCGCCTTCGGCCGCTACGCGAGCGACGAGGACGTGGTCGCGGACGAGGACGATGACGAGCCCACGAAGCCCGCCGCCGCGGCGGACGACGACGGGGACGAGGCGCCCGCGCCCAAGAAGACCGAGGCGAAGAAGGCGGACGCCAAGCCCGCGGATGCGAAGCCGGAGCCGAAACGGCAGCGGTCGCTCACGGACTTCTGATTCCTAGGGCGAGGCCAAGTTTCCGGTCCCGGGCTGTCTTGGTGGCGCTCCCTTCCTGACACCGCGCATCCGCGTCATCCGCGGATTTCGGGATTCGCGGTGTCGGGAAAGGAGCGCCGGCAAACGACGTCGGGAGGGAACTCGCCCTCGCCGCCAGCAAATCTTCATCTTGGGCGCCCCGTCTGCCCGCCCCATGCAGACCCGCTTCGAGGGCAAGAGCTGGGTGTTCGGCGACAACGTCGACACCGACCAGATCACGCCGGGCAAGTACCTCACCATGATCACGGCGGAGGAGCTGGGCAAGGTCGTGCTCGAGGGCGCGCGCCCCGAGTTCGCCAAGCAGGTCAAGAAGGGCGACGTCCTGATCGCGGGGCGCAACTTCGGCTGCGGCTCCTCGCGCGAGCACGCGCCCCTCGCCATCAAGGGCGCGGGCGTCCCGGTCGTGCTGGCCGAGAGCTTCGCGCGAATCTTCTACCGCAATGCGATCAACGTGGCGCTCCCCATCCTGGAGGTCGCGGACGTCTCGAAGAAGGTCAAGGAGGGCGACGTCGTCGACGTCGATCTCACCACGGGCAAGATCGTCAACAAGACGACCGGCGTAACGATGGAGGCCGTGCCCCTCTCCGACAAGGCGCTCTCGATCCTGCGCGCGGGCGGCCTTGTGGAAGTGACCAAGCAGAAGCTCGCGGCGAAGCGCGGCTCAGCCTGAGAACGCCGGGATCAGGGCGAGCCCCGCGGCCAAGGCGGCCAGCGCGCACAGGCCGCACCACGTCATCTGCGTGCGAGTGAGTCCCATCATGGCGCGGACTTCCGCCTCCGGGATCAAGAAGCTTGCTCCTTCGCCTCACAGCTCGCGGTAGCGCCGCTCCACGACGACGCCGCTGCGGCGCCGCGTGAAGAGGTGCACGATGGCCAGGAGGATGCCGATGCCGATGCAGATCCACCCGAGCCAGACGAGGCTGCCGCCCAGCGCGGCGAAGCCGAATGCGTTCGTGAAGCCCAGCACGATGCCGACGAGGATCAGGACGATCCCGAGCGCGAGGAGTGCCATGCGGCGTTGCTCGGCTGAGGGGGGCCTATGCGTTGTGGCCG
>JAXDQU010000046.1:0-7830 GCA_034667685.1 Thermoplasmata archaeon | reverse complement strand
CGGAAGAGGCCTCTTCCGATTCCGCTTCCGAGCCCGATTCCGAAGCGCATCAGCCCGTCTCGCGATCCACGCCGATGCGGCTGGCCGTGGGCCCACGCTGCCCCTGGTATTTGCTGCCGCGGCCAGGCGAGCCGTAGGGGCGCTGCGCGGGGCTCGACATCTGGTGGAGCGCGATCTGCGAGATGCGCATGCCCGGGTGCAGCGCGACGGCCACGCGGCCCAGGTTGGACAATTCCAGCGTGATGTGCCCCTCGAAGCCGGGGTCCACGAAGCCGGCCGTCGCGTGCACGACGACCGCGAGCCGGCCCAGGCTGCTGCGCCCCTCGACCTTCGCCACGAGGTCGGCGGGGATGCGCACGCGCTCCCGCGTGGTGCCCAGCACGAACTCGCCCGGGTGCAGGATGAACGCCTTGCCCGGCTCGACCTTCACCTTCTCGGTCAAGCCCGCGACGTTGTGCGAGCGCGGGTCGATGAAGGGGATGTGCGGGTTGCGGAAGACGAGGAACTCGTCGCCCAGGCGCAGGTCGATGCTCGCGGGCTGGACCTGGAGGTCCGGGTCGTCGAGCGGGTCGACCACGAGATCGCCCTTCGCCAGACGCGCGTGGATGTCCTGGTCGGACAGGATCACGCGCGACGCAGCGCCGCGCTCACCCTTGGAGGTTGCGCGACAGCTCGCGGATCGCGTCGAACTTGCGCTCGTAGTCCGCCTTCATGCGCGCGAGCTGGTCGCGCTCGCCCTTGAGCTGGGAGAGCTCGGCGGTGGCGGCGTTGAGGCGCGCCTGCATCTGGCGCAGCAGCGCGTTGAGGCCCTCGGTCATGCGCGCCATCTCCTTGGCGAGGAACTCCTCGTTCTGGCGGCGCAGGCCTTCGACGAGGGGCGTGACGTCGATGTCCGCGTTGCGCCAATCCGGCGCAGGGGCGGAGCCGCGCGCGCCGTTGCCCGACTCGCCGCCGGGCTTGCTCGACATGAGGGATTCGAGGAGGGCGCGGACGTCGGTCCCCGAGGCGTCGTGGGAGGCCATGTGGGGCGTTCTCGCGGGTCGTGGGATTTCAAGCCGTCGGCGATTCCCCAAAGTCCGTCAGCCCCTGGGGTCGAGGTCCGCGGTGAGCTCGCGCAGCTTCGCGAACCGCTGGGCGAACGCGCGGTTCTGCGCTTCGAGGGCGTGGACGCGCGCTTCGGAGGCTTCGAGCCTCGCCTGGAGCCCCTCGACGAGGTCGCTCAGCGAGTCCTCGACCTGGTCCAGCTCGCGCGCGACGGCCGCGTCGAGGTGGCGGCGCATCTCCGCCACGGCCCGGTGCAGGTCGGGCGATTGGGTCCCCGAGGGCACCGGGAAGGACGTCATGGGCTCGGGCGCGACGTCGGGGATCGTCGCGAGGAGCTCCTCGGGGATCTCGTCCGGCGCCGGCTCGGCACGCTGCTTGCGGAACACCAGATGGGGCTCGGCGGCCGGGGTTCTTCAATGGCGCCGGTTGTCCGATCCCTCAGCGCGCCTGCTCCAGCCCGGCCCGCACGGCGTCCAGCGCCGCGTGCAGCCTGGCGTTCTCATTCTCCAAATCCTGCATGCGCCGATGCAGGTCGCTCCAGGCCCGCGACGCCAGGTCGAGGTGCTCGCGCGCCGCGGCGAGGGCGTCTTCGACGGGCGCCTCCTGTCCGTTCGTGATCTCGGGCACCATCTCCAGCATCGCCTCGGACACCGTCTCGTCGTGGGGCCCGTCGCCGTCGCTACGCTTGCGAAACACTCCCAACACCGGGGATGTGCTCTGCGGCGAGGGGTACTTGACCTTTCGCTGGGTCAGAGCTTCTGCAGCGAGGCGCGGACCTCTTCGAGCACCGCGGCCTTGCGCTCGGCGGCGGCCAGGCGCGCCTCCAGCGTGCGGTTGACCTGCTGGAGCGCGACGATGTCGGCCTGCGCCTTGGCCAAGTTGGCCTCGGCGGTGCGCCACGCGGCGGCGAGGGTCGCGCCGATGTTGGCCAGCTCGGCGTTGACGAGCTTCTCGATGTGCTCGTGCGCGGCCTCCACGAGGGTGGTCACGTCGGTCGCCGCGGGGACGTGGACGGGCGTGACGATGACCGGAATGGGCGTGGGCGCGGACGTTCCGGCGGCGGCCTCGGCGTTGGCTTGCGCGATCTCCTCGTTGGTCTTGAGCATCATGGGATCAAGTGCCTCCCGCGCGCGAAAAATCGCAGGAGGTACTTGACCTTCACGAACTTGAACTCAGAGCTGCTCGATCGCCCGCGTGAGCTGCTTGAGCCCCTCGACCTTGCGCAGGAGCTGGTCGTTGGTAGCGACGAGCCGCTCGTTCTCGGACTCGGCGCTCGCGAGCCGCTCCTGGACGTCGCGCAGCCCGGCGAGGACGGAGCGCTCGACGTTGTCCATCTCGCGCGCGAAGGCGGCCTGCATGCCGGCGCGAAGCTCGGCGATGATCGCGACGAACTCCTCCGCGTCGACGCCTTGGGCCTCCGCGTCCGGAAGGTCCGGGATCGCGCTGAGCGCGTCTTCGGGGATCTCGTCGTCGAGCGCCATCTCGGGGGCCTTGCGGGACATCACGGACGGTGCTGGCCGGCGCTCGCTTCACGCTTCGCGCTTCGGGCCTGGGGCCCTGGTCCGCTGCTGCCTCATGCGCTCGAAGGCCAGGACCGCCGTCGCCACGGACACGTTGAGCGAGTTGACCGAGCCCGCCAGCGGGATGTGGACCGCGAAGTCGGCGTGCTTGGCGACCGGACGCGAGACGCCCGCCCCCTCGCTCCCCAGCACGAGCGCGAGCGGGCCGGTCAGCCGCTCCTCGTAGTAGGGCTTGCCCAGCGTGGCCTCGGCGATGCCCACCCAGATCTGCTCGCGCTTGAGGCTCAGGACCGCGTCGGTGAGGTTGCCCACCTGCGCGACGGGCACGTGCTCCGCGGCGCCCGCGCTGGACTTCAGCACGGTGGGCGTGAGCCCCACGGCGCCGCGGCCCGGGATGACGACGCCATGCGCCCCCGCGCCGTCCGCCACGCGCAGGATCGCGCCCAGGTTGTGCGGGTCCTCGACGCCGTCGAGCAGGATCAGGAAGGGGTCCTCGCGGCGCTCGCGGGCCCGTGATAGCACCTCGTCGAGCGTCCAGTAGCCGCGCGGCTCGCAGAGCGCCACGACGCCCTGGTGCGCGACGCCCGGCGCGTGGCGCTCGATCGTCGCGGCCGGCACCGTCTCGGGCGGCACGCCGGCCGCGCGCGCCCGCTCCAGCAGGCCGCGCATCGCCTTGTCGTGCAGGTCGGCGCTCTCGCTCACCAGCAGCCGCTTGACGCGCCCCGCCTTGAGCGCCTCCGCCACCGGGTTGCGACCCGCGACGACGTCCATCAAGCGGCGGGAGCCGGGGGGACCGGCAAAAAGGCGTTGGCCTGCGCCTCGGAGAGGAACACGACGAGGTAGAGCCCGTCCGCGTGGCGGACCATCGTCGAGCAGCCCACGCCTCCCGTCGCCGCGTGCTCGGTGTGGGCGGCGCGCGCCAGCGGCGCCGGGTCGAGGGTCAGGTCATGCGCCAGGGGCGCGCCGGCCGGGTCGGCCAGCACCACGCCCCGCACGCCGGGCATCACGGCCCGGAAGAGCGACAGCACGTTCGAAGTGTCCACGTTGCATCCCGCGCCGAGGCTCGGCCCCTGGCGCAGAAGAAGGCTTCGGGATGCGGCGCGCGGAAACGAGGGGGCTCAGAGGGCGCCATAGACGCCCAGGAGCGCGTCCATGGCCTGGCCGAACTCCGCGCTGCTGGTCGTGTCGCTTTGGGTGCAGCCGTAGGTCGTGTGGTGGCCGTCGTCGAAGCGCGTGTCGCCAGAGGTGTCGCAGATTGCCCCCGATCGCCCGTGGCTGTCCGACCAGATGGTCACGTCGTCGTCATGGACGCCGAAGTCAACGTAATCCGCGCCTGTCGCGGTGCCGGTGCTCCAGACGTGCACGCCGACCCAAGCGCACGACATGATGAGATCGTCGCTCTGCCAGCAGGGACCTCCGTTGCACTCCGTCTTTGCGTAGGTCTCCCCCTGCGCAGCGCAAGGAGGCGGGTAGGGGCGATAGTACGAGAACGTCCCGTTGGAGTAGCGCCAGCTGTGCGTCTCGGTGACGCCGGAGTCTCCCTGCATCTGGCCCGCCGTCTCGCCGTCCTCGTCGGCCGACCCGGGGTTGCTCGTCGACTCCGCCATGTGCCCGGCGAAGGTGAAGGTGGGCGGCGGCGGGCTTGGGTAAGGATTCTGACCGCATCGGTGGTCCGCTTCGGTGTCCACCGGATCGGACTTGGGCGCCGCGGGCCCGACCGGCGGGAGCCCCCCGGCGCTGCCCATTCCTGCGACGTCCGGGGGTGTCGGCGCCATTCCGGTTGCTGCGAACGCCGCGCTGGGGCCGATGTCCACGTCGGCCGGGTTCCCCGAGGGAGCCCAGGACACGAAGATAATCCGCATCAGGCAGGTTCCCGGGACGCCCTTGACCTTGACGTCGGTGTTGACGCCGCGCGTCCCTTCATAGACGCCGAACTGGAACGAGCCGTGGCAGTGTCCGTCCGGTCCGAGGTGCATGTCCTGTCGGAGATAAGCGTGGACCCTTCCGTCAGGCGACGCGAGGAAGAAGGTCCCTGGGACCTGGCCCGGCGCCGGGGACGCGGGGCTGGCGCGGGAAGCGCCGTTGACCACAGGGAGGACTGAGGCGGCAAGGAGAAGCCCGAGTAGGCAAGCGGCCGGACGGAACACGCGGCGAACAACTCGCGCTTTCGGATAACACCTCGCCGTTTCACAAGACAGGTCGATGGAATCCGCTCACGAGCGCCCTTCAGGGAGCGTGTCCTCCCAGTGGAACCCCGTGGGCGAGGGCCCATCCGCCATGAGATAGCCGGGTGGCGGGGGCGCCTCGCGGCTGCGGACGATAGCAGCGTTGAACCCATATCCCGGGTCGTCACCGACCTGCTCTCCCGGATACCAAGTCAAGGATGCGATCCGCTCCAGGCATGTTCCCGACATCCTGGCCATGTGAATGGAGGTGAATCCATTGGTCCAGTTGTAGCCCCCCACGACGCTCCACCCGTCGCAGCCTCCGTGGCCGACCGGGTAGCGGTCCTGGCGGAGGTAGACGACGATCTTGCCGTCCGGCGTGGAGGCGAACGAGTCGACCTCGTGCGGGTCGCTCCCGTAGGGCGGGATCGTCAAGGGGGGCCGCGGCGTGGCGGGCAGCGCGTGCCACCCTTTCCCGTGGGCGGGCAGCGGGGCGGCCGCCGAGTCGGGGCGCCAGCCCGTCTCCTGGACGAGGGGAAGGGCGAGCAGGAGGGCGACGAGCCCCAGCGCGCAGGCGGCCGGCCGGACCACGCGCGAAAGCAGATTCCGCGCCGGGAAAGCTGTTACGATCTGAAATTCGGGTGCGGCGCGCGTTCCAAAAGCGCTCAACAACGCTTATGAAGGGAGGGACGTCGGTCAGGCCCAGTGCTCCGCCCCCCGGTCCGAGCCATGCTGCTCGGCGCGCTCCTGCTGCTGCCCCTGGTCCACGCCCAGGTCCAGCAGCCGTGCACGGACCCGGCGACGTACGGGACGCCGGCGCCGCAGACCTACTGCCAGACGCCCGACCTCATCCCGGAGAACCTGACGGCCACGGCCTCCGACGAGCGCTTCCCGTCCGTGCTCTGCGCGGCGGCGCTCAACCTCGGCAATGATAGCATGACGCCGGGCACGGGGTTCTACGTCTCGGCGACGATCGACGGGCTCGACGCGGGCGCGCAGAAGGTCACCGCGATCCTGCACACGGGCGAGGACAGCGGCCGCATCTGCTGGAGCGCCAACCTGCTCGCGGGCCAGCACTCCTTCTTCGTCACCGTGGATCCGCCGCGCGCCGACGCGCCCGAAGGCGACGTCCACGAGCTCAACGAGCGCAACAACGTCGCCACGGCGCGCGGCTTCTTCGTGCGCCCCACGCCCCAGCCCAACCTGCGGATCAGCGCGTTCCGCGTCTCGCCCTTGCAGGGACGTCCGGGCACGGACCAGTTCTTCCTGCCCACGGTGAGCAACGTCGGCAACGCGAACTCCTCGCCCACGAGCGTCGTCATCGAGGACGGCCAGGGGCTCTACGCGCGCCAGCCCGTGCCCGCGCTCGGGCCGGGCGAGTCGCAGACGCTCGTGCAGTACAACCTCACCGACGACCACGTGGCGGGCAACTTCACGGCGCGCGCGATCCTCGATCCGGACAACGCGACGACGACGGACTGCGGCGCGTCGGTCAACATCGCGTGCGCGAACTTCTCCATCCTGGCTCACCCCTCGCCCGACCTCGCGTGGGGCAACGTGAGCGTGCGCGGCGAGTTCCGCGAGCACCGCGGCCTGCTCGTCGACGCGACCCTGCGCAACGTGGGCAGCCGCATGGCGAGCCTCGCCGCGATCCGCGCCTACGACGGCGACGCGCCGCTCTTCAACGCCTCGCAGGCGAACCTCCCCGCGGGCGGCAGCGTGCGCTTCCAGTTCTACGTCGTGCTATCAGGGGGCGACCACGTCCTGCGGCTCGTCGCGGATCCGGACGATGCGCTCGTGGACCTCGACCGCGGCAACAACGGATGGTCGCAGAACGTCACCATCACCTCGCAGCCCGTGGCCGCGCCCGCCGCGCCGGACCTCGTGCTGGAGCGGCTCGACGCGCTGCCCGACGACCCCGCGCCCAACGAGACGGTCATGGTCACGGCGCTGGTGCGCAACGCGGGCGACGGACCCGCCGGCCAGACGCAGGTCGAGCTGCGCGTCGACGGCATCCTCCTGGCGACGAAGCCCGTGCCGCCGCTCCCCAGCAGCCGCTCGTTCTCGGTCTCCTTCTCGTGGGGCGGCGCCACGGAGGGCGCGCACGCGCTCACCGCGACCGTCGATCCTTCGGGCGCGCTCAACCAGACGACGCGCGGCGACGACCGGCTCGAGCGCGACCTGACCATCGCGTCCCCCCCCGGCAGCGCGCCCCTGCCCGACGCGCCCCCGCCCGAGGAGAACGGCACCGCGCCGCCGCCCGACGTCACGCCGCCCTCCACGTCGCCCACCGGCCCGACGCCGCAGCCCGCGCCGCAGGACATCACCGTCGCCTCGCTCGACGTGGTCACGCGCGACGACGGCAAGGGCTACTTCGCGGTCTCCGTGCGCAACCCGAACCTCGCGCCCGTGGGCCGCGTGAGCGTCGAGTTCCGGCTCGACGGCAGGGTCGTCGACAACAAGATCATCCAGGGCATCGAAGGCGCGGGCAGCGGCGCGCAGAAGACCGACCCGATGGACCTGCCCGCCGGCAAGCACGTCGTGAGCGCGGACCTCAAGATCCTCGGCACCGACCTCGCGCTCGTGCACGTTGAGAAGGTGGCCGACATCCCCGCGGCGAAGCGCACGCCGGGACCCGACCTCGCCTGGAGCCTGGCCCTCGTGGCCGCGGCCGCGGCGGGCCTGGCCTGGCGGCGGCGTCGGCCCGGAGCTTGACAACGTCCGTGTTGCCCACCGGGGAACCTATTCCTCGTCCCGCGGCGTTGGGCGCGCCGGTGAAACCATGAACCTGCGACTCCTCCTCGCCGCCGCGCTCCTTCTCCCCGCGCTCGCCATCGCCACGCCGACGGCCTCCGCGTGCCGCTCGCCCATCTACGTCGTCGAGCACTACGTCTGCGAAGGGCAGCTTCCCTGCGCGTCGGTCAACTGCATCCTGGGCAACGACATCGTGCGCTGCCTCGTCGTGGACGGCCAGTTCTATGCCACCTACAACTGGTTCGACTTCGACCCGCTGCATGACCAGCTCCCGGGCAGCCCCTGCACGATCCCGCTCGCGTGAGCCCGAGCGATCCCGTTCCCGAGCCCACTTTCGAGCCCGAGCC
>JAXDQU010000045.1:0-19140 GCA_034667685.1 Thermoplasmata archaeon | reverse complement strand
ACCCTATCCCGAGTCCGGGCGGCGAGCAAGCGAGCGACCACACCCCCCAGTGGAATGGGAATCCACACAGCGGCTCCCGGGAAGCCGCCCCCACCGGCCTCCGCTTGCCTCTGGCGGGCGCGCGGCGCGGCACAGGATGGGAATCCATGCTCGCCAACTCGATCTTCAGCGTGCCCTCGCGCAAGGCGATCCACGACTGCGTCGCCGCCCACGCCGGCGCGCACCTGCGCGAGATCGCGCGGCGCTGCGAGCTGCCCCTGGGCACGACGCTCTACCACCTCGACTGCCTGGAGCGCGCCGGCCTCGTCGTCGCGCGGCGCGACGGGCGCTACAAGCGCTACTTCACGCACGCGGGCGTCGGCCGCCGGGAGAAGGAGGTCCTCTCCATGCTGCGCCACGACGCGCCGCGCCGGATCGTGTACGCGCTGCTGCCCGGCAGCCCGATGACGCAGCGCGAGCTGTGCTCGGCGGTCGGCGTGTCGCGCAGCACGCTCTCGTTCCACGTCAACCGGCTCGTCGCCGAGCAGATCGTCGCGCGCCAGCCCGCCCGCCCCGAGGCGCGCTACGCCCTGAGCGAGCCCGACCTCGTGCGCGGGCTGCTCGCGCGCTACCAGGAGAGCCTCTCGCCCGAGGACGCGCTGCGCTTCGGGCTGGGTCTCGCCGCGCTCCCGATGGAGCAGGCGGTGTCCTGATGGCGAGCGCGCCCCCCGAGATCGCGACCTCGCTGGGCCTGCGCGTGGGCATCCGCACCGCGGGCGAGAACGTCGTCTTCTTCGGCAACAACCTCGGCGTCGAGTGCCAGCGCTGCGGCGCGTACAACCAGACGACGCTGGGCCACAAGTATTGCGCGCACGTGAGCTGCCCGATCGCGCTGCGCGAGTTCAAGCGCCGCAAGCGCAAGCGCACGAGCAGCCTGGAGAAGGTGTACCTGCCGAAGTTCCGGGCGGCCTCAGCGGCCCTTCACGGTTCCCCGGAGGGGCAGGACGACGTCCAGGACGCCGTTGCGGAAGGTGGCGAACGCAGCGTCTTCGTCGACGGCAGCCGGTAGCGCCAGGTCGCGCCGGAGCGCCCGCGGGCCCTCGCCGACGTTCACCAGCAGGCGCCCGTCCGAGAGGCTCACGTGCACGCTCCCGGCGTCCGCGTTGCGCGTCTCGATCGTGACGGTGACGGCGCGGTCGTCCTGGAAGACGTCCACGGCACCCACCTGCGGCGCGTCCGAGTCCTCCACGTCGATCTGGCTGGAGGTCGGAGGGACGACGGCCATGCTGCGCGGCGGCTGCGCAAGCCGGAACGAGGGGTCCGACCGGATCTTGCGCGCCAGCGCATCGAGCACGTCGGCCACGTCCTTCGGGGAGGAGGGCGGCTCTGCCATGCCCCGCGGCTCTCCCGCCCGACCGGCATGAACGTGACGCCATTTCCCGAAAGGGCGATTCCGGGGGACGTCCGTTCCGGACCGATGGCCCTTCCGGAGCCCGTATTGACGCACGAGGACGACGAAAGCGCGCTGGCGCTGCGCCCCGCCACGGGCGGCCTGGAGCTGGCGATCACGCGTCCGGGCCTGAAGGCGCGCTACGCGCTGGTCGTCACCAAGCCGGCCTTGGGCAGCTTCGCCCAGGACGTCCTGGATGGGCTGGACGAAGGCAAGCGCCTGGTCGAGGTGGCCGGCCCCTCGGACGGCAAGCTGCGGCTCCAGGCGACGGCCGCGCCTGGCGAAGAAGGGGAGCTGCTCATGCTCATGCTGGCGCGCGAGGGCAAGGGCGAGGACCTGGAGGCCGAGTACGTGCGCTTCGCGTCCCGCGCCCAGATGGCGATGTTCGCCGAGGACCTGCTCCGCCTCAGCGGCGCTTGAGCTTCCGCCCTGAAGCGCAGCCGGACGAAGGCCGCTAGCCCGAACCCGTGCGGCCCCCGCGCCGCCACGCCACGGCCCAGAGCGCCAGGCACGCCAGCGCAGCCGCGTAGGCCGGGAGCGCCTGCGCGGGCGTCCCGAGGGTGCTGCCCAGGAGCACGAGCTCGACGAGGAGGAACGCGCCCAGCGCCAGCGCCGTGGGGTAGGCCCACGCGCGGCGCCGCGCCATGCCCGCGCCGGCGGCCACGAGCCCCGCCGCGGGCGCGAGCAGCGACCAGCCGATGACGAGGAGCGTGACGTGGCGCGCGTCGAAGAGCCCGTCGCGCGCGAGGGCGCTGCGCGTGACGCCCACGACGTGCGCGATCCCGCCCGCGAACGTCACGAGGCCCGCGAGGAGCGCGGCGGCCGCGGCGGCCCGACGCATGCTCAGGCCTCGCCCGGCCGCGCGTCCGCGAGATAGCTTTCGAGGTCCGGACCCTTCGGGTCGGCGAGCACGTGCGCGACCCACGCCTCGCGCTCGCGCCACTGCACGGCCAGGTCCCACACGCACACCGAGGGCCCTTCCGGCGGGTTGGGCCTCAGCGGGCCCGTGCCGACGCGCGTCCAGACGAGGTGGTGCAGCTCGTTCTCCGCGCTCCACCAGTCGAGGAACGTGAAGTCCGCGCCGCGCCCCTGGTGCACGCCGAGGAACCCGACGCCGTAGGGGCCGCGCTCCGCGTCGGGGGTGGGCAGGCGCGGCGCCGCGGCGGCCTTCGCCATCTCCACGAGCGCCGGATCGGGCGCGGCGCCACCGTGGCGGATGCCGTAGACCTTCAGGCGCCACGCGCCGGGCGTCCAGAGGCCAAGGTACGAGATCGGGCGCGTGGCGTGCGGGCCGGCGAGCTTCATGCTGCCTCCAAACCCAGGAAGTCGGCATAAGCCTGGGCCGCCGCCTCGACCGCGCTGCGCTCCGCGCGGCTCCACGCTACGAGCGGCTTGAGCGCGATCCGGACGCGCGTCCTCGTCAGCGTGCGCCCCCACGTGCCCACCATCTGCCCGTCCACGAGGATGCACGGGCTCAGCAGGCCGATCTGCGGGCTCGCGAGCTTGCCCACGCGCCGGAGCGCCGCGCCGCGGTCCTTGTACGCGACCGCCATCTCGTCGAACGCGGGCAGGAGGTGCGCGGCGGGCGAGGTCTCGCGGGCTTGGCGTGGGCGCGCGGCGCTCCATCCTTCGGGCGTCTCGCGCAGCCCCTTGGCCGACGCGAGCGCGGCGCGCGCCTCGGTCAGCGGGAGGCCGCTCCACCAGGCGAAATCGGCGGCGCTCGCGGGGCCGTGGCCCGTGGCGTAGCGGCGCGCCAACTCCGCGCCTGGAGCGGCGGGACGCCACGGACGCGGCGCCACGTCGTCGAGCAGCGCGAACGTGGGCTGCTTGTCCTCGTGGGGCCCGACGCAGAGCAATCCCTCCTGCGCGAGGTGCCCCAGCGCGTGGATGCCGCGCTGGCCCGACGTGCGCACGCCGGCCTTCTCCAGGACCTCGTACGCCGCGGGGCGCGTGAGCCGTCCCCCGCCTTCGAGCGCCCGCGCCAGCGCGCGCCGCGCGACGTCGAGCGTCCGGTCCGTGAGGCCAAGCTCGCGGCGGCGCCCGGCCGCGCGGGCCAGCGAGCGGGGCGCCAGCGTCTCGACCATCCAGCGCGCGTCGCGGGCCGCGACGAAGTGCAGCGTGCCGCGCATGGGCCACGTGCGCAGGATCGCGCCGCGGTCGATCGCGCGCTCCACGGCGGCGAGCGAGGGCTTGCGCATCCTGAGCCCGAGCGCCCACTTCGCGGCGGGAAGGTCCTGCGCCTGCACCGCGCCCAGGCGCGTCGCCACCTCGCGCGGGCTCCCCAGCGCGGGGCGCGCGACGTGCTGGGCGGCGAGCCGCGCGGCCATGACGTCCACGCGCCCCGACCGGCGCGGGCGCCCAAAGCCTCATCGACGCCGCCCCGCGTGCCGCGGCGATGGAGCGGCGCGAGGTCGTGGTCCAGGGCGTGCGCGTGCCGACGATGCTCTACGGCACCGCGTGGAAGGAGGAGCGCACCGCGCCCCTCGTGGCGCAGGCGCTCGCGGCCGGCTTCCGCGGCATCGACACGGCGAACCAGCGCAAGCACTACCACGAGGCGGCCGTGGGCGAGGCGCTCCAGGCTTCGGGCCTTGCGCGGAACGATATCTTCCTCCAGACGAAGTTCACGCACGCGCGCGGGCAGGACCACCGGATGCCCTACGACCCGGCCGTGCCGATCGCGGAGCAGGTCGCGCAGTCGTTCGCAAGCTCGCTCGCGCACCTGGGCGTGGATCACCTCGACGCCTACCTGCTGCACGGCCCCTCGACGTCGCGCGGCCTCGCGAAGGAGGATTGGGAGGCGTGGGGCGCGATGGAGGCGCTGCACCGCGCGGGGCGCGTGCGTCTGCTGGGCGTCTCGAACGTCAGCGCCGCACAGCTCGCGGAGCTCCACGCCGGCGCGTCGGTGAAGCCGGCGCTCGTGCAGAGCCGCACGCTCGTCTGGCCCGAGGCGGACCGCGCGACGCGCGCCTTCTGCCGCGAGCACGGCCTGGGCTACGAGGGCTTCTCGCTGCTCACCGCCGCGCCCGCGCTGCTCGCGCACCCGGCCGTCCGCGCCGCCAGCGCGCGCACGGGCCTCGCGCCGGGCGCGATGCTGCTGCGCTTCTGGATCGAGCAGGGCGCCATCGTGCTGACCGGCACGAGCGACGCGCGCCACGCGGCCGACGACCTCGCCGCGCGCGACACGCCGCTCACACCGGAAGAGTCCGCGGCGCTGGCGCGCGTGCTCCCGCCGTGTTACACGTGAAGCTTCTTGCAGCGGGGCGAGCGTCCACCCGCCATGCCCGCGACGCGCGAGACGCTGCTCGCCGCCATCGAGGCGCGCCGGCTCGTCGCGTTCGCGTACGACGGCGAGCCGCGCCTCGTCGAGCCGCACACGCTGGGCGAGCAGCGCGGCGCGCTCCATCTCCTCGCCTACCAGGTCGGGGGACGGAGCGCGTCGGGTCCGCTGCCGGCGTGGCGCCGCTTCGCCCTGGACCGGATGGCGTCGGTCGAGCTGCGCGACGAGCGTTTCGCGCCGCGGGAGGCGCCGGCGGGCCGCCACGCGAGCTTCGACCGCCGCATCGCGTTCGTCCCGGACGCGACGCTTGCATGGCTCCTCGACCCGGCCGATCCGGCCGTCCGCGCGCAGGCGCTCGTCGACCTCGCGGGGCGCGCGCCCGACGATGCGGAGGTCGTGGCCGCGCGGCGCGAGATCCCGTTGCGCGGCTCGGCGGCGCGCGTGCTCGCGGGCCTCGGGCCGGTCCCGCGCGACCTCGACGCGCTCTACAAGCCCAAGTACGGCGCGCCCTACCATCGCCTCATCGCGCTCGCCGAGATGGGCCTCGACGCCTCCGAGCCGCGCGCCGGCGCGCTGCTGGAGGCGTGCCTCGACGCCTTCCTCGGGCCTCGGGGCGGTGATATCCTCGACGACGAGGTGTGCGTGGTGGGCAACCTCACGCGCGCGGCGATCCGCATGGGCCGGCGCGACGACCCGCGCGTTGCCCGCGGCCTGGCGTGGCTCGTGGCGGCGCAGCGCGAGGATGGCGGCTGGCACTGCTGGCCCGAGCAGGCGCAGGGCGGCACCCTCGACTCGTGGGAGGCGCTGGGCGCCTTCGCCGCGCTGCCCCGTGCGGAGCGTCCGCGCGAGACCGTGGCGCGCGGCGTCGCGTTCCTGCTGCGCGAGCGCCTGGGCATGGACGATCCCTACGAGCCGTGGCGCCGCATCCACTTCCCGTGCCACTACTACTATGACGCGCTGCTGGGCCTCGACCTCGCCACCGAGCTTGGCAATCCGTATGACCCCTGGCTCGCGCCCGCGCTGGCGTGGCTCCTGGGCAAGCGCGGCGCGGACGGACGCTGGCGGCTCGACGCGCAGCATCCCGACCTCGCGGAGGGCGCGGACTACGCGCCGAAGGGCCTCGCCGCCATCACGCCGCTGGTCGTCGAGCCGCTGGGCGAGCCCTCGAAGTGGGCGACGCTCCAGGCGATGCGCGTGCTCCAGCGCGCTCAGGGCGCGTAGCCGGGAAGGAGCAGCAGGGTTCCGCGCGACGCCGACTGGCGCAGCGCCGCGACCGGCTGATAGCTCGGCGAGGCGTGCCACGCCCGCGCCTTCTCGACGCTGGGGAACTCCAGCACGACCGCGCGGCTGGGGGCGGGGCCGCCTTCGAGCGCCTCCGGGCCGGGCACGCGCGCGAGGAAACGGCCGCCGAAGGGCGTCATCGTCGCCTCGACCTGCGCGACGTAGCGCTTGTACGCGTCCGGATCGTGGATCGACTCGATGAGCGCGAGGACGTAGGCGGGCATCGGCGCGGGATGCGGCGCGCGGGCAAAAGCGCTCGCCCTTGCGGCACGCGACCGCGGGGCTGGACGGCCGGCCATCGACGATCCGGCGCATCGGCTCTTCTCGCCGGGCCGCCAAAGCGCCTCGGATGCGCAAGACGCCCGACTACGTGGATGGCAAGACGCGCGACCCGCGCATGGCGCCCCAGGACGACGCGCCGAGCAAGGAGCCGGCTAAGCGGCATCGTGAAGCGAAGCGCTGAGCGCCCGCGCGAAGGCCTCGACCGGCTGCGCGCCCGAGATGGCGTGCCGCCCGTCGAGGACGAAGAACGGCACGCCCTGCACGCCCAGCTCGGCGGCGAGCGCCTCGTCCGCGCGCACGGCGTCGGCGTACGCCTCGCTCGACAGGACGTCGTCCACGTCCGAGGCTTCGAGGCCGGCCTCCAGCGCGAGACGGCGAAGGGTCGCACGGTCCGCGAGGTCCGCTCCCTCGCCGTGGTACGCGCGCATCAGCCGCTCGACCACCGGCGCGCCCAGGCCGCGCGTCTTGGCGAGCTGGTGGACGCGGTGCGCGTCGAACGTGTTGGCGACCTGCTGGCGCGCGAAGTCGTAACGCAGCCCCACGCGCTCGCCCATCGCTTCGAGCCTGCGGTGCGCGTCCTCGACCCGCGCGAGGCTTCCGAAGCGCTCGGCCAGGTACTCCTTCGCGGGGCGCGTGGGGCCGGCGCGCGGATTGAGCTCGAAGGAGCGCATGACGACCTCGACGTCGTCGCGCCCCGCCTGGCGGATCGCCTCCTCCAGGTTGCGCTTCCCCAGCCAGCACCAGGGGCACGCGATGTCGCTCCAGACGTCGACGCGCATCGGCTCGCGATGCCGCCCTTCGAGGAAGAAGGCTCGCTCCCGATCTTCGTAGCGGCGGCAGGCTGAAGGCGCCCCGCGTCGAGACGTGAGCATGATCGTCGACTCGCTGATGCACCGCCCCGTCGTGTCGGCGGATGCCGCGACGAGCGCGCGCGAAGCGGCTCGGCTGATGGAGCTTCACCGCGTCGGCTGCCTCGTCGTGATGCGCGGCGAGGACGCCGTGGGCATCGCGACGGAGCGCGACCTCGTCTTCCGCGTGATCGGCGCGGCGCGCGACCCGGACGCCACGCGCCTCGCCGACGTCATGAGCGCGCCTATCGTGACGATCGGCGCCGACGAGACGGTCGAGGCCGCGGCGGAGAAGATGCGGACGCTGCGCATCAAGCGCCTCGTCGTGCTGCGCGACGGCATGGCCGCGGGCGTCATCTCCGTCACCGACATCGCCTACGCCGAGCCCGAGGCGGCGCGCGCGATGCTCGACTGGGTGAAGGCGCGCTGGGAAGACTAGAGGACCAGGAGCGTCGTCCACGCGCCCGTGGCGAGGGCAAGCGCGCCCCACCAGGCCCACGTGGCGCGGGGCTGCGCGACGCGGCGCGCGCTGTCGAGGCCCAGGAGCGCAAAGGCGAGCGTGGGCGCCGCGACCAGCGCCAGGAGCAGGAGCTGCGGCCAGGCGAGGCGGGCGAGCGCGCCAAGCGCGGGCAGCGCGAGGGCCAGCGCGGGGAGCGTGATCCAGTACCGGATGCGGTCGCGGCGCCAGAGGAGCGCGACGCGCGGCGGCGGATCGCGGAAGTCGACCTCGCCGCCCAGCCCCGCCGACTCGCGCTCCAGGCGGACCTGGCGGCCGTGCGCCTTGGCCGCGAGCAGCACGAGGAGGAGCCCCGCAAGCGCGGCCGCGAGGATCATTTCCGCGCTTCCTTCTCCACGAGCATCTTCTCGGCGCGCTCCAGGTCCGCCTGCGCGCCGGTGCGGTCCGCGTTGGCGATGGCGCTCTCGACGTCGCCCATTGCCAGGAGCGGCTTGCGCGCGCGGAGCATGGCGGCGCGGCCGCGCAGCTTCTTCGCCGCGGCGCGCACGACCTCGGCGTCGGCGCTGCCCGCGACCTTGGCGGGCGGCTCCCACTTCGGCGCGGGATTCGCGGGGTCGGGCTTGCCCTCGTACGCGCGCACGATCACGGGCGGATCGATCGGCCAGTCGCCGGGCTTGGTGGGCGTGCCCGCGATGCGGCGCAGCACCTCGCGCCCTTCGAGCAGCCGGCCGAACACGCAGTAGTTGCCGTCGAGGTCGCGCTGCGGCCCGTCGCAGAGGTAGAACTCCGAGGTCGCGGTGTGCGGGTCGGGGAGGCGCGCCATGCCCAGCGCGCCGTCCGTGTGCTTGAGCGTGGACGACTCCAAGCGGATCGGCGGGAAGAGCGCGGGCTTGCGCGATCCGTCGGGGCGATAGCCGCCCGCCTGCGCGACGAAGCGCGGGATCACGCGATGGAAGACAGTGCCCGCGTAGAAGCCCGCCTTCACGTACGCCAGGAAGTTCGCGGCCGTCTTGGGCGCGTCGTCCACGGCCAGCTCCAGCACGAGGTTGCCCGCGGTGGTCTCCAGCGTGACGAGGTGCCCGGCCACGCGGCGGGAAGCCGCCGATGCCTGATGAACGTACGCACGCTCGGGGGGCATCGGTGATTGTGCCAGAAATCCGACGCACGCGCCGCGGCTGGGCCTGAGCATGGCGAAGAAGACCGAGGACACTGGACGCAAGGCGCGCGTGGCCGAAGCGCGGCCCGGCGAGGCGGGACGCGGGCTCGTGCGGCTCTCGCCCGAGATCGCGAAGGAGCTGGGCGCGGAGCCTGGCGACGTCCTGATGATCCGCGGCAAGAAGCCGACGGCGGCGCGCGTCTGGCAGAGCCTGCCCGAGGACAAGGGGCGCGGCCTCGTGCGCATGGACGGCATCCTGCGGCACAACGCGGGCGTGGGGACCGAGGACACCGTGACGGTGGCGAAGATCGAGGCGCCGCCCGCGCAGGCCGTGACGCTGGCGCCCACCGAGCCGTTGCGCATCGTGGGCGGCGAGCCGTACCTCAAGCAGGTGCTCGAAGGGCGCGCGCTGCATCGCGGCGACGTGATCCCGCTGGGCATCATGGGCCGGCGCGTCGACCTCGTCGTGATTGCGCTCCAGCCGCGCGTCGACGTGGCGATGATGTCCGAGGAGACCGAGCTGGTCCTGGAGGAGGAGCCGCGCGCGGCCGGGGCGGTGGGCGCCGGCATCCGCTACGAGGACATCGGCGGGCTGGGCGACGAGCTCACGCGCATCCGCGAGATGATCGAGCTTCCGCTCCGCCACCCCGAGATCTTCGAGCGGCTCGGCGTCGAGGCGCCCAAGGGCGTGCTGCTCCACGGTCCGCCCGGCACGGGCAAGACGCTCATCGCGAAGGCGGTGGCGAACGAGGCGGGCGCGCAGTTCTTCCAGATCGCGGGCCCCGAGATCATGTCGAAATACTATGGCGAGAGCGAGGAGCGCCTTCGCCAGATCTTCGAGGAGGCCGAGAAGAAGGCGCCCTCGATCGTCTTCATCGACGAGATCGATAGCATCGCCCCCAAGCGCGAGGAGACGCAGGGCGAGGTGGAGCGGCGCGTCGTGGCGCAATTGCTCACGCTGATGGACGGGCTCAAGTCGCGCGGGCGCGTGGTCGTGATCGCCGCGACGAACCGGCCCAACGCGCTCGACCCCGCGCTGCGCAGGCCGGGCCGCTTCGACCGCGAGATCGTCATCGGCGTGCCCGGGCGCGAGGGGCGCATGGAGATCCTGCAGATCCACACGCGCGGCATGCCGCTCGCGGACGACGTGAGGCTGGAGGAGCTGGCGGACAACACGCACGGCTTCGTGGGCGCGGACCTCAGCGCGCTGGCGAAGGAGGCCGCGATGCGCGCCGTGCGCCGCATCCTGCCGGACCTCGACCTGGAGGCCGCGACGCTGCCCGGCGAGGTGCTGGAGAAGCTGGAGGTCACGATGGCCGACTTCACGGAGGCGTTCCGCGAGATGGAGCCCAGCGCGCTGCGCGAGGTGTTCGTGCAGACGCCCAACGTCGCGTGGGACCAGGTGGGCGGCGCCGCGGAGGCCAAGCGCGAATTGCAGCAGGCCGTCGAGTGGCCGCTGAAGTACCGCCTGCTCTTCACCCACCTCAAGACGCACCCGCCGCGCGGCATCCTTCTCTACGGCCCTCCGGGAACGGGCAAGACCTTGTTGGCGAAGGCGGTCGCCACGGAGGCGAAGGCCAACTTCATCGCGGTCAAGGGGCCCGAGTTCCTCAGCAAGTGGGTCGGCGAGAGCGAGAAGGCGGTGCGCGAGGTGTTCCGCAAGGCGCGCGAGTCGGCGCCCACGATCCTCTTCTTCGACGAGATCGACAGCATCGCGCCGGCGCGCGGCCGCGGCATCGGCAACGAGGTAACCGAGCGCATCGTGAGCGCGATCCTCAACGAGATGGACGGCATCGAGCCTCTGCACGGCGTCACCGTGGTCGCGGCCACCAACCGCGCCGACATGCTCGACCCCGCGCTCCTGAGGCCCGGCCGCTTCGACCGCCTCGTGGAGGTGGGCGCGCCCGACGAGAAGGCGCGCGCCGAGATCTTCCAGATCCATGCGCGGGGGCGGCCGCTCGCCGAGGACGTCAGCCTCGAAACGCTCGCCCGCGACACGGACGGTCTCACCGGCGCGCAGCTCGAAGCCATCGTGGAGCAGGCGAGCATCCTCGCCATCGAGGACTACCTGGCCCACGGCGGCGACCCGGTGGACGAGGCGGCCGTCTCGAAGGTGCGCATCGAGGACATGCACCTGCGGCGCGCGTTGCAGACCGTGCAGCGCGAGGCCGAGGGGGCGGCGAGCCGGTACGCCTCGCCGGGGCCGTACGTCTAAGACCCGTTGGGCACATCGCCGTGCGTGGCCCTGATCGCCCGCGACTTCGCCCCGAAGCGCCCCACGCTGGAGCGCGCGGTGGGCGCCGCGCCCCCGCTCCTCCTCGCGGCGGGGCTCCTCGCGGGGCTTGCCGTCCCCGCGTGGCGCGACGCGGCGGCGCACCGCGGCGAGCAGGCCCTCGGCGCGGAGGTCTTCCTCGTCATGATGATGCTCTTCGTGACGCGCGTCTCGGCGATCGAGGACGCGCGTGGCGTCTTCCGCTTCCTCCAGCTCGCGGCGATGGCGTGGTACGTCTTCGCGTTCGGCGCCGTCCTCGTCCTCATCGGCTACTTCACCGGCGCGTGGACGCCGCTCGCCGCGGGGCTCGTCCTCGTGGCGGGGCGCGCGCACACCCTGCTATCACGCCGGGATTTCGTCCAGCGCGAGATCCTCTTCGCGCGCAGCGTGGCCGACTTCCTCCTGCTCTGGGTCGCCGCGTTCGCGAGCTTCCCGCTGGCCATGGCGCTGGGGCCCGCGGGCGGCATGGGCGGGTACGCGGCGTTCTACTTCGCGCTCGTGGGGCTGCTGGACCTCTTCGGCGTCCTCGTGCCCGAGCCCGCGCCCACGGCCCACGCCTGGTGGGAGCGGCTCCTGCACCCGATGGCCGGTCCCGTGGCCGCTCCGGTGCCCGCCCCCCGTGGCAGGCATAGGGCCAAATAGGAGGGGCTGCTTCGCGCGGTTGACCAGCCGCTCCTGACCGGCCCGCGTGTCTTCGTCCCGCGTGTTCGTCGTCTGTGTAGGGCCTCCACGGGAACGCCGGTCAAGAGAGTTGCATCCGCACATGGTCAAGTTCGATTCATTCAGCCTGCGTCAGCCCGTGCTCGCGTCCCTCGCCGAGATGGGCTTCGAAGAAGCCTCGCCGATCCAGTCGGCGATGATCCCGATCCTCATGGCCGGCAAGGACGCCGTGGGCCAGGCGCAGACCGGCACCGGCAAGACGGCCGCCTTCGGCATCCCCCTCGTGGAGCACGCCATGAACGGCGTCCCCGCCCTCGTCCTCGTGCCCACGCGCGAGCTGGCCGCGCAGGTCGCCGCCGAGATCGACCGCATCGGCAAGCACGCCGGCATCACCGCGCTCGTCCTCGCGGGCGGCGCGGCGTTCGGCCCCCAGGCGCGCGCGCTCCAGAGCGGCGACGCCTCCATCATCGTGGCGACGCCCGGCCGCCTGCGCGACCACATCGAGCGCGGCACGCTGGCCCCCGAGAGCGCGGGCTGCGTCGTGCTCGACGAGGCCGACGAGATGCTCGACATGGGCTTCCTCGAAGAGGTCGAGATCATCCTGGAGGCCGTCGGCCCGAACCGGCAGACGATGCTCTTCAGCGCCACGATGCCCGAGCCCATCAAGCGGCTCGCCGAGCGCTTCCTCAAGAATCCCGAGTTCGTGAGCGTCGCGGGCGAGAACGGCAGCGTCGCGACCGCGCAGACCGAGCAGCTCGCCATCGCCGTGATGCACCACGAGAAGCTCGACACGCTCGTGCGCATCCTCGCGGCCGAGCAGCCCACCGGCGTGCTCGTGTTCCGCCACACGCGCGAGATGGTCGACGACCTCGTCATGCAGCTCCGCGGCAAGGGCTTCCCGGCCGAGGCGCTCCACGGCGGCATGCCCCAGGCCATGCGCGACAGCGTGCTCGCGCGCTTCCGCGACGGCCGCGCCAAGATCCTCGTGGCGACCAACGTCGCGGCGCGCGGCCTCGACGTCGACACGATCAGCCACGTCGTCAACTACGACGCGCCCGCCGAGGCCGAGGCCTACGTCCACCGCATCGGGCGCACGGGCCGCGCTGGCCGCGAGGGCCGGAGCTATCTGTTCGTCACGCCCGCGGACCGCGGCCGCCTGCGCGGCATCGAGCGCGTCCTCCAGGCGCGCCTCGTCTGGGCCGAGGTGCCCACCGACGAGCAGGTGCACGCCGCCATCGCGCAGCACACCGCGACGTGGCTCGCGGCGCAGACGCTCCAGATCCAGCCGGGCCACCGCGCCATCATCGACGACCTCGTCGCGAAGGGCGCCGACCCCGCGGCGCTCGCCGCGAAGCTCCTGGGCCTCGTCGCCAAGCACGAGGGGCTCGTGGCGCCCCCGCTCGACGCGCGCCGCGCCCAGCAGCGCCAGCATGCGTCGTCCCAGCACGCGCCCTCCCGCCGCGAGCGCGAGCCGCGCGGCGAGCCCACGCACGGAGGACTCATGGTCTCCATCGCGATCAACGTGGGCCGCGACGACGGCGTGCGCCCCGGCGACATCGTCGGCGCCTTCGCCAACGAGGGCGGGCTCACCGGCGGCGAGATCGGCCGCATCGACATCCTGCCGCGCATGAGCGTCATCGAGGTCCCCGTGGACCGCGTCGAGGAGGTCGCCGACAACATGCGCGCGACGTCCATCCGCGGCCGCCCGCTCTCGATCCGCCCGGCGAAGGACTGGCAGTTCCGGAACGCGCCCAAGCCGGGCATGCGCTGAGGCGGCTGCAGACGCGCGGGGTTCTTGCGCTGGACGCGCGTCGCGTCCTCCGCATGCTCCGCGCGATCCTGCTCGCCGCCCTGCTCGTCGTCCTCCCCGCCGCGCTCGCGCCCACCGCGACGAGCGTCGGCGTCTGCACCCCGCCCACGGGCAGCGTGCGCACCGTCGCCGCCGCGTGCGTCGAGGTCGCGGGCAGCGGCGCGTGCGCGCAGGCCGAGACGTTGGCCGGCGGATTCGCGCGCTGCGCCGGGCTCCTTTAAGCGCCCGCGCGCCGACTGCTCCGCATGCAGGAGCCGCCCTACCTCCCTGCGGAGCCGCTGCCGGGCGAGAACTGGTTCCGCGACGACCCGGCGCTCCGGCGCGTCCTCGCCACGCGCGTCCCCGCCGCGGCGCGCAAGGACCTGGAGGCGCGCCTCGACGCGCTGGGCAGCGCCGCGCCCCGCGAGATCGATCCGCTCTCGCGCGTGGCCGACGCGCGTCCGCCGACGCTCGCGGGCAACGACGTCGTGCTCTCCAGGGAATACCTGGCGTTGCAACGCCTCGCGCGCGAGCACGAGGTCTTCACGCTGGCGTGGCGCGAGGGCCCGGCGAAGGGCTCCCGGCTCGCCACGTTCCTCCTGGGCTACCTGTACGGGCAGGCGGAGTGCGGCTACTACTGCCCCGCGTGCATGACGGACGGCGCGGCCTACGTGCTCGCGCGGCACGCGGGCTTCGAGGACGTCGTCGCGCGGCTCGTGCAGAAGAGCCCCGAAGGCGCGTTCGAGGGCGCGATGTTCCTCACCGAGCCGCAGGGGGGCAGCGACCTGGGCGCCACGAGCACGCGCGCCGAGCAGGCGGCCGACGGCACGTGGCGCCTCACGGGCCACAAGTGGTTCGCGAGCAACGCCAACGCCGAGGCAATCCTCACGCTCGCGCGGATGCCGGGCGCGCGGGAGGGGACGCGCGGCCTCGGCCTCTTCCTTTTGCTATCGCGCGGCAACCCCGGCGTCCGGCGCGTCGCGCTGAAAGACAAGCTGGGCGTGCGCAGCATGGCGACGGCCGAGGTCCGCCTCGAAGGCGCGAGCGCGCGGCTCGTCGCGGGCGAAGGCGAGGGCTTCAAGGCGATGGCGGAGATGGTGAATCTCTCGCGCCTCTACAACGCGGTCGCCTCGGTCGCCATCGCCCGGCGCGCGCTGCGCGAGGCCCAGAAGAACGGCGCGTGGCGCCAGGCGTTCGGGAAGCCGCTCGCGGAGCAGCCGCTCTACCGCGACATGGTCGCCGGCCTCGCCAACGACGTCGCGGGCGCCTTCGCGCTCACGATGGACTGCGCCGAGGCGTTTGACCACGGGGACCGGGCGCTGATGCGCGCGCTCACGCCGCTCGCCAAGGCCGGCACCGCGCGGATGGCCGTCGAGGCCGCGAGCGCCGCGTGCGAGGCGCTGGGCGGAAACGGCTACGTCGCCCCCTGGATCACCGAGCGCCTCCTCCGGGACGCGCAGGTGCTCCCCATCTGGGAGGGCACGACCAACGTGCAGGCGCTGGACTTCCTGCGCGGCATCACGAAGGAGGGCTCGTGGAGCGCGCTGCACGCCTCGGGCGTCGCGCTGGCGCCCGCGCTCCGCGACGAGTGGGACGCGATCGGCCGCGAGATCGAGCGGCACGGCCCCGACGAGGCCCGCGCGCTCGCGTGGCTGGAGCGATGCTATCACCTGCGCGCGGCGAGCCTCCTGGCGCGCGACGACCCGCTCCACGCCAGGGCCTACCTCGCGCGGCGCGTGCGGCCCGACGCCGACGCCTGGATCGCGCTCGCGCGGGACGAGGGCGCGAAGCTCGCCGGATGGGCGTGAGCCATGCCGCAGCTGATCCCGCCCCACCTGCACCCGTTGGTGGTGCACTTCCCCATCGTGCTCATCCCGCTCGCCGCGGCGCTCGCCACCTACGCGGCCTGGAAGCGGCCCGCGTGGACGCGCAACGCGCTCCTCGTCCTGATGGGCCTCGCGGCGGTCTCGGCGTTCGTCGCCGACCAGCTTGGAGACCACGAGCTGGAATCGCTGCGCGGGAACCTCACGGCGGAGCAGCGCGCCATCGCCCACACGCACGAGGACCTGGGCAGCGACACCTGGGTCGCGGCGGCCGCGCTCTTCGCGGTCGGCGTCCTCCTGCGCAAGCGCCTCTTCTTCAGCGGATGGCTGTGGGCCTACGCGGCCCTCCTTTGGGCGCTCTTCGCGCTCGTCGCGGTCGCGGCGTGGTACGGCGGCGCGCTGGTCTACGAGCAGGGCGTCGGCGTTCCGTGACTCGTCCAGTGGAAACGGGAACCGCACGCTCAAGCCATCCGGGGCGGCTGGCGTTGGGCATGGACGTCACCGAGTCCAACTTCCAGCAGGTCGTGAACGGCAACGCGCTCGTCCTCCTCGACGCCTGGGCGCCCTGGTGCCAGCCGTGCAAGCGCATGGACCCGATCCTCGACGAGCTGGTCGCGCAGGCGGGCGGCAAGGTCGTGCTCGCCAAGCTCAACACCGACGAGAACGAGAAGCTCGCCTCGCAGCTCTCGATCCAGGGCATGCCGACCTACATCTTCTACCGGAACGGCAAGCGCGTCGACCAGGTCTCCGGCTTCACGCCCAAGCCGCAGATGGAAGCCCGCATGCAGCGCGCGTTCGGGATCTGATCAGCGGACCATCTTCGCCGCCGCGACCACGCTCGTCCCCGTGATCGTGTCGGGGAAGCCTAGCCACGCGGCGTTGCCCTGCGTGTCGATGCCGAGGTAGTCGCCGATGAACGGAAAGCCCATCTGGTGCTTGCCGAGGTCGGCGTCGAAGCTCTTCGACGTGACGCGCGTCGTGGTCCACGTGCGGCCCCGGTCGTGGGACTGCGCGTAGGTGATATCGACGAGCTTGTCGGCCGGATCGTGGGCGCGGTCGAAGAAGACGAGGTGCGCGACGCCGTCCGCGCCCACCGCGACGTTGGGGTGCCACTGCGCGTGCTTCGCCGGGTCCGCGCCGACGACCACCGGGTCGCTCCACGTGCGGCCCTGGTCGCGCGAGGTCCGCACGTAGACGTCCGCGTTGCCCGTGTCGTTCGCGGCGTAGGTGACGTAGAGCGTGCCGTCGGGCGCGAAGGCCATCTCGGCGTGCGTGCCGGTGCGGACCTGCGTGTTGTTGACGTAGCGCCCCATCGCGACGGCCTGGAACGCGGCGACGGGCGCGCTCCACGAGAGGCCGTCGTCCGCCGAGCGCGCGACGTAGAACGTGGTGGGCGCGTCGTACGCCTCGCCCACCGCCATCATGACGAACGCGCCGTCGGCCGCCGCGGCCACGTCGCCGATCGCCACGTCCGCGAGCCGCATCTCCTGGGGGAAGACCAGCTCGGGCGGCTGGGGCTGCGTGCCGCCGCCGCGCACCGCGATCGCGCTCACCGCGCTGTACGGCGGCGCGCCCTGGTACGCGGAGAGGTCGTTGAACATCGAGACGGCCGCGAGCACCGTCCCGGTGCGCGGCGAGACGGCCATGCGCGAGTAGTCGAGCACCTCGACGGCGCCCGCGCTCTCGTCCAGCGTCGTCGCGAGCGGCCACGTGAGACCCCCGTCGTCCGAGCGCGCGAGCACGAGCTTCCAGCCGGGCTGCAAGCGGTTCTCCCCCGTGGGGCCCGCCGCGCCGCCGGCGCCCAGGTTGTACATCTCGACGAGCGCGTAGAGCGCGCCGTCGCGCCCGAAGGTGATATCAGGGTCGGTGTTGCACGCGTAGCCGTAGTAGGGCGAGCCGGGCTGGCGCTGCGCGTACGGCCCGCCGAGGGTGACGTCGCGCCATGAGCGGCCACCGTCCTTCGTGACCGCCATGCCGTTCCAGACGCAATGCGCGCTGGCGCTCGGGTCGAGGTCCTTGGAGCCCAGAACGACGTTGCCGGGCCTCGTCGGGCTCGCGGCGAGCATGATCTCCTCCTTGGGACCCTCGGTGTGCGAGGCGCGCGCCGTGCACGCATCGGGCCAGTCGCTCGCGCGGATCGAGCAGTCGGGGCGGTAGGGCACGTCCAGCGCGCCGGGCAGCAGGCAGCCCGCGCCCAGCACGAGGGCGAGCAGCGCCGCGGCGCGCATCTACTCCTCCCGCCGCAGCACGTAGTCGGCGAGGCCCGCGAGGGCGACGAGCTCGCGCGGGCGCCCCGGCACGCGCTCCAGCGCGGACTTGGCCTCCGTGAGCCGGCGCTCGGCCACGGCGCGCGCGAACGCGATGCTGCCGGCCGCCTCCAGGATCGCGATGGCCTCGCGCACGTCGTCGTCGCGCGTGTGGTCCGCCGCCTGGTCGAGGATCTCCGCGAGCCGCGACGCGCGCGGGCTGTGCGCGAAGGCGTGCGCGACCATCAGCGTGCGCTTGCCGGTGCGCACGTCGCCGCCCAGGGGCTTGCCGAGCTTCGCCGGGTCGCCCGTGATATCAAGGAGGTCGTCGCGGATCTGGAACGCGGCGCCGAGCGGCGCGCCGAACGCCGAGAGGGCGGCCACGAGCTGCGCGTCCGCGCCGCCGAGCATCGCTCCGGCCGCGAGGCTGAACTCCAGGAGCACGCCCGTCTTCAGGCGCACCATCTCCAGGTACTCCTCGACCGAGACGTCGCGGCGGCGCGATTGCAGGAGGTCGAGCGTCTGCCCCTGCGCGAGGTCGGCGCTTACCCGCGCGGCGCGGCGCACGACGGCCAGCACGCGCGCGGGATCCATGCCCGGCACCTCGGCGTTGCTCGTGAACGACTCGAACGCCAGCGCGAAGAGCGCGTCGCCCACCGTGATCGCGATGTCGGTGCCCCAGAGCGCGCCCACCGTGGGCCGCGCGCGGCGCAGCGACGCCTTGTCCATGATGTCGTCGTGGACCAGCGTGAACGTGTGCAGCAGCTCGATCCCGACCGCGGTGGGAAGGGCGTCCTGCGGCTTCCCGCCCACGGCCTCGTGCGCCAACAGGCAGAGCGCGGGACGGATGCGCTTCCCGCCGGCCGCGACGACGTGCCGCATCGGGCCGCGCACGTCCGGATCGTCCACGCCCACCTCGGGGAGCATGCGGGCGAGCGCGTCGTCCACCATGCGGGTGTGCGCGCGGACCTTCGCGTCGAGACCCGGGAGCGCCAAGAAGCCTCGCGAGGGGCGACGGGGCGCCGCTCGATCAACGTTTCCCCAGCCGGAAAGGTACAAATACGACACCCTCTCTCTCCGCGTGCCCCCCGGGGTTTTCCCGAGGGTTTCGCGTTCGGGGCCCATAGCTTAGTCCGGCTTGAGCATCCGGCTGATAACCGGAAGGTCCGCGGTTCGAATCCGCGTGGGCCCATTTCTGTTGCCCGAGCGAAGCGAGGGCAACGAAATGGGCAGGCGGCGCGAAGCGCCGCCGGCCACGCGGATGAGGCCGATCCCGACGGCGGCTTCAGCCGCCGGAGAGGCTTCGGCCGAAATCCGCGTGGGCCCCCAATCAGCCCCGGCCGGAGAGAAAAGCCACCAGTGGGAGTCGAACCCACGACCATTCGCTTACAAGGCGAGCGCTCTACCGACTGAGCTATGGTGGCGACAAGGGCGTGAAGGCTTGTTGCCCTTGAAAAGCAAGCGGCGTGTCACCGCGTCCCGGGGGCCGGCCGTTCGGCTTGGAGGCAACGGAGGTCGGGAGGTATCGGCCGGCCGGCCCCGGGGCGGGTACGAGACATCGGGTCGCGCGTGGGGTCTTAACCATTCTCGATGTGGGCTCGAAGTGTGGAGGGCTGGGGC
>JAXDQU010000044.1:0-17177 GCA_034667685.1 Thermoplasmata archaeon | reverse complement strand
CGGGGGAGTCCAGAGGGGAGGTCGCCCCTCTGGCACGGAGTCGCACGGCGGATCTGGAGGCGATGCTTCAGCATCGCCGAAGGACGCGCCGTGCGACGAAGTGCGCAGCGCTGGAGAAAGGGGGGACCGCGGGGCGAGGGGCTGGTTCGCCCCACGGTTCGATCCTGCGTGCGCCTTGCCGGGGTATGATATCTCTGCAACGTCCCCAGGTGACGTGGGGATGAAGGGTCCTACGCGTGCGCCTGGTGCCCGGGTGGGCTCGCGGGCGCGTCGGCCGGGTACAGGAACGTCTCGCGGCCGCGCTTCTCCAGGCGGATCATGCCGGCGCGTTCCAGGGCCTTGACGTGGTAGTTCACGGTCTGCTTGTTGGCGCCCAGCGCGAGGGCGAGGTCGGTCTGGCTGAGGCCCTGGCGGCCGCGGACCGCCTCCAGCACGTCGGCGCGCAGGCCGGAGGGGCCGGTCGTCTCGAAGGTCTCCTTCCTCGGCGCGACACCCTGGACGTAGAAGCGGCGGAAGAGGCCGTCGCGGCGGTCGACGATGAAGCCGTGCTTCTCCAGCACGCGCAGGTGGTAGGTCAGCGTGCCCGTGTTCCAGGCCAGCTCGCGCTGGAGCGCGTGGAAGTGGACGCCGGGCTGCGTCTCGACGAGCTTGTAGAGGCGCTCGCGCTCCTCGTGGCCCAGGACGTCGGGGCGCGCGAGGCGCGTGTAGAGGCCCACGCCGATCCAGACGAGCTTCTCGCGCGTGGGGCGGTGCATCAGCGCGACCGCGCCGGCGCCGATGGCGCCCAGGCCCACGGCGAGGCCGATGACCGCGCGGTCGTTGGCCTGCGGGGGCGCCTCGGCCTGCGTCTGCGGCGTGGCGGGCGCGGGGGAGGCGACGGGGCTCGTGACGAGCGCGGGGATGCGCAGGTCGAGCGGGAGGTAGCGCGAGAGGCCCTCCGTCGTGGTGGCCGTGAGGCTCGCCTTCGCGCTTCCGTCGCGGGTGGAGGCCACGGAGGTGGGTGTGTCGATGGTGATCTTGACGAGGCGCGAGGCGCCGGCGGCGAGGTCCATCTGCGCGGGGTCGAGCGTCGTGGTCCACGAGCCGTCGGCCGCGTTGGCCGCGAGGGTGACGTGGAGCGCGACGTTGCCCGTGTTCTGGACGAGGACGCTCTCCGTGGAGGCGTAGCCGGGCGTGAGGTCCTGGAGGTCCTGCGCGGCGAGGGCGAGGTTGGGCGCGGGCGCCGCGGGCGGGGTCGAGGGGGGCTGCGGGCCCTGCGTCGAGACGGTGATCGGCGCGTTGCCGCCGGACGCGGAGGACTGGGCGGCGGGGGGCGCGGCGACGGCGGTGACGTTCCACGTCGCCTGGAGCTGGAAGGAGGCGCCGTCGGTGGTCGCGGTGACGGAGACCGGGAGCGCCTGCGTGCCGTTGGCCGCGTTGGCGGGGATCGTGACGTTGACGTCGAGCTGCTTCGCCTCGCCGGGGTAGATGCGCAGGAAGCTGCCGGCGGGGAAGCCGCCCTTCCACGGGCCGCCCAGCGCGAAGGTGAGGTCGGCGGGCGAGGCCGTCGGGTCGTCGAGGTCGCGCACGACGATCGTGCCCGTCACGGTGTGGCCGGCCTGGCCGGTCGCGCCAGGGATGGAGAGCGCGAGGGCCGGCGGCGTGGGCGTCGGATCGGGCGCGGGCGCGGGGGGCGCCGCGACCTGGACGGTGACGTTGGCCGTCGCGAGCGTGCCGGTGGCGTCGCTGGCGGTGACCGGGAAGGAGGAGAAGGTGCCGGGCGCGGCATCCGCGGGCACGAGCAGGTCGAGCGTGGCGGTGGCGTTCTTGCCCGCGGGGACCGTGAGGGTCGCGGGCGTGAGGTTCCCGGTCCAGTTGCCCGAGAGCGTGACGGCCAGGTCCACCGTGCGGTCGAGGACGAAGCTGTTGCCCAGCGTCAGCGTGAACGTCGCGTGCTGGCCGGGCTGCGCGGAGGCCTGCGCGGGCGAGGCGGTCAGCGCGATGCTCCCGCCGACCTGGGCCGAGGCCCACCCCGCCGTGAGGGCGAGGACGATGAGGACGACCCACACCAGGCAACGACGGATGGCAACGCCTCCGGAGAAAGGGATGTCCGAGTCTGGGCCTTTAAGTCTTGCGACGGAACCGGGGCCTCATTTTCCTTCGGGCCTCACGAGACTCGCGTCGCTTCGTCCACGGGCGCGCTCTCGTACCCCACCGCGCCCTCGAGGGGGATCTCCACGAAAAGCCACGGGTTGCGCGCGCCGCACCCCTTGGAGCCGACCTGGTGGACCTCCAGGTGCAAGGTCAAGTTGCCCTGCGGCAGGGATCTCGTCACGTTGCGGAGGGCGAGCCACGAGCAGTCCTGGGTCGGCACGAACCCGTAGGCGGCGACGCGGTGCTTCGTGAAATCCACGGGCGGCGTCGGGTTCGTGTGGCCGAGCGCGAGGCTCCAGGTGTCGTTCCACGTGGAGGGGTCGCCGATGACCTGGAGGCGGTCCTGGCGGACGAGGCCGGAAGCATCGCCCTGGGCGATCAGGTGGGACTCGACCTCGACCCGGCCGCCGGCCGCGGGGACGTTCGCGGGCGCGGCGCACCCCACGAGGAGGAGCGCGAGCAGAAGGGGCGCGGGACGCACGCGCCGGGCAGCGCGACCCCGCTCGATAAGACGGGCTGTCACTGCCCGGGCCGGCCCAGCTTGTGCAGGTCGGCCAGCTCGCGCTCGACGACCGGGACCCGTCGCGCCGGCAGGGGCGCGTCCTCGGCGGGCTCGTTCAAGGGGATGCGCTCGACCTCGAGCTCGGTCGCGGTGGGATATCGTTCGCTGAAGTACGCGGGGAAGGGCACCTCGTCCGCGAACTGCTCCAGGAGCCAGGGCGCGATGAGCACGCGCCCCTCCGCCGCCTCCATCATCTCCGCGCCGACCTCGAACGCGGCCGCGATCTCGGCCATCATGTCCGCGGGGTCCGGGCACTCGATGACGCCGCGCACGAGCGTCCCGTCCTCGGTGGCGATCTCGTAGGGCTTCGCGCGGCGCTCGGCCTGGCGCGAGAGGCGCTGCTTGAGCTGGATGCGGTCCTTGAACGGCGACGAGCAGAAGTGGATGGTCGTGGGCCCGCCCGCGTGCCGGCGCATGACCTCGCGCGCCACCTCCTCCGAATCCAGCGCGCGGCTCGTCTCGGTGTCCTTGATGCGATAGCCGCGTGATAGCATCGCCTCGTAGTTGGTCTCCGAGAACTCCATCTCGTTGAGGTTGATGAAACGGAACTTGTGCGCGCCGAGCCAGCCCACGAGGTTGCTCATCTGCTCCTGCGAGCCGGGGATGCACGGGATCTCGAAGCCCACGTCCCACAGGCCCGCGTCCTCCATCTCCTTCGCCTTGAGCCAGAGCCGCGCGTAGGCCGGATGCGAATCGGGCGTCTCCCACGTCTCGTCGGGCGGGTGGAACCGCAGCTCGTCGAGCCCCGCCTCCTGGAGCGCGGCGAGCCACTTGATATCAAAGGGGATCTGCGTGTAGAGGTGCACGTGGTGCTTCGGGCCGAACGTCGCCTTGAGGTGGCGGATCGCGCGCACCGTGCGCTCCGGATCGTAGAGCGGGTCGCCGCCCGTGATGCCGGTGCCCTTGGCGTTGAGCGAGCGCGCCTCCTCGACCATGGCGTCCAGCGCGGCCTTCTCGTCCGACCAGTCGAGCTTGCGCTCGTTGGCCCACGCGTCGCGGCTCATGCGCTTCTCCTCCGAGATGGGGCAGTAGAAGCACTTGTAGTGGCAGACGCCCGTGACGAAGAGGACCATCTTCGCGCCGGCCTCGCAGAGCGCGCAGCCGGTGGGCAAGGGACCTTGGATGAAGCTGCCCGCGGGGCGGACCTTCAAGGCCGGGACGCTCGCCACGCTTCGAGCGAGGTGGGCTTGCTACATGAAGGCGCCGGGGGCGCGCCGGAAGCCTGATGCGACGTCACGGGCTCGTTCGCCCGTGCGACGAGGGTGGCGTCGAGCTTGGCTCCTCTTGCCCTACGTGGCGCTCTCCTCGCTGCTTGGCTTGCTGGGCACGCTGGCGTACACCACCTTCGCCTCCGTCTGGGCGCAAAATCTCGTGGCGGACGCCGTGTTCGTGGCGGGCTCGGTCGCGGTGGCGGTGTGGACCTACCGCCGGGCGAACGACGAGCCCGACGGGTGGAAGTTCGGCGTCGCCATCGCGGCCGCGATTCTCCTGACGCTCGCCGTCTACGACGTGAGCTACGCGATCGCCGAGGCGTACGAGAACAACGTCTTGCTGAGCATCATCAACAACCCGCCCCTTGTCGGGGCGGCAGGCTTGCCGGGGCTCTTGTTCGCCGGCATCGCGCCCGCCGTGCTCGGCCGCCGCGACGCGTGAACGGCAGCGGGCGCCAGCGCGGAGCACGAAGGAGTCAAAGCTGCTCTCGCCTCAGCCGGCAGCCTGCGACGGCGCGCACGTCCCGACGCTGGCCACGTGGGGCTCAGCCGCCAGCGCATCGCGCGCCTTCTGGCACGCCACGTCGGTGAAGCCCGTCGCGCTGAACTGCGCGGGGAACGACTCCAGGAGCGCCAGCGTGCCGCCGTACGACGTCGCGATGCCGCTGGCGCGGTCGTAGTCCTGCTGCGTGGCGTTGGCGTCGAAGGAGCCGCCCACGTGGAACGTGCCGCCGGGCGCGGGCCCGCCGGTGTCGGAGCCCTCGACGCACCCGGCCAGCAGGACAGCGAGGATCAGGATCGCGCGCACGTCCATGCCAAGCGCCCGCGCTGGAAAAGCGTATCCGGGGCGTGGCGCGTGCGGCCCGTATGGACTACGTCGCGCAGGTCCTCGCGCAGCGCAAGGCCAAGGACGAGGCGTTCCGCACGCAGCCCTGGTCGCCGATCCCGCGCCACGAGCGCGCGGCGTTCGCGGGCCTGCGTTACTTCGATCCCGATCTCGCGTGGCGCATCGCGGCCGCGTGGGAGCCCGCCGCGGTGCCCAAGCCGCTCAAGGTCCAGACCAGCACGGGCGAGGTGCGCGACTACCTCGACGTGGGCACGCTGCGCATGAAGACGCCCGCGGGCGAGGTCGCGCTCCACGCCTACGCGGGCGGAGGGGGCGAGCTCTTCGTGCCGTTCCGTGACGCGACGAGCGCGAAGGAGACGTACGGCGCGGGGCGCTACCTCGACGTCGAGATGCCGCACGGCGCCTCGGCCGTCGTGGACTTCAACCTCGCCTACTCGCCCTACTGCGCGTACAGCGAGGACTTCTCGTGCCCCTTCCCGCCGCCGGAGAACTGGCTCAAGGTGCCGATCCGGGCGGGCGAGAAAAGCTATCACGAGTGATCGAAGGGAAGAAGCGAAGACGGGAACTGGGGAAGAAGGGTCGCTTCTTCCCAGTTCCCGTCTTCGCTTCTTCCCGTCTTCCCTTTAGCGGACCGCGTTGACGGCCCAGACCATGCCGCCCAGCGCGATCATGCCGAAGAGCACGGCGGCCATGCTGCCCATGCCGACGCGCTTGCCCAGCGCCGCGAGCTCGGCCTGCTGCTCCGCGGTGGGCGGGCCGTTGATGGACTGCATCTTCTTGAGGAGCTTCTCGCCGCTGCGGGCGACGACGGCGAACCCGAGCACGGCGGAGACGATCGCCGCGACGAAGCCGATCGAGAGGCCCACGCCGTACTTGCCCGTCTGGAACGCGGCGCCGTAGTTCGACCAGCCCCAGATCTGCCCGACGAGCACGAGCCCCGAGAGGATCGTGAGCGGCGTCGAGATGGCGAACCAGCGCGTCAGCGGGGCGAGCACGGCCTCGAGGAACGGCCGGCGGATCTGCGGGGGCCCGTCGCGGAGCACGCGCGGCGCGATCATCATGGAGAAGAGCATCGCGGCGCCGACCCACGCGACGGCGCTCAGGATGTGGATGTAGCGGACGACCCAGGTCAGCGTGTCCATGCGCGGGCGGAAGCGCGGGGGCAGCTTAAGCCCCGCTTTCCGCGCCGGCGTCAGCGCGCGTCCGGGCGCACGGGGGCCGCGCGCATCTCCGCCCAATGCGCGTGGGTGGCGGCGACGTGCGCGGGCAGGCTCGCGTTGCGCTTGGCGTCGCCGTCCGCGCGGTAGGAGCAGAGGAGCGAGAAGCCGTACTGCGCGATGGCCTCGTCCCACAGGCGCTCCAGGCTCGTGGCCGCCGCGGCGTTCCCGCGCTTGTGGAGGAGGGAGACGAGCTCGCCCCATGCGCGGACGCGCGTGGGGTCGCCCACGGTCCCCCCGACGCGCCGGAGGATCTCGTTGAGCAGCGCGCGGAAGCTCGTGGCGTCGGGCGAGCCGTCGAACATGAGCTTCGCCAGGAGCCAGTCGGCCTCGAGGAGGACGAGGGTGCCCGCGCGCTCCAGCCGCCCGGCGTCGAGCCCGGCGTCGAGCAGCTTCGCGCGGACGCTCTCCAGGCGCGCGCTCGATCCCAGGAGGATGACGCCCCCGCCGGCCTTCAGCCCCTCCGCGGCCCACGCGGCGACGGCGCGCGCCAGCGACTCGTCATCGTGGGCAACGATCCCGAGGTGCGCCCCCGGCGTCCCCTTCGCAAGCAGGTCGGCCGTCGCCTTGTCCACGACGGCCCCACATGCCTCCCGATCGGAATTCCCCTTTGGAACGATCCTCGGAGCGTTAGGGCTCCTTGCCGACCAGCTCGCCCACGTCGAGGTCCGCCTCGCCCCAGAGCGACTCGAAGCGCTGCGCCAGCTCGCCCGCGAACTTGGGGTCCCAGATGAACACGGTGGCGAAGTACGCCTTCGGGTCCACGGGGTTCTTCACGCCCACGATGGCCTTCTCGCCGTCCACGACCGCGAAGGGGACCATCTCGCCCACGAACACGCGCACGTGGAGCCCCTTGCCCAGGTGCGGCAGCATGCGGCGCGCGATCACCTCGTTGAGCGGCGAGTCGAGGATCACCGGCACGTCGCTCTCGCGCAGGAGGATGCGCGTGCGCACGCCGCGCTCCACCGCGGCCACGAGCGCGTCGAAGAGGTCCGCGTCCTGCGCCTTGTAGTCGGGAAGCTCCAGGTTCACGTCCATCGAGACGGAGGCCTCGGCGAGCTTCTCCACGAGGAAGCTGCGGCTCTCCTCCTCGCCCACGCTCGCGCTGTAGAAGCTGCTCGGGTCCTTCTTGACCTTGGGCGAGAGCTTCTTCTCCAGGTCGCTCGCGATGCGCGTCAGCTCGGCGTACCGCTCGTCCAATTCGCGCTTGCGCTGCGCCAGGAGCAGGGCCATCGCGGCGCGCGGCTGCACGGCGCGGTACTGCTTGGGGCGCCCCTCGTGCAGCGCGAGAAGGCCGCGGTCGACCAGCGAGTTGAGCACGTCGTAGACGCGCCCGAAGGGGATGCCGGCCTTGTGCGCGACGGTCGAGGCGTCGGCGCTGCCCAGGCGCAGGAGCGTGGCGTACGCCGTCGCCTCGTAGCCGGTGAGCCCGAACCCCTTCAGCTCCTCGGTGTGCTCCGGGTCCACGGGCGTCCAGCTTACAACTTCCGCAAGGTTGTTTCGCGAGGCGCACCTTTATGGGCGACCCCGGACTCCCCGCGACACATGACGCGCACGGCCGCAGCCACCGCCCTCGACGTCGAGGCGGCGCTGCGTCGCGTGGAGGCCACGATCCAGCAGGCGGTCGAGTGCCAGGAGCCGCTCCTGCGCCAGATGGTGCAGGACCTCGTGCGGGCGGGCGGCAAGCGCATGCGCCCCCGCGTGGCGCTGCTCGCCTTCGACGCGTGCGGGGGGCGCGACGCGGACCTGGAGAAGGTCGTGGACGCGGCGGCCGCCTTCGAGCTCATCCACACCGCGAGCCTCGTGCACGACGACATCATCGACCAGAGCCCGCTGCGCCGCGGCCGCCCCACGGTCCACGTCGCGTACGGCATGCCCCACGCGATCGTCGCGGGCGACTTCCTCTTCACCCAGGGCTTCGCGCTCAGCGGCCGGCTTCCGAAGGACGTCATCCGCGTCACGGCCGAGGCGTGCGTCCGGCTCGCGGAGGGCGAGGTCATGGAGCAGCGCCTCCTGGCGGAAGAGGTCGACCAGGCCGCCTACCTGAAAATCATCGCGAAGAAGACCGCCGAGCCGATCCGCGCGTGCGCCATGACCGGCGCGATGCTCGCGGGCGCGTCGAAGGAGACCGTCGAGGCGTTCGGCCTGTACGGGCTGGAGATCGGCATCGCGTTCCAGATCGCGGACGACGTGCTCGACATCGCCGGCGTCTCCGCCGAGACGGGCAAGGCCGTCGGCCAGGACGCGAAGACCGGCGTGCTCACGCTCCCCGTGGGGCTGGGCGCCGAGGACGCGAAGGCGTTCCGCGCGCTGGCCCGCCGCACCGACCCGGACGAGCTGCGCCGCATGCTCCAGGACGCCGGCGCCATCGACGAGGCGCGCCGCGTCGCGCAGGAATATGCGGAGCGCGCGAAGTCGCGGCTCGCCGGCGTGCCGCCCGGGCCCGCGAAGGACGCGCTCGTAGCGCTCGCCGATTCCGTCGTGAAGCGCAAGGCCTAGTGCTTCGGCAGCTTCGGCAGGAACTCGCCGTCGGTCATGTCGCGCCCGTCGACGATGCCCATCTCCAGCGCCTCCTCTTCCAGGCCGAGCACGAGCCCGCGCTCGCCGCGCACGTAGTAGGCCACGGCGGTGACGGCGGCGATGAGGACGCCCATCACGACGCGCACGAGGGTGAGCACGCTCTGGGCGATGGCCTGGCTCTGGTCGGCGCCGCCGCGGTAGGCCAGGTTGAAGATGGCGACGAAGGCGACGAGGATCAGCGCGCCGTTCGAGAGCTTCAGGCGGCTCGCGTAGCGGTGCGCCATCGGGTGGACGAGCCAGCGGATCGGGTCGATCTGGCGCAGGCCCATCCGGCCGAAGACCCAGTAGGGGACGATGACGAACGAGCACCAGAGCGCGATGAAGGTGAAGAGCGTCGTGCTGAGGAGCTTCAGGTCGTGGACGAGGATGCCGGTGCCGGGCGCCTCGGGGATGAACGTGAGCGCGACGGTGAAGATGATCGCGGCGCCCGCCGCGAAGCCCACGACCTCGACGATGCGCCGCGCGATGCTGACGGTGACGTCGGGCCGGTCGGTCAGGAAGATCGTCGGGTGGTTGGACTTCCTCGTGTTGTAGCGCAGCACCCTGCGCGCGATGGAGCGTCCGCGCTTGGGCCACGTGCGCGTGCCGATCCAGCGCCCGTAGAGGTACGCCAGGAGCGCCACGATGGCGAACGCGACGACGCCGATGCCCTGGCCGACGGTGACCTCGAAGACGAAGTCGGTCGCCACGGCGAGCAGGATCGGGCCCGCCACCGGGACGTCGCCCACGCGACCCGCGTCGCGCACGCGCTTCGTGCCGGCCTTCACGTCCACGCGCTCGCACTCTCCGGGTCGGCCTTCAAGCTGCCGTCAGCGAGGGGTTTCCGCCGGTCATCGGGACGAAGCCGAGGCGCTTGGCGTCGGCCGCGACGCGCTTGAGCACCATCTCCTCGTGGCGCTTGTAGTACGCCGTCGCGGTGCCCATCGCCACGAGCGAGATGGCGAGCATGATGGCGACGCTGACCGCGACGAGGATCCAGATCTCCAGCCGGGTCGCGCGGCCCGCGAGCGCGTTGACGCCGTAGAACGTGCTGCCCAGGAGGATCGTGCCGTTCGAGACGCGCACGATGCCGCTGTAGCTCTCGGCGAGGCTCGACACCACGAAGCGCTGCGGCTCCGAGACGCGCAGGCCGAGGCGCGCGAACGTCCAGTGGGGCACGAGCATGAAGGTGAGGACGCACGAGAGCACGAGGCCGCCCAGGCTCAGCCACGGGAGCGAGTTGCTGTCCTCGCTCGTGACGAAGAGGATCGAGGCCGCGGCGAGGAGCGAGAGCCCCGCGGCGAAGCCCATCGCCTCCCACGTCTGGCGCAGGCGTCCGGGCACGAAGTCGGGGTAGGGCGTGATCATCATCTTGGCGCCGCGCTTGCGCGCGAAATGGGCGTAGACGCGGAGCACCAGGCCCGTGTAGAAGGAGCCCACGACGGTCCAGACGTACTCGCCGATGAGCTTGCCCGCGAAGACGGCGCCGACGATGACGCCCAGGAAGTAGAGGCTCCAGCGCCCTTCGCCCGTGAGCTGGAGGATCGTGTAGCTCGCGCCCGCGGAAAGGAGGAGCACGAGGGCGATGGTGACCCAGATCGCGCGGTCGAGCCGGACCTTCCGCGGCGCGGGCGGCGTCCAGTCGCGGAGCTTCGGCGCGGACCGCCACGTCGTGTGGCGTCGAGGCCAGAGGCTCACCATGCGGATCCCATCCAATCCGACGGAGCCCGTGCGGTGGGATATGGCCTTTCGCATTCCGATCTCAGAGGAGCACGCGCGCCAGCGCCGCGGAGAGCCCGCGCACGTCGGTCGCCACCTCGCGGCAGGCGCCCTCGGGGAGCGCGCCCTTCGCGCGGCCGTCGGTCGCGTAGCCGATCGTGGGCTTGCCGGCCGCGAAGGCGTAGCCCAGGAGGAAGGCGACGTGCTCGTCCACCTGCGGGCCGTCGAGCACCGCGACGACGACACGGGCCGAGGCGAGCCCTTCGAGCGTGCGCGCGAACCACGTCGCGCCGTCCACCTCGACGCCCGCGTCCCCGACCTGGAGGTGCGGCACGAAGACGTCGGAGCCCTTCAGCGCGCCGCCCGTCGCCACCTGCAATTCGCGCAGCAGGCCCTCGATCAGCGCGAGCGCGCCGGCGCCCTGGTCAGGAGCGGCGAGGAAGACGGGACGGGCCACGCGCCGCGAACCCCGCGCCGCCATGAAGCCTTTTGGGGGACGTGCGCGGTGGCCGCGGCGTTGGATCCGCTCCTCTTCGTCCTGCTCTGGGCGCTCGTCGCGGCGCTCGCGCTGGGCGCGCGCTGGTGGTGGCGCCGGCCGCGGCTCGCGGTCGAGCTTTCGCTGCGCGGCTCCACGCGCGCGGGCACGCTCTACGTGCGCGCGCACAACCGGGGACGCCGGTCCGCGCGCGGCGTGGTCGCGCACGTCGCATGGGAGGGCGATGCGGGCCAGGCGGCGGTCGCATCGCAAGACCTCGGGGAGATCGAGGGGCTGGGCGCCGCGCAGTGGCCGGTGCGCGACCTGCACACGGCCATCGCGGAGCGGCCGGAGGGCTGGCACGCGCTGCGCGTCGTGGCGCGGGCCCAGAACGCGCGCGAGGCGGAGGCGCGGCTCGACCTGCGCGCCCGCAAGGCGGAGGAGGCGGTGCCCGCGACGCCGGTTCGATATCAGCGCGCGCCGTGCCCCGGATCGGCCGACGGCGCGCACCTCTTCCGCGTGGCGCGCTTCCCCAACGACGGCGTCGTGGAGACGTGGCGCGTCTGCCAGCGCTGCGGCGCGCTGGAGCGCGAGCCCCTCAGCGCGCAGGACGAGGCGACCCAGGCGCGCGTGCGCCGCGAGCGTGCCGCGCGCGAGCGCCGTGCTCTGGAAGAGGAGCTGGCGCGCGAGGAGCGGAAGGAGGCGCCGCGCCCGCGTCGGGCGCCGCGCGACGACGACACGATGCCCGTCGACATGGCGTACTTCGTGCTCGGCCTGGAGGAGGACGCGACGTGGGAGGACGTGCTCGCGGCGCACCGGCGCCTCGCGCTCGCCAACCATCCGGACCGGGGCGCGCCGGAGGAGCGCGCGGCGCGCGAGGGACGCATGGCGGACGTGAACCGCGCGCGCGACCGCTTGCGTGACCGCCTCCTGCCGTGAGCTTTGCCGGCGCCCCAACCTTCAAATCCATCCTGCCCATGCGGCAACCAAGCCTCGGCGAAACGCCTGGCCTCCGACCCGAGTTTCGGGCGACCTAAACATGGTCCCTTCGAATTTCGGCCGACCTAAAAAGCGTGACCGCATGCTGACCTCGAACGTCTTCCTCCTCGGCGCCCTCGCCGGATTCACGATCTTCCTCGGCCTGCCGGTCGCGTTCATCTCGCGCGGCGCGAAGTGGAAGACGGCGCTCAACGCGGTCGCGATCGGGATCCTGATCTTCCTCCTCGTCGAGGTCCTCCAGAAGGGCTGGGAGCCCGTCGAGGGAAGCTTCGTCGCCGCGACCGCCGGCGGCGCCGGCTGGACGGCCGCCTGGGCCAAGCTCGCGATCTTCGCCTTCGCGCTCTCGCTGGGCCTGCTCAGCCTCGTGTGGTTCGAGTACCGCTTCATCCACCACCGCGCGGAGCGCGACGCGCAGGGCAACGCGCTCCCGCTCACGCCCGCCGCGCTCTCGACCATGATCGCGGTCGGGATCGGCCTCCACAACTTCAGCGAGGGGCTCGCCATCGGCGCGAGCATCGCCAGCGGCGCGCTCACCTTCGCCGTGCTGCTCGCCATCGGCTTCGCGCTCCACAACGCCACCGAGGGCTTCGGCATCGCGGCGCCGCTCCACGGCACGCGCCCCACGTGGGGCTTCCTCGCGCTCGTGGGCCTCGTGGGCGGCGGCCCGACCTTCGTGGGCGCGCTCCTGGGCAGCCTCTGGACGAGCGAGTACCTCGACATCGCCTTCCTCGCGCTCGCGGCCGGCGCGCTCCTCTTCGTCATCAAGGAGCTGCTGCACCACGCGCGCAAGATCCCCACGCCGCGCGACGGGTTCTACGTCATGAGCGCGGTCGCGCTGGGCGTGCTGCTTGGCTTCGGCACCGACCTCGTCGTGACGCTGGCGGGCGCCTAGGCGGAGAACGCCTCCACCGCGACGGCCTTCACGACGGCCACGACCCGGGTGCCCGGGCGGAGCCGCAGGTCGCGCACCGAGCCCTGGACCACGCGCGCCTCCAGCGCGAGCGAGCCGGCGCGCAGCTTGACGCGCCAGGTTCCTTCGCCGTCGCGTTGGAGCGCCTCGACGTGCGCCGGGACGCGGTTGCGCGCGCTCGTGGCGGCGACGCGGGCGCCGGGCCGCTCCAGCGTCACGCTCTCGGGCGGCACGCGCAGCTCGACGGGCCCCGGCGCCAGGCGCCCCGCGACGGCCAGCGTGCGCGCGCCGACGCGCACCGGCGTGACGCCCTCCTCCGGGTCGTAGGCCTGCGCGGTCCCGACGAGGGCGCCTGCGCGCGCGAGGCGCAGCCCGGCCGGGGTGAGCCGCGCGTTGCGTCCGCCCCGGCCGCCGCGGCGCGCCACCACGAGCCGGGCTCCCGCGCGGTTTCCGGCCGTGCGCAGGTGGCGCCGCGCGTTCGAGGCGTCGACGCCCAGCGATCGCGCGGCCGCGGCGACGTTGCCGTGCCGCCGCACCGCGTCGAGCAGGGCCCGCGTGCGCGCCTCGAAGCCGAACATCGGAAGGTCAAATGACCCGTTGAGCCATGAGCTTGATGGCGCGCCTGGGCGGTCGCGCCCCGTGGCCTGGCCCCTCGTCTTCCTGCTCCCGCTGATCTTCCTTGGCGCGCTGCTCTACAGCAGCGTCGGGCACGGCGGCGCCACGAGCTACCTCGCCGTCCTCACGCTGGCCGGCTACGCGACGGGGCCGCTGACCACGACGGTCCTCGTCCTCAACATCCTCGCGGCGGGCATCGCGTTCCTCGCGTTCCGCCAGGCGGGCCACCTGCGCTGGCGCCTGCTCCTGCCCTTCCTCGTGACGAGCGTCCCCGCGGCCTACCTCGGAGGGCTCGTGCCGCTCTCGGGCCACGCGCAGGCGCTTCTCCTGGGCGTCGCGCTCCTCCTGGCTGCCGCGCGCCTCCTGCTCCTGCCCCGGCTGCCCAACCTGCGCGTGCCTACGCGCGGGCCCGTCTTCTGGGTCGTGGCGCCTGCGCTGGGCGCGCTGCTCGGTTTCCTCGCGGGCGCGACCGGCATCGGCGGGGGCATCTTCCTCTCGCCGGTGCTCCTCGTGATGGGGTGGGCCGACGTGCGCGAGGCGGGCAGCGTGGCCTCGGCGTTCATCGTCGTCAACTCGCTCGCCGGCCTCGCCGCGAAGCTTCCGCAGAAGCCGCTGGAGGGCGCGTTCCTCGTGCCGATGGCCGCCGTCGTCATCCCCGCCGCGCTGCTCGGCTCTTGGCTGGGCGCCAAGCGGCTGAACCTGCGCGCGCTCCAGGTCCTGCTCGGGCTCGTGCTGCTGCTCGCGGGGCTGAAGTCCGTGCTGGGATGATCACTTGGTGTCCACGCGGAACGTGTCGGACTTGATCCAGCCGACGGTGAAGAGCTTGATCTCCAGCGTGTACTCGCTGTTGCGCAGGCCGTCGGGGACCTTGACGTAGACGTCGACGCTGGGGCTCGTGGCGTTGAGCGTGAACTCGTCGCCCGCGGTGCCGTTCTGCATGAGCGTGAGGTTCACGTCGTTGGGGTTCTTCGTGTCGAAGCTGCCCCCGACGTTGAGCCCCTTCTCGTTGAACTTGATCTCCTCGACGGCGAACTGCCGGTCGATGGTGAAGGAGGGCGCGCTGTGCGTCATGCTCTTGGAGATGTTGAGCGTGAAGTGCGCCGTCTCGCCGGTGAACCAGCCGATCTTCTGGGGCTTGAGGTCGAAGTTCGAGGTCGAGGCGCCGCTCGCCGTGCAGCCGACGAAGGCCGCCACGACCAGCAACGCGAGAAGTGGCGCGCGCATGTGCATCCCAAGGACCCACGGCCGGTGCTGGCGAAGGCCGTTTCGCTCTGCCACGCGATGCGAGGTCTTTATATCGTGCCGCCGGGGAGACCGCAGACAACAACCTTCTTAACCGCCCGCCTCGGGTCATCGAGCGTTGCGCATGAACGCCCGTCGTCTGCTCCTCGGCGTCTGCCTCGCGGGCGTGCTCGCGCTCTCGGGCTGCCTGGGCTTCGTCACGACGGCCTCCACGCAGAGCGCTTCCTCCAAGGCCGACGCGATGCTGGCGCACCCGCCGGGGCGCGACGTGAAGCCCACGGGCCACACGAAGGAGTTCGACCTCTACCTGTTCAACATGACCATGAGCCCCTTCCCGGGCGCCAACATGAGCATGTGGGGCTTCTCGTTCGCGCCCGACGCGGCGAAGGCCCAGATGCCCGGCCCCACGATCCGCGTGACCGAGGGCGACCGCGTCATCATCCACTTCCACCCCGAGGTCGGCGGCTACAACCACACGCTCCACTTCCACGGGCAGAACGTGCCCGACGACCAGGACGGCGTGCCCTACCTCACGCAGAAGGTCGTCGAGCCGGGCGCGTCGTTCGACTACGAGTTCGTCGCCGAGCCCGCGGGCACCTACTGGTACCACTGCCACGTCGACGCGCAGCACCACATCGACATGGGCATGTACGGCGCGATGATCGTCGACCCGCAGGACCCCAAGGAGGACCCGCACTATGACGGCGAGTTCCTCATGATGCTCGACGACATGGATCGCTATCACGTCGAGGGCGGCCAGCCCGTCGCGGGCACGGGCCAGGTCCCGCAGGGCGGCGACCTCTACAGCTACCAGGACTACGGCGAACGCACCGCCAACGACGTGCTCACGCGCAACCAGGCCGTGAACCCGATCGTCGACCAGGCCAACACGCCCGTGCGCCCCGACCGCTCGTGGTACCCGGTGACCTACGCGCCCTACACGGCGAACTACCAGACGTACCTCATCAACGGCATGTCGTTCCCCTACACGCAGCCGCTCGTCGTGCAGGAGGGCAAGACGTACCGCATCCGCATGATCGACGCGGGCAACGAGGAGTTCGTCATGCACCTGCATGGGCACCACGTGCTCGTCACGCACGTCGACGGCGTGCTGCTGGAGAGCCCGTACTGGGTGGACAACGTCGTCATCTCGCCGGGCCAGCGCATCGACGCGTACTTCAAGGCCGACAACCCGGGCATCTGGGACTTCCACGACAACATCGGCTCCCACGTGCAGAACGACAACATCTTCCCCGGCGGCGCCATGACCATGCTTTGCTATCAGGGCGTCCCGGGCTGCCCCGCCGGCATGGAGCACATGAGCATGCGCATGCACTCGGGCGACCTCATCGGATGGGACCCGCGTGTCCTGGTCTAGAGGGCTGGGGCTTGGGCTGGCGTTGGCGATGGGGCTTCCGCTCGTCGCGGCCCACGCCGACCCGGCGGAGACGGTCTACGATGCGCTGGCGCTCGACCTGCCCGGCTGGCTTTCGGGGACGGCCGAGATCGTCCGCGCGGCGCCCTCGGCCGGCGCCGTCCCGTTCGCGGCCTACACGCCCGGCACCGCCGCGCTGCCGCTCGACTTCACCCAGGTGCCGCCCGAGCGCTTCACGCCCACCGGCGGGCTCGACGTGCGGCTCGTGCTCTCGATCGCGAAGCCGATGGTGGCGCAGGACGCCAACGGCAACTCGGTGCGCGTGCAGCTCCTCGCCGATGGCGCGCCCGTCTCCGGCGCGGACCGCTCGCTGAGCCTCGGGCAGGCCGTGATGGCGCCGGGCACCGCGACCCTCGCCGCCGTCATCCCACTCGGGAACGTCGCCTTCCTCCAGCACGAGAAGCTCACGCTGCGCGTCACGCCGCAGATGCCCGCGCTGGCGGACGGCACGCTCAGCCTCGTGGTGGGGCCGGAGGGCTCGCGCGCGAACCTCCTGGGCGCGCGGCTCGCGGACTGGACCGACCTGGGCCTCGTCGAGCCGCCCGAGGCGCGCGTGTTCCTGCTCGCCAACGGCACGCCTCCCACCGCCGGCGCGCCCGTCGTCACGGTGAGCGTCACGCAGAACCAGACGCAGCTCCTCACGCCGCTCGTCAGCGCGCCGGAGGTCTGGGTCGTGCTGCGCGGCGACCACAACGTCGCGGAGGGGCGCGCCTACCACGAGCAGCCGCTTCCGGCCGACCGCAACGCCGCGGCCGAGGTCTTCCGCGTGGGCCAGACGCGCGTGCGCGTGCATCCGGGCCTGGGCATCGCGCTGAAGCTCCGCGTCGCGCCCGGCCAGATCGTCGACGTCGCGTGCGAGAGCTGCCCCTCGCCGTTCAAGGCGACGCTGCCCCCGCTCGCGCCCACGCCCGCCTCGCCCGAGGCCTACGACCCGGCCAACGTGCTCATCCCGCCCCCGCGCGCGACCGCCGGCATCCCGGTCTCGGGCGACGCGCCCGCGGAGAAGAAGGCCCCGACCCTCGCCTTCCCCCTCTCCCTCGCTCTCTGCGTGGCGGTTGCATATGCTCAGCGGCGCAGGTAGTCGTCGACGAGCTTGCGCTGCGCGGCGCGCAGGTGGTAGAGCGCCGTGCTCGCGGGCATCTTGAGGGCCGCGCCGACCTGCGCGATGCCCGCCTTGCGCGGCTGGTCGTAGTAGCCCGCCTTGCGCGCCTGCGCGAGCACCGTGCGCTCCCGCGGAGAGAGCAGGCCGGCGG
>JAXDQU010000043.1:0-5219 GCA_034667685.1 Thermoplasmata archaeon | reverse complement strand
CGAGGGAAGAAGGGAAGCAGGGAAGAAGGGAAGCGAGGGAAGCAGGGAAGAAGGGCCCCTTGTTCCCGTCTTCGCTTCTTCCCGTCTTCCCTCGCTTCCCTTATGCGCCGATCGCGGAATGCGCGGCGCGTGAGGCCTTTCGTCGTCACGCTCCTTCTCGTGACGCTCGCGCCGGTCGCGTCGGCGGACACGCTCGCGCAGTTCCAGGAGCCCGCGCGCGGCACGGACCAGTCGTGGACGTTCACGATCGCCAACGACGAGGCGTACCTGCCGCACGCCGTGATCTTCCTCAACCCGCTCGCCGCGCCCTCGTTCGAGCTGAGCGTCACCGCGCCCAACGGGACGACGGTCTTCGACCACAAGGGGCAGCGCGGCATCCAGACGCTGCCGGGCCTCGCGCCGGAGGGCGAGTATCGCATCCGGATGACGGGCTCGGGCACCTTCGTCGCCACGCGGCACTTCCTGGGCACGTTCCGCGACTACGAGCGCGAGGGCAACGCGACCACGGTGCGGAACGCGACGGTCACGGACGTCAACCGCACGCTCCAAGGCACCGAGGCGTGGTTCCTCCAGGCCGCCTCCTCGTGGTACGTGCACGTGGCGGGCAACGTGAGCGTTGAGTGGGACAACGTGGGCGCGAAGGACGTCGCCGCCACCGCGCTGCGCCTCGAGACGCCCGTGAACCAGACCGCGTCGTCGCCCTTGCCCTACCTCCTGCTCGTGCGCGGCGCGCCCGGCACGCGGTACAGCATCCAACTGGACCCGGCGCCCGACGTCGCGCCCGCACCCGCCAGCACGACGCCCGCCACCAAGTCGCCCGGCCCCGGCCTCGCGCTCGTCGCATGCGCGGCGCTCATCGGCGCGGTCGCGCTCCGGCGCTTGCGGCCCAAGGCTTAAGGCGCGGCCTCGGCGTGCGCCAGACGCATGTCCCAGGAGCGCATCCTCGTCTGCGTCGCCTGGCCCTACGCCAACGGGCCGCTGCACTTGGGCCACGTCGCGGGGAGCCTGCTCCCGCCCGACGTCTTCGCGCGCCACCAGCGCATGCGCGGCGCGAAGGTCGCCATGGTCTCGGGCAGCGACATGCACGGCACGCCGATCACCGTGGCCGCGGAGAAGACGGGCGAGGCGCCCGAGGCGTTCGCCGCGCGGTTCAACGAGAGCCACAAGCGGAGCCTCGCCGCGCTCTCGATCCAGTTCGACCTCTTCACGAGCACCGCGACGGCCAACCACCGCGAGACGGTGCAGGACGTCTTCACGACGTTGCTATCGAAAGGCTACATCGTGAAGCGCAGCATGACGGCGCCCTACGACCCGAAGGCGCGCCGCTTCCTGCCCGACCGCTACGTGGAGGGCACGTGCCCGCACTGCGGCTTCGAGGGGGCGCGCGGCGACCAGTGCGACAACTGCGGCCGCACGCTCGACCCGCAGGAATTGAAGAACCCGCGCAGCAAGCTCTCCGGCGCCGCGCCCGAGTACCGCGAGACGGAGCACTTCTTCCTGCGCCTGCCCGCGTTCCAGCAGCGGCTCGAAGCCTACGCGCGCGGCCACGCCGACCACTGGCGGCCCAACACGCTCAACTTCACCGAGAACTGGCTGCGCGAGGGGCTGAAGGACCGGCCGATCACGCGCGACATGACGTACGGCGTGCCCATCCCGCTCGAGGGCTACGACGACAAGCGCATCTACGTCTGGTTCGAGGCCGTCATCGGCTACCTCAGCGCCACGAAGGAATGGGCCAAGCTCAGCGGCCACGCCGACGCCTGGAAGGAGTTCTGGCTCGACGCGAGGTCGAAGAGCTACTACTTCCTGGGCAAGGACAACATCCCGTTCCACACCATCATCTGGCCCGCGATGCTCATGGGCTACTCCGACGGCAAGGGCGCGGCGTACAACCTCCCCTTCGACGTGCCCGCGAACGAGTTCATGAACTTCCAGGGCGCGAAGTTCAGCAAGAGCCGCGGGAACTTCATCACCGTCGACGAGATCCTCCAGGACTTCCAGGCCGACGCCGTGCGCTACTACCTGGCGATCAACATGCCCGAGAAGGGCGACGCCAACTGGGACTGGCCGGACTTCGTCGCGAAGGTCAACGACGAGCTGGTCGGCACGTGGGGCAACCTCGCGCACCGTGTGATCTCGTTCACCCGGCGGCACGTCGACCACGTCCCGGCCGCGGGTCCCCTGGGCGAGCGCGACCGCGCCATGCTCGCGCGCATCGAGGCCACGCACGCCACCGTCACGGAGCTGCTCGGCAAGGTCGAGCTGAAGAAGGCGCTGCGCGAAGTCATGGCGCTTGCCGCCGAAGGCAACCGCTGGTGGGACGAGAAGGCGCCCTGGAAGCAGGCCAAGGAGGACCCGGCCGGGCTCCAGACCACGCTCCACGTCGGCCTGCGCCTCGTCCGCTCGCTCGCCCTGATGACCGCGCCCTACCTCCCCACGAGCGCGCAGAAGCTCTGGGAGACGCTGGGCCAGGAGGGCAGCGTCCACCACGCGCGCTGGGACGCGGCGCTGGGTGATATCAGCCCGCACAGCAAGGTGCGCGAGCCCGAAGTCCTGTTCACGAAGCTCGATCCCAAGCAGGTCGAATCCATGACAACCCCTCAGCCTCCCTCCGCCTCCCCCAGCCTCCCCGCGGCTCCCTCCACCTCCCCCGTGAAACCCCAGATCACCATCGACGACTTCGTCAAGCTCGACCTCCGCGTCGCGCAGGTGATCTCGTGCGAGCCGCACCCCAAGGCCGACAAGATCTGGGTGCTCCAGGTCGACCTCGGGTTCGAGAAGCGCCAGATCCTCGCGGGGCTGCGCGAGCACGTGAAGCCCGAGGAATTGGTGGGCCGCAAGATCGTCGTCATCGCCAACCTCGCGCCGCGCACGATCCGCGGCCTGGAGAGCAACGGCATGGTGCTCGCGGCCGAAGAGGATGGCATCGTCGCGCCGCTGACGCCCGCGAAGGACGTCGCTCCCGGGGCTGGCATCAAGTAACGCGGGCGGGGCAGCGCTCAAGTAGCGGCAGACCGATCCCCGCGGCGCGAGGCGGCAAGGCTTGACGAAGGCGCATGCGTGGGCCGCCGGCTTTCTCGTGGTCCTTCTCTTCTCGCCCGTGGCGCTGGGCCAAGACGAGGACGCCGCGCCGGTCGTCCTCCACGCGGAGCATTTCTTCCGCTTCGAGATGAACGCCTCCAACGCGGAGCGCACGCTCTGGGCGTCCTGGAACGCGAGCGCGCCCATCGACTTCCTCGTCCTCACCTCCGACGGATTCGCCGACTACCGGAACGCGACGCTCCTTCCGGACAACGCGACGTACCGGGAGACGAACACCACGGCCGGCATGCGGCACGTCGCCCTCCCACCGGGCCAGGCCTACGTGCTGGTCTGGGACAACGCCGGCGTCCCCGTGGGCGGCGCGGCCGGCGCCACCAACGTGACGATCAGCTTCAACGCCTTCGCCACGAACGCCTCGCGCTCCAACGCCGCGGGCCTCGCGCGCACCGCCGCGCTCCAGCAACCCTCGTGGCTTATCCCAGGCCTCCCGGGCATCGGCGTGGCCGGGCCCGCGCTCCTCTTCCTCGCGCTCGCGGCGGGCTGCGAGGTCCTCGCGTGGCGCGAGAACAAGCGCCGCTGGATTGACGTGGGCATCATGGTCGGCCTGGGCGCAATCTTCAGCGTCTTCGTCGCGTCGCGCGGCGTCGTGCTCCCGGACACGCGGCTCCTCACCATCCCGGCCATCTTCATCGGCGTGCTCGGCCTGAAGCGCCACCGGACCGCGCTGGGCGCAGCGGCGGGCGTCTTCGCCGCGTGCTTCTGGGGGCCGTTGGTCGGCGGCGACCTGCTCAGCCTCGCGCTGCACCACGCCCAGGTCGAGCAAGGGTGGTACGACCAAGGGAAGGCCATGATCATCGGGGGCGCCGGCTGGCGGGACGCGCTCGTGATCGTCCCCATCGTCGGCATGCTCGGCTTCGTCTTTCGCCGCTTCACGCTCCTGGGCTGGATCATGGGCTGGACCCGGAAGCGGAAGCGAGCCCCTCCACCGGCCGCTCCCGTCGTGCCCCGCCCCCCGGGGCGTCTCGCGGTACGCGCAGCGCGCGAAGGCGCGGCGCTCCGCCTCGTCATCGCGACCCCCGCCGAGGCCGGCGTGGAGAGCCTCAACCTCGACGTGCTCGACGCCGCCTCCGGCCTCCGGATCTGGGGCCAGAGCATCGAGGTCGGGCTGGGGCCCGGCGCGGAGCGCAGCCTGGACCTCCAGATCCCCAAGGACGCCGCGCAGCACTCCGCCCTGCGCGTCGTCGTCCGCTCCGCGCTTGGCACGGAGGACCTCGCCGTGGCATCACATTCTTGAGGCGCCGTGGGGCTTCCCGCCCCCGATGCGCCGCCCGTACGGGGATTCCGCCGGCTACTACGACGCCATCTACTCCGAGCGCGTCGACTACGAGGCCGACGTCGCGTACCTGGAGGAGGTCTTCGCGACCTACGCCAACGGAAGGCCCGAGCGCGTCCTGGACCTGGGTGCCGGCACGTGCACGCACGCGATCCTGCTCGCCAAGGCGGGCATCCACGTCGACGCGGTGGACGTCTCCGAGCCGCTGCTCGACATCGCGCGCGCCAAGGTCAAGGGCGAGGGCGTCGAGGGCAAGGTCGCGCTCCACAGCATGGACATGACGCGCCAGCTCCCCGAGGGGCGCTTCGACGCGTGCATCAGCATGTTCGGCGCGTGGTGCTACCTGCACACCGACGAGGACGCCAGCAAGACGCTCTCCATGCTATCACGCCGCCTTCCCCCGGGCGGCCTCTTCGTCTTCGAGTTCTGGAGCCCCCTGGGCTGGGACCCCGAGCGCCGCTGGGACGAGGCCGACCTTTCCGACGGCTCGCGCGTGCTGCGCCTGACGCGCCCCAACCTGGAGCTGAAGGACGACGTCTTCGAGTTCGAGCTGGAGCACGTCGTCATCAAGGACGGCCGCCTCGTCGCCAACTTCAGCGAGGTCCATGGCCTGCGCCTGCGCACGCCCTACCAGACCGGCGCTTTGCTATCACGCAACGGCTTCGAGGCGCTGGCGTTCACCCGCGGCGCGCGCGAGAGCAAGAGCATGGACCCGCCGGGGCCGCGCGATTTCCGCGTCATGTGCGTGGCGCGACGGACGTAGAGACGAAGGGAAGAGGGGAAGACGGGAAACGCTGGGGAAGAAGGAGACCATGCGAGGGCCCTTCTTCCCCCGCGTTTCCCG
>JAXDQU010000042.1:0-62636 GCA_034667685.1 Thermoplasmata archaeon | reverse complement strand
CTCGAGGAGGTGGGCTACTACAGCCTGAAGGGCCGCGAGAAGCGCAGGCTGCGCGAGAACCTCTGGTCCGACCCGGAACCCGAGTATCCGACGGACGAGGAGTGATCGCGCTGTCTTTCTTTCTTTTGTTGGGCGAAGCTGGGGGAGGAGCGGATCGACGGACATGGGCGTGCATCGCGGAACGGTCCCTTTCGGAGATAACGGATCGGTCTGTGGCCGCGACTCCTTCCCTTAGACCCCTGCTGATGAGCAGGAAATCGTTCGTGCGTGGACGCGCTTTGCCCCGCCGTGGCGGGATGAGGTGTCGCTGTGCGGCGCGGCAGGCGTGGCCGTGCCCGGGAGGGACCCGGAACGTGGAGGTGCAGCCTCCGGTGGGACGGCAACCCTTGTGGGGCGACCGGGAATCGCGAGGTCCAAGCCCAGGATGGGCGCGGCCGCGTCCCTCCCCCAGCCCGGGGGCCGCGCCCTGGCACAAGGCCACGATGTACGTGCCGAACAGGCACGCTTTCAAGTCTGGCCGCGCTCCTGCACGAGGATCATGGGCCTCGGAAGGGACTACCTTCGGAGTCGTCTAAATCCCTTCAGCGCCGAATACAATGCTCGTCGCGGCCGTCTTCTCTTGGAGAAGCAGGAGCGCGTCTCGCGTGGCGCGGCCTGGGAAGCCGGGCCCTGGCCGCGTATCATCGCCGGGTTCTTCGCGCTCGTCGCCATCGTGCTCACGCTCGTCTTGTTCTGGGCGAGCGACACCGAGGGCCGCACCAGCGAGGCCGCCGGCCTTCTGATTGCGATTGTGGTCTGCTTCGTGATCGCCCGCAAGGCGCGCGCGAAGATCGACCGCGGCCCCTAAATCGCAGCGGGCATTCCACTGCGAGACTCGGCGGAACCTTAGCGCGCCGTGAGGCTTTCCTGCGGCGCCTCGCCGTAATGCTCTGCGATCCGTGCGGGCGTGCGTGAGCGCGCTCTTGGCTGGCGCGAACGTCCGCGCCGAGTGCGGACCGTCAGGCCTCAGAGCGGAACGCCCGCGATTGGCCGGCACGGCTCCTATTGCCCGCCCGGTCGAGCAGCGTCGTGGGTAACACACCCATGAACGCCAAGAATTTCTTCCCGACGCTCGCCGTGGCCCTCTGCCTCGGCGCCCCCCTGCTTCTGACGGCTCTCGCGGGTCCCGCGAGCGCCGACGACGCCTCCGTGACGGAGAACGTCACGGCGATGAAGGACAACATCGTCAACACGCTCGCGACGTGGGTGCCCTTCGTGATCCTGTTCATCATGCTCGGCCTGGCGCTGAGCGCGATCGGGATCCGCCTCTTCGGCAACCAGCAGCACTGAATGCCCGCACGTCGCGCTTGGCCCCGCCCACGTCGCCGCGGGCGGGGCCCCCGCCTCTTCACGATCACTATGACGACTTCCCTGCGCCACGCACTGGCCAAAATCAGCCTCAAACAATGCTGGGCGGCCATCGCCCTCGTTCTGTTCGCCCAACCGAGCAGCGCGCTCACGGAGAGGGAACTCGCTGACCAAGTCGGAGAGCCCGCCTCAACTTGCGCCACGGAATGGCTCGTGCGCGAGGCCGGCGTCAACGCGGTGGTCGACCTCAGCGGCGGCCACGCCCTCTGGACGCTGAAGGTCGGCGTTAACGCAACCGACGCGTTCACCCTCGGACGGTGGCTCGGCTTCGGCTCCACCGCCCAAGTGGCTGACGTCCACCACGACGGCACGATTACTCAATGGGACGGAACGCGCCCCGTCAACCTCGTTGCCATCGAGGACGTCAACGCCACAGCGTGGTTCGCCATCCTCCACCTCGACCTCACACACCCTTCGGGAAGCGACGGCGACTACTACGTCACCGACCCCGGCCAAGACCTCTGCTTCCTGACCGATCAGAACGGCGTCACGAACGACAACGACATAACGGGCTTCTGGGGCCGCGCTGGCACCATTGGCACACACAGCGGCTGCGTGGGCACCGTTCTCTGCTGGCCCACGTTCCTCGCCTTCGACACGACCGCCGCGAACGGAACCAGCGACGCGCTCGACGCGCCCGCCAACCTGCGCGCCACCGGCGCGACCACGACGACGCTCAGCTTCGCGTGGGACCCCGTGGAAGGCGCGACGTCCTACACCCTAACGCTCGATGGCTCAACCATCGCCTCAACCAACGCCACCTTCGTCACGCTCACCGACCTCGGCCCGGGCACCACGTACACCTTCGGCGTGAGGGCCCACGACTCGTGGCGCTCAAGCCCAGAGAGACACACGACGGGCACGACCGACGCGCCCGCGCCCCCCACGAGCGGCGACACGATCGCCCCGCGCGAGATCGTCATCGACAACGGCGATCTGGGCCCGGGCGTCAAGATGCTCGTCATCTGGGCGCCCATCGTTTTCAGCCTCATCTTCGCCGGCATCATCCTCCGAAAACTCATGGAGTAAGCTCCCATGCTCGCCCGCACCGCCATCCTCTTGCTTCTCCTCGCCGCGCCCGTGGGCGCGGCCATGACGGAGCAGGAGGTCGCCGACCAGGTCACGACGCCCACGGCGTACTGCGCGAGCCCGCACGGCATGAGCGCCACGCTCCACTACGGCTCCAGCGCGGACGACTACCTGCTCAAGCTGGGCTCGAACCTGGCCAGCGACTCGGTCACGCTCTACCGCGAGGCGCCCTCGGGCCTCGACGCGATCTTCACCGTGCGCAGCGATGGAACGCTCCTCCAATCCTACGGCGCCGTACCCATGAACACGGTCGCCGCCGAGGATAACGGGAACGGCGGCTGGAGCGCCATCGTCCACCTCGACCTGCGCGCCGATCCCTACTCGCCCCATGCGCCCACCTTCCGCGTGGGCAGCCAGCAGGCGTGCTACTACCAGCGCGTCACCGCCCCGACGGACCCCTCGATGGCAGGCTTCGTGACGCGCTTCACGAACCTGGAGGACTCCAACACGAGCACCAGCGCCGTCGTCTTCCACGCGAGCGCCGCCAACGGCACGACGAGCACCCTGCCCACCGTGCAAGACCTCCAAGCCATCGCCTCGAGCCCGTCGAGCCTGACCGTCACCTGGGACGCCGTGACGGGCGCGACAAGCTACGCTGTCACGCTCGATGGCACGCCCCTCTACACGACGAACACCACTGCCGTGAGCATCACGGGCCTCGCCGCAGAGAGCGACTACGGGATCGGCGTCACGGCGCGCGACGCCTGGCGCACAAGCCACGAGGCAACCACCATCGGCACGACCAGCGGCATCCCGCCTACCCCGCCCACGAGCGGGCCCCTCGCCATCGGCCCCCAGCTCCAGGCGAACGATAGCACCGCCTTCGGAATCCTCAGCGTCTGGTTCGGCATCATCCTCTTCCTCGTCATCGCCGGCGCCCTGGTCCGGCACATCCTGGAGTAGATCCTCATGCGAAATCGACCCGCGCCCGTCCTCGTGCTCGCCTTGCTCTGCTGTGGAACCGCAGCCGCCGCAGGCCCCCAACGCGCCGCCGACCTGAGCGTCTCCTGGAACTCAGATGGCATCGCCACGCTCTCCTGGAGCGCCGACCCGCACTCCTCTCGATGCGACGGCGCGACGTGCATGGGCGCCGCGGACGATTTCAACCAGCTCGACGAGCTCAGTGGGCGAGGCACCTGTTGCCCGCCCCAGAACGCGCAGCACTACGTGAACATCACGCAGACCCACGACCTCCCCGTGGGCGCGCGCATCGTCATGACTGTGGGGTGGAACGACGTGGGCGGCACCCTGCCCAGCATTCGCCTCTACGACACGACGACGGGCGGCGAGATCTGCACGCTCACGGGCGACGAGGCGGGCCACGCATCATTCGCAAACGGCACCGCACCCGAATCCGCCGCCGCGTGCAAGATTACTAGCGTGGCGAGCGTGGCGAAGAACGTCGGCTATGGCATCGCGGACATCGTCAAGCTCGAGTTCACGCCCCAGCACGCCGGCGTGAACCTCGGCCTCCTGATGGGCGCCTACGCCACGGGGAGCCCAAGCTATCCCAACTATTACAAGAGCGACACGGTCGCCCAAGCGGTCGGCTGCAACGGCGCCTACCTCCACACGCCCGAAACAATCGCGGACGACGAGGTCGCCGAGTGGAGCTACGGCACGTGCAGCTTCAGCGGCATCCCCATCGTCGCGCAACTCGCCTACGCCCAGCTCGTGAACGACGCCACGGCCTATGACCTCTATGCGGACGCCTCCTCGCATGAGGCGACCACGCCGATGAGCGCGAGCGGCTACGGCCTCCTGCTCAGCGGGACAACGAGCACGAGCCTCGTGGGAGCGCCCAGCGGGAACTACCGCGCCGTCGCCACCAACGCCGGCGGCGAGAGTAACGTGAGCCCCGACGTTCGCGTCGTCCCCTCCCCATCCGCGCCCACCGACCTTCGCATCGTGACGAGCAGCCCGTTCATGACGCACATCCGCTGGAACGGCACGCTTGGCGCCGCGCCCGACCCCGTCACGGGCCTACCCGTGGACCCCGAAGGCGCCTACCGGTGGGAAGTCTACGCGACGGCCTTCGACGAGAACGGCACGGCGATCTACAGCGACGGGCCCAACCCGGCCTACGGGGGCGACCAAGGCAGAAGCGGCGAGGGCGACTACCTTCTCCCCACCTACTGGCAAGCCTACACGCCCTGCCCGGGCCACGTTGAATTCGGCGTCTACGCCATCAACGACAACCGCAGCCCGATCGCAAAGGTGAACCAGACGTGCTGGCCGCGCGCCTACCACACCGAACTGCTCCACGATTATCCCGTGTCTGTACACGACGACGGGACGCTCACGACCGTGTCGTGGACCTACACGGCGAGCCTTCCCACGCCCGCGCCCGCTGCGCAGTACGCGAACAACACCTTCGTCTCGTGGGAAATCGTCGCTCAGACGGTCCCACGCGACGATCCGGTCAACTGGACGTGGACGCTCGACAAGTACGCCGGCGTCGACTCCCTGCTCCAGCACCCCACCTTGCGCACGTACACGTTCCAGGACACCGACCTGCCGACTGGCGGGGACTACTATCTCTGGGTCATGGCCGACCAGCACGTGGGCAGTGAAGGCTATAGCGCCTACCAGGACGACGCAGGCCTCAGCTGCGTGGTCCACGTCGTCCAAAACGAGGGATCGAATGCAGCCTGCGACTCCTCCCAGACGACGTACTGGGGCGACCAAGAGACACTCGCCGGCGGCGACTCGGGCGGCTCCACAGGCGGGCCCGCGCCGCATGGGAATCCCAGCGGCGCCAGCCCCGGCGCATTCACCGGGCCCGGCACCGGGGCCGGCTTCATCGCCGCCCACGCCTTCGACGCCCTCGCCTGGGGCATCGGCCTCGTCCTGACCATGATCTTCCTCGCCATCGTCCTCGCCAAGGTGACCGGATGAACCCCAAGACTCTCGTGATCATTCTCGGGCTCCTTGTCCTCTCGACCCTGCTGCCCACCTCCACGGCGACGTGTTGCAGCCTGCCCCCCGCGCCAACGATTACTGGCTATCTCGCCAGCGGCAACGTCGTCCACCTCGTCCTCAACTTCACCGACGCGGATCCTACTTGCACCGTCGTTCCCAGCTTCCACATCGAGCGCAGCACCGACAACCTGACGTGGACCAGCCTCGACAACCCGGGCTTCACGTACCCCAACCACAACGCCTACTGGACTCCGCCAGGAGACCACGCCGTCGAGACGGTCCCCGACAACGAAACCGACCGCACTTACTATTACCGAGCAACGGAGAGCTGCATCGACACCGCCTACTTCGAGTGGTGGGACGGAACCGACGAATCCGACACCATCGCGGTGCTCATCGCCGCCACGCACCCGCCCACCATCCCTGAGGCTCCGCAGAACTTCGCGATCTTCGACGTGAGCCCAGCCGCCCGAGACGTCGCCCTCACATGGAGCCAAGAAGACGGCCTGACGTACTATCTCGACAAGGGCTCCGGATACCAACCCGCCACGCCCCTGAGCGCGTTCTACACGAACTGCGGAACCGACACGTTCAGCCTCAAAGCCGTGGGCACCGACGGAGGCGAAAGCAGCCCCGCCACCATCCCGCAACCCAGCTGTGAGGGGCCTTACGCTCACGGTTACGGACGCGCGCCCAACGTCACCTACGTCCTCGCCTACCGCGACGGCGACGTGATCCGGATCAACTGGACCGTTGAGACGCCAAGCAACGAATGGTGCTGCTGGGAAATTACCGGCAGCCGGAACGCCACCGGGTTCACGTGGAACGACTGGTCGACCTGGGACTTCGTACCCGACTACTACAACTGCAGCACCGACGCGCGCCTCTGCGACGCGACGACGCGCAACTACACGATCCCGCTCACCGACGTCCCTGTGCAAGAAGGCGAAACGTGGCACTTCCGGGTCATCAGCTACGATCAGCTCGTCGAGGTCTCCTGCGACGTGGCCTGGAAAAACGACACGAACGGCTGGGACTGCTACGGCGACCCGCCCATCGGTGGCGCGACGAGCGGGGGCCCCAGAGTCCCCGCAGCAGACGCCCTGGCCAGCGGGGTCATCTCGAACGCGAGCCTCGGATTCGACCTCATCATCCTGCTCGCGCTCGTCTGCGCCGCCCTCTGCGCCATCGGCATCGAGTTGTGCAAGTAGAACGAGTCGAGCGGCTCGACCAGCGCGTCCCTCCTCTCAAACCGAAATGAGTATCATCCTCAGGATGCAGGAGCTTTGGCTCGCCATGATCGAGCCCCTCTTCGCATTCCTGCGCGCGCTGCTCGACCACTTCCACGCGGCCACCCTCAATGGCGTGGCCCTCCTCCTCGCGCTCCTGATGGCCTTCTTCGCGGGCGCCTTCTTCACGCTGCGCCGCATGCGCCTCGACGCGGCCCTCCTCTGGCGCCACGTCCTCAACCCCACGAGCAAGCCCGAGGCCGCCGGCCCTCCTGCGCGCGCCGCCCCGGCGTCCACGCCGCGGGCCGCGCGCGCGTTGGGCATGATCGCGGCGCTCTACTTCAGCATGGCCGCGTGCATGCTCTACTTCAGCCTCGTCCTCAGCGGCCCCGGGATCGAGCAGGTGGCCAGCGCGAGCGGCTTCAGCGCAGGCACCTTCCTCGCCGGCGGTGCCCTCGCGGTGGCCTTCGCCATCGTCGAGAAGCGCAGGGCCACCCGCGCAGTCCAGACCCCGCGGGCGTGAACCACATGCCCCGCCCAGGAAACCTCGACATCACGGGCCCCATCCTTCGCGCCGCGATGTACAACACCGCGGTGCAACGCGGCCTGATCCGACAAGGGGACGAGCTGCGCCTCGACGTGGACCGCGCCGCCGACCTCCTGGGCGTCAAGAAGCCGCGCGTCAAGCTCGAACGGGACGAGGCCACCCACGTGGGCCACATTCTGGGCTGGATGAAAGACAACCCTGACGAGTCCGCCTGGCTCCAACAGACCCTCGGCGCCGAACGCGTCGTGATCTACCTCCGCCCGCGCGCCTACCCAGCGCGCGGCGACGCGAAGGAGGGCGAGGCCGCGTGAAACTCCTCGCCTTCTTCTTCAGTACCGCCCTCGTCTTGGGGAGTCTTGGCCTGCCGGCCGCCATCGCGGCGAGCAACTGCCAGCAGTACGGCTACGAGCCCGACCCGGGCGACTCAAGCTACAGCGGCGTCAACTGCCTGCTCCACGACGTCAAGGTCACGGACATCCCCGTGACCTGGAACGGCCACCCTGGCGGGCTCAACGTCACCGATCCCAGCGTCCGCACCAACCTGAGCCCGTTCACCTGGCCCAAGACGTGGACGGACGGCCGCGAGGTCCCACCCGGCGTCAAGATGGCCGCGCTCCTCGAGAACGAGGCCATCCTCGACGCCAGCGGCAACGTCAGCGTCACCGCGGGCACGCTCGACGAGCCCTACTTCTCGACGGACCAAGGCGTCTTCCGCGCCTCCGAGCCCTCGATCCACATGCTCAACTATAGCGTCCTGCTCCAGCCCAAGCTCATCATGAACGGCGCAAGCGAGCTCCACTGGAGAAGCCCAATCGCGTGGGACCCCACCACGTACCGGCACGCGTACCTCAACATCCTGGACGAGGCGGGCCACGTCGTCGCGGCGGCCCGCTACTGTCCCACCGGCGACGCGTCGTGCGTGGGCAGCGTGAGCGGCGTGACCGTGAACCCGGCCTCCGACGGGCTCGTGGACCACGGCCGCCTCTACTATCACTTGGGAATGATGCTCCACAGCGGGCAGCGCTACTTCGTCAACGAGTGGGTCACGCTCGCCTCGGGCAGCGCCACGAACATGGCGCGCGTCTGGATCGCGCAAGGCCAGGACATCGGCATGGATGGACTCACCGCGTTCCGTTTCCTCCCGGACACGATGGGCGAGAGCGTGTTCAACTATCAGACGACGAACACGACGATGGGCATGGAGGCCGCCTGGAGCGCCCTCTTCTACATCGGCCTCTCCGCCGGGGGCGCCATCGACATCGCCTACGCCTCGAACGCCCTGACCAACAATTTCGTCACCGATCCTTACGTGCGCGCCGAGGCCCACGATAACGTCGCCGAAGCGGGCGCCGGCGCGTACACGCACACGCAGGACGCGGACGAGGCGCACGTCGAGATCCCCCTCAATCTGAGCGATCCGGTGGACATCCGCGTCGAGGTCACGCCCTACGCGAGCTGGGACGACCGGGCCGTGGGCGACACGGCCGCGTCCAGCACCGCCGTGACGGCGCACAAAGTCACGGGGCTGCTCAGCGTGGACATTCCCCTGGGCAACGACCTGACCTGGAGCAGCATCGGCCCCCATCCGGTGAGCGTGACGACATCGAGCCCCGCCAATCCGTTTCAGGCGCACTACTACAAGGTGGACCTGTGGCTCAACTGGGCGGGCGCCTCGGCGCCCTGCGGCGACGCGCACCTCTGCTACGCCCTCTACCCCACCACGCAGGACACGCTGCCCAATGGCGTCTCGCACATCACCATTCTCACGTCGAGCGGGGGCGGCGCGAACGATATCCACGTGGACCACGCGGGCCTCTGGGCCTACGTCACGGAGCTCCACTGTGCCTGCCTCGGCTCCACGGGCACGAGCCACAGCATCGACAGCGTGACCTTCACCACGGGCCGCGTCATCAAGAACATCGGCGAGGCGATGGTCCTCTTCGGAGCCGGCCTCGGCTTCTTTGGCCTGGGCCTCACCAGCACGATCATCGGAAGTCCATTGGGCATCCCCATCGCCATCACGGGCGCGGGCATCGCCGCAGTCGGCGTCGCCACCGCTGTGGTGGGCGACCTTCTTGAAGCAAAGGGAGCGCAAGGCGAACCGCTCAAGGTCGCCCTTCCCGAAGCCCTGCGCGACCTAGGCAACGGGATCTCGCACGCTGCCGCCACGGCCGCGTGCGTGGGCACGTTCATCGCGCCCAGCGAACTGGGCAAGCTCGCCGCCGGCGTCGCCTGTGCTCTGCTGGCCGAATACGCCTCGGGCGGATGGGACGGCTTGATCAACTTCGTCGTCGAGACCATCCAGACCATCGAGAAGAGCATCGACGTCCTCGCCAGCCTCCTCGCCACGCTCCTCGACCTCGTCGCGTGGGTCCTGACCTTCATCGCGCCCCTGGTGAAGTTCGCCCTCGTCCTGGCCGTTACCTTCACCGCTGTCTGGCTGGTGCGCGAGACGATCCTGCTGGTCCTCAACTGGCTCTGGCTCTACGTCGTGAGCCTCAGCCCCAAAGCGCGGGCGTATTTCAACGCCTTCGAGAACATCGTCACCGGCATCAGCGTGCCCTTCTGGGACGCCTGGATGAAGAAGCACTACCAGGCCGTCCGCGGCCGCTACCTGCGACAGAACAACACGAAGGGAGGCAACGCCGAATGACGCTCCCGCGCGCCTTGGTCCTCTCGCTCCTCGTCCTCTCGTGCCCCTGTGCGCCCACGGCGCGCGCGTTGAGCGTGTACGACGTCCTCTCGTACGAACTGGTCGAAGCCTCCTTCGTGTTCACGTTCGACCCCGCGAGCGCGGGCGTCTCGGGCGGCTTCTTCACGGTGGAAAACTACCCCGAGTTCTCCCGAGGCGAGGCGTACCTCGATCACTGGGCCCCCGTGGGCGAGACGGTCACCATCAGCCCGCCGGTGGACCAAGTGATGGAGTACGACATCTGCTGGGGCGCCACGAACGGCACCATCGACGCCTGCGCTCAAGAGGGCCTCTGGCTCGTCTTGAGCAGCGGAGGCGGCGTCACCGTCGTGGAGAACGGGACCACGAGCCTCGTCCCCAACGCGCAGATCGCCTTCGACGCGAGCGACGTCCAGGCCGGCGGGACCCGATTCATCGTCATCGACGCCGAGGACCGCGTGACGAACATCACCATCTCGTACTCGCCCGAGGGCACCATCGACGCCGCCAGCGCGAGCTACGCCGCCTTCGGACACGCCTTCCCCCGCGTGGGTCGCAACCTCGTCCACGTCACGATCCGCGACGACGCGACCGGTGCGCGTCACGACTACTACTACGCCATCAACGTGACCACGGCCGACGCGGCGCAGGACCCGCGGTTCAACGACTGCCACGCGGGCCCGCTCTGCCCGGGCGCTCGCGCGCCGGGCGGAGGCATCCAGTATCAGGATTGGTTCATCACGCCCGCACAAATGTGGGCGTGGATCGTCTGGGCGTTCTTCGCCCTCGTGGCGATGATCCTTGGTTGGATCATCCTCGTCCGTAGCGTAAGCTAACAACCCGAGGTCTTCCTCATGGCAAACGATCCCCCCTCCCAGCCCAGCCTCACGAGCGGAATCACCGGCGGCATCGACAAGGCCACGGCCTGGATGAGCGACCACTGGATCTGGATCGCGCTGCTCGTGATCGGCTTCGTCCTGCTGCTCATCTTCTTGAGCATCCGCCATGCGGACGCGAAGAAGCGGCTCCAACGCGACGCCCTCGAGCGCTTGCGAAAGAACGTCATCCACGCCTGCCGCACCAACCGGGCCCGCGGCATCCGAACCGTCTGGACCACCGGCAGCCCCAGCCAACCCCCCGTTCGGCTGGGCAAGTACAAGGGCCACACGCGGCACCTCGAAGCCGTCTGGATCACGTACAAGCCTGGCCTCTTCCAACGCGTCGAAGCCCTCTGGGCCAACCCGGTGGACGTCCCCACGGCTTACGACGGGCCCGAGCTCCACGTCCGCGCCCTTGGCGTCTGGCACGCGCGCGACTTCTCGTACGCAATCCCCGACGCGCACGACGCGCGCGAGCGACGCGAATGGGCCAAGACCACGACGGCCGCCGTCGGCAGCGCGCAAGAGTTCGTCGAGGCCGTGAAGCGTTACTACGCTCGCGCCATCGACAACGCCGTCGCGTTCTTCGACGCGCTCAACGCCGTCGAAGACCGCAGCTACCTCCGTCAGGAGGTGACGCGGGGCGAGAACGAGCAGACCGAGACGCTCAGCGTCCCCGCAGCAGCGGAAGATGCGAGCCCCGAGGCGGGCGCGCCCAGGAGCACCTGATCCCGATGCCCAACGCGACCCTCATCAACGTCACGCAGCAGCGGGCGGCCCTGGCCGCGCAGCGCATCGCCGCCGCCCACCACGCCGCCAACGCGACCGCGCCAATCGCGGCCTCGCACGCTTCGACCTGGCCCTGGGGCTGGACGATTCTCGGCGGGCTTGCCATCTTCGTGCTCGCGCGCCTGGTCTTGTCGAGCGCGCGTCGCGCCAGGCGCGGCCTGCCAACGCGAATCGAACTGGAGCGCGACGACGCGAAGCCCGCCGCGAAGGCGGGTCTTCTCGTTGTCGCCCTCCTGGTCGCCTACGCGGTCCTCTGGTGGACGCAGAATGGCAGCGCGCTGGTCGCGACGTGGACGCGGCGCCTGAACTTCTTCTTGGCGTGGTGGAACCTCGTGCTCAAGCCGCAGGACCGCACGCTCATCCTCGCCGGCGCGTTCGTCCTAGGCATCGGCGCAGGTTTCGCCCTCTGGCTCTTGCGCAGGCTCTACTACCGCAGCGTCTTCCCGGACCTGCTCCGCCTCGACCCGGAGGATCATCCCGGCAGCCGGCCCGAACGCCTCGGCCGCCTCTACTACAAGCGCGCCTTCGTGGACCACGTCACGGCCGACGCGCCCGCCTTGAGCAGAGAGGTCGCAACCGGGCCCCCGCCCTCTGCGCGCCGCACCACGCGTCGGATCCGCATCGAGTGGCAGCGCTTCTGGCGCCTCACGTACCCGCGTCCCCGGATCGAGACGCGCGAGGCGGAGCTCCCAGCCGCGAGGGCGGCCACGCACGTCCGGCTCTACTACAAGGCGTACGGCCGCCTCTTCCCCCTCTTGCGGATGGACACGCTCGACGTGCCGCTCCCGCAAGCCCCGCGCGCGTACGCCTTGGGCCAAGTCGTTCTGCGGGTGAAGCGCATCGAGCGCGAACCCGACGGCCCCCGCTTCCGACGCCGTATCGCGCCGGGATCGGGCGCCTACGACGCGCAGCCCGTCGTGGATACCTTCCGCCTGCGCGAAGTCGAGGAGGACACCGTCCGCAAGATCGGCATCGTCCTGCCCGGCAGCGCCATGAACCCGGAGGTCGCGCGCAAGAAGTTCGCCCACGAGCGCCAGATCACGAGCTGGGACCACGAGACGGACCTCAACATGCCCATGCCGCCGGGCATGAAGGAGCGCGTCCTGCGCCAACTCGACCAAGAAGCCGGAGGCGAGACCAATGGATCGGCGTGAGCCCCGTCCCGGCGAGGAAATCATCGAGACGACCGAGAACACGAAGCTCTCGCCTCACACGATGATCCTGCGCAGCTTCGAGGCCGTCGACGCCGCCATGCGCGACCCCGACCCCGACGCGCCCCTGCGAGCCTGGAAGGCCTTCACCAGCACCTTCCACGGCGTCGTGGCCGACGAGGTCGGCTTCTGGATCGAGTGGTACAAGATCGGCCTCGTGGTGCGCGCGAAGCTCGCTCGGGGCAGCATGAACGCGCTCACCTACGTGGGCTACTACAAGCCCCTCTACTCGCGCTGGATGATCCAGAAGGGCATCATGCCCTTGCCCGAGCAGGGCAAGCACAGCAAGAAGAACAGTTGGGCTCCAAGCGCGCCCGCGCCGGCCACGCGTCAGGGGGCAGGACCATGACGTTGCCTGCCTGGGTGGCCAGCCTCGGCCCCAAGCACCGCCTCGTCCTGCAGCGCGTCGCAGAGAACGAGGAGCCTCACGGCGAGCCGCGCGTGCCCTGGAACCTCGCCTGCCGTCACGCCGAGGAAGAACGCGCCGCCGAGGAGCTCCTCCGAGGCGACCATCTTGCCGAGCCTACGCCAGGCCTGCTCCTTCTCACCGAGACGGGGCGCGCCGCCGCCGATTGGCTCCAAAAGGATGCAGAGCGGCGCCAGGTCCAGACGCCGAGCTGTCCTGCCTGCGGCCTACCCGCCCGAGCGCGCGACATCAGCCCAGGCGGCACGCGCGCCATCTGCCGTAACAAGCACTGCCGCACCGAGACCTACCTCACGACCGAAGAGACGATCGCGACGGGCAAGGTGAGCGCATGAGCGAGACCGCGAGCGCGCCCACGCCCACGGCGTGTCCCGAATGCGGCCGGCCCCTCTTCGTGCCCCTAGAGACCCACGCGCCGCACTGCCCCAGCCTCATCCCGGGGTGGCGTCCCGAGCGCGCCGATGTCAGCTACCGCGTCAGCCGCCTGCAAAAGGCGGAGACGGAGGACGAGTACCGCGGCATCCACGAGGGCCTGCGCAAAAACAGCGACGAGATCCTCGACGCCATCTACCGCGGCGACTACCAAGCACCACCGCTCTTCGAGTATTTCCTGCGCGAGCGGTGCAGCATCTACAGCGACAAGCCCCTCCTCGACGACGCGATCCGCCTCCGCCTCGCCCTCGACACCGACATCACGCCCCTGCTCCACGCGCAAGTCGACGAGAGACGCAAGTACGGCGGCAACATCGTCCTCGAATGGACCGGCCCCACCGGCTTCTCCAAGAGCTCCTGCATGATGGGCTTCGCTGAGCGCCACAACCCCGCCTTCCGCGACGCGATTCGCAACGAGGGCACGGAGGGCCTGCGGCGCTTCCTGGGCATCGACATCCACCAAGTCCCCGAGAAACTCAAAGGCCAAGAGGCCGGGGGCGTGGTGATGCTCGACGAGCAGCTCCACCTCGTGGGCGAGGGCTCCAAGAACGCGATGGACATGCTCGCCAACCTCGAAGAGACGCTTCGCGGAACGGGCATCGACGTCCACTACGCCAGCCCCAGCCTGCGCGAGCACACCACGAGCCAGGGCGTCCTCGAAGCAATCGCCTGGAGCCCCGTCGAGCTCAAGGACGGCCAGCAGGGAAAACAACGCGGCCTCTTCCTCTACTGGCTCGGCTTGGGCACCGCGAAGCGCCCGATTCCCCTGGGCGTGGCGAACCTGGAATGGTGCAGCCCCGCGTGCTACGCCGCCTACGAACCCATCAAGAAGGAGAACCTCGAGCGCTCCAAGGCCGCGATGTTCCACGGCTCGCGTCTCAACGAGAACAGCGTCCTGCGCCTCTTCGAGATGCCTGGCTTTCGCGCTGCCCTCATGCTCAAAGCCCGTCCCACCAGGACGGACTTGAAGCGTTACATTCGACGCTTCGCCGTGAGTATGGGCATCGCCGAGACCGAATCGGCGGCCGGCGAGATCGAGGACATGCTGCTCTGCCTGCGCAGCAGTCCGCAGCTCTTCGCGACCATCTGGGGCTGGAAACCCCCCGCCTGGCTACGAACCCTCGTGGCAGGCGACCCCGAGGAGGAAGAATCACGCCCCGGCGCCTGAACCACGAGGCACGCGCGCCCGCCTACGACGAGCACCAAGCCCAATGCGAAAGCTGCGGCGTGCTCATCGCGCGCGTGGCGAAGAAAACGCGCGAGCGCGGCTCGACGCCACCCCGCTGGCGCTGCGGCGACTGCCACAAGAGCCAGATGGGCCGCGTGCCAGCCACGGCGCTGAAGGTCGAAGTCATGATGCGCCCTCGTCAGGCGTGCTCATTCTGCGGCGAGCGCGTCGTCTTCTTCGACATGCACCACGAACAAGCCTGGTGCGCCAGCTGCGGCAAAGGCTGGAGGCCCGCATGAGCCGCCTTCTCGATCACGCGCGGATCCTCGACGCGCGGATCAAAGCATGGCGGCCACCACTCCCCCAGATTCGGCTGGTGGTGAGCCCAGAAAGAGCCGTGCGCGACCTCGCGCTCGCCGCCGCTGTCTGCTTCGCCCTCACGCCGTTCCTCGCGCACGCATGGCTCACACACAGTCAAGACCAGTCCGATAACCTCATGGCGTGGGCAAGCGCCAGCCTCGGAGGTGTCGCCCTCTGCGCGGGGCTGGCCGAACGCGACCGCAAACAAAGCAATTGTAACCCATCAGTTTCGGCCCGCTCTCTCGATGCGTCACTTGATGCTCCCCGCGCACCGCCACATAGCCCGAGAGAATAAGAGGGGGCAAATCCACACGAATCGCTTTGAGGTTGTGCGATGCCCGCCGTGGCTCTGAAGCTGCTTGGCTTGGATGAGAAACAGATCGCGGTCTACCTGATCCTCGCCAGCGACGGCTCCAAACGCCTCGCCGACATCGAGAAACACACGGGGATCGAGCGCACCGTCGTCAAACGCGCCCTCGACGGCCTGGTCCGCGAAGGCCTCGCGTACGTGAGCCTCGACAAGCCGCCCCAGTACGAGGCCGCGCCAATCACGCACATCTTCGACATGGAGCTCAAGCGCCTCGACGAACGCCGCGCGGCCCTCCTCGCCGCCCGCGAGCGCGCCGCGAAGGCTCTCGCCAATCTCGGCACGCCGCGCCGTCCCGTCCAGCACATCTTCCACGGCCGCCGCGAAGCCGCGCTGACGGCCGCGCGCCTCATCCGAGCCGCCCAAGAGAGCATCCTCATGGTCGTGACGCGCCCGCGCGTCCTCAGCGACGCCGCGCGCCTCGCAGGAGCGGGCGACAACGGCCTCTTCGACCTGATTCAGAGTCGCTGCGAAAGCGGCGTGGGCCTCCGCGCGGTCGTCACGCTGCGCCACCCCGGGACCACTGAACGATCTCGCATCCTGATGCAGCAAGCGAGCGCCAGCATCCGCCACCTGGAGACGCAGCAGCGGCTCGCCTGCCTGATCGTGGATGGACGCGAGGTGCTCTACTGGGCCGAGTTCGACGAGGACGACGCCCCCGACGCGCCCGGCGATCGGGCGATCTACTCGAACGCGCGCGGCCTCGTCGAGACGCAGACCGCCATGTTCGAGGCCCTCTACGCCATCGCCCTAGAGATCGACCCCCGCTCCACGTCCACACCAGCTGGCGGCGCGACCGGGTAACGCCGCTGTCGGCGGCCCGACCGGGTAACTGTCCGTCCGCTTCGGACGGACAACGCGGCGAAACGCGGCACCCCACGCGGGGCTTCCGGTCGAGCGGGTGCGCAGCACCTCCACATCGCGCGAGCCGCCCCGAGGCCGGGCGAAGCGTCGCCCTTAACGGGAGGAGGCAACAGGCCGCTCGGCATATGACGCAAGCTCGCCTGAGCCGCTCTCCCCAAGCGCCCACGAATGAGGAATACGAGAAGCGCCTCGCCCAGATGCGCGACGCGACCTTTACCTTGCACCTCTTCTGCAACCTGCGCGGCAAGCGCGCCTACCCGGTCCTCGACAAGGCCGCGACGCGCGACCGGCTGCGAGCCGACCCGCGCGTGGAGCGCGTCAACCCCGGCTGTCCCGGCCCCGAAGCCTACCGCCGCCGCTCCCCCCACGCCAACCTGGGCCTCGTGCCCGACGCACCTCTGCTGATCGCGCCCGAAGGGGCGGTGAGCGCCTGAACGCCGCGCTTCCGCGACTCGTCGAGGAGCACCTGCGCGACCTGGAGACGCGCACCGACGACTTGGCCGAGAGCATCATCGAGGCCCTCCACGACGACACGCGCTTGGTCCAGGAGGTCGGCGAGGATCTCCTCGCCCAGGCCGAGTGTGACCTCGTCCACATGGCCGCCCGGCTCGACGTCTTCCTCAGCATCCTCGACACGCTGCGCGGGCCCGACGCCCGCCGCGGCGCGACACTGCGCGCCACCCTCCCCGCCTTGTTCAACTTCTTCGCGACCGTCCAGGCCGGGCGCGAGCTCGCCCAAGCCGCTCAGGAGGAACGCGCCGCCCGCCCCGATGAGGGAGCGCGCCGCGCATGACCGCGTGGATGTGGACCTGCCGGACCTGCGGCCACGCGTGCGCCTTCGCGCTCACCACCGAGCTCTTCGCGCGCACCCTGGCCGACCTCCACGTCGTGGAGAAGCACGCGCGCCAGAACGCGAGCACCCGTGTGCTCCCAATCGCCGTCTCGGCGGTGGCTTGACGTGGCGACGGGCGCGCGCAGCGTGGCGGAGATCGCGCGCGAGAACCGGCGCGTGGGCGACTGGCTCCAGGAATGGGCTCGCCGATTCCTCTCCCGGATCCACGCGGAGGTCCGCGTCGTGGGCGGCGTCCACGTCGAGGCTCACACCGGCCCCGCGCCTGTGGGATACGACATCGCGGCCGACGGTCTGCTCTACGAAGTGAAGGGCTGCTGCCGGACGATCCGGCGCAGCAACGTCCCGAGGGGACGCCAGGCAGGTCGATGGAAGATCGACCGGCATCACCACGACGCGCTCGCGCCCGAGCTCGCCTCGCGCACGCTCTACCTGCTCATCGTCCGACGCGGCCGGCGCCTCCAACGCGCCTACCTCGCCAGCCACGCGACCCTGACGCGCATCATGCGCGAGCACCGCGCGACGAGCCGCTACGTCTCCTTGCCGCATCACGTCCTCGAGCCCATGCTGCGCGAGGTCTACCGCGCCAAGTAGCTGACCTTCCGCTCCGCGCTCAGGCTTCACGCCGGCGCGGACCCTGCCCAATCCTGCGAGTGGAGCCGATGCCCTGGGAGCCCATCAAGATCGACGCGCCCAAGAAGCGCGACGCGAGCGCCGAGGAGCGCGCCGCCAACGCGCGCCAGCACGCCCAGAAGCAAACCGCGACAGCGGTAAAGGAGCCCCGCCTCGACGCCTTCCTGGCTGCGTCCTGCCCGCTGCGCGCACAGCTTCGTGCCGATCCATCGGTCTTGAGCGGACGGCGCGCCAAGTGCCTCCAGCCAAACGGCGAGCACGTGTGCGTCCTCGCCGGCCCTGCCCCGCCTCGGCCCGGCCACACGACGGAACACCGCTGCCTCTGCGGCGCCTCATGGAGCGTGACCTGAGTGGCCCCCGACAGCGAAGGTTGCGCCCTATCCTTGAACAACAACCTTCTGTCTATCAACTCAGAAATGCACCCCATGCAAGCCACCTACTACTACTCCGTAACGACTAGAGTAGTAGTAGGGATGGCTTCGCATGTTGGGTGGAGCGAATCCTGGAGACCGATGCCACTTTGACAAATAAAATTGAAAATAAAGACAGAAGACCTGACAAGAACGCTCTCGGCCCTTGGGAGACCCTCACCCACGGCCAGCTCGACGCCGAACTCGACGCCCGCGCACACCGCGCAGGCACCTACCACAAGAGCGCCAAAACCATCCGTGACGCGTACCTCGAACCCGGCCTGGCTGAACGTCTCCGCAAGTGCTGGAGCTTCTGGAAGGTCTTCTACAACAAGCAGGACCCCAACGGGATGCGCAAGAAGAGCCTCTACCTCTGCCGCGAAGTCCTCTGCCCCTACTGCGGCCCCTTCATGCACGCCATCCACCGCCAGGACTACGTCCGACGGCTCCAGACGCTGCACCCGGACGGCGCGTCGCTCGACGTGATCCACATCGTCTTCACCGTCCCGGACTGGATGTGGCCCATCATCCTACGCAAGCCCCACCCCGCCTCCGCGGCAAGGGCTCCGACCACCGTTCAGGCGAGCCGGACCGCGCCCCCGGCGGGCCCCGCCAAGCGCGGGACGCGCCCCAAGAAGGGTACGCGGACCACGCCCGGCCTGGAAGCCATGAAGGAGGCCATGAAGGGCGCCCTGGCCGACCTCTACTTCGAGGGCAGCAAAATCCAGCTCGCCCAGAACGCCGCGATCCTCTGCAACCTCCACGTTCTGGGCGACAAGCCCGAGGACTGGCCCACGCTGAAGCCCCACCTCGACGTGGTCCTCGCCGGCCACGTCCTGCGCGGCAACAAGCTCGAGGCCCTGCCGAAGTGGATCCCGCGCCGCGACATCGACCAACTGCCGCGGAATTGGGCGGAACGCCTTAAGGTCGCCATGCGACCCCACGTCAGGAGCCTCGAAGACCACCTCATGCTGGAGGCGATGCAATGGAGCATGGTCAAGGTCGCCAAGGGCTCGCGTGGTCACGGGATCCACCGGACGGAAGGGCACGCCTGGCACACCGTGGACTACTCCACCCGCCCCATGTTCTGCCTGAAGTGGGCCAAGCTCCTCGGACCCGACGGCACCACCAACTTGGGTCAGCCACACAACATCTTGCAATACGCGCCCCAACTCAAGCGCATCCGCTTCCTCCAGGATGGGACCATCCGCGGACCCATCAGCTCGATGCACGTGCGAGCTCCCGTGCGCGCCGCGATGGGCACCATCAACAGCGCGCTCGACCTTCTCAAAGGCGCCCACGTCCACGCGCTCATGGGCACGTTCAACCCGAACTACAAGAAGACCATGAAAGCCATCGGCCGCGAGCCCGTCCCTCTCCACCTAGCAAAGGACGCGACGCAATGGGGCCTCGACCGGATCATCGCCAAGATGCCGCACGGGCAATACTACGACCCCGGACCACAGAAGCGCGAGGACCTCGCCGGCGAGCGCAGGTCCTAGAGGCTCTGCCCGCGAGTTTATACGAGTCTTACGTCAAGACCGCTCGAAACTCTTCATGGGATGGAACGACGACGGGCACGGCAAGGTCTTCAAACCCACCGAGGCGAAGCTGTACGGGCCCACGCACACCTGGGCGATGAAGCTCTCCCAGCTTCATCGACAAGTCGGAGTCTGCCGGATCGTGACCTACTCTTTGCCCGCTCTGGATTACGCGCGCGAGCAGTTCGGCCGTCGGCCCTTTGGTATTTCCCTCGTTTGCAACGAGAAGTTCCTCAACCAAGCGCGAGAAATCAAGCGCACCTTCCCCCGGATCGAGATTCGGACGCACCCCCGCGTTCATTCCAAGATCCTCCTCATTGAGCCGGGCACGGTATACGTCTCAAGTGCTAATTTTGGCCGAAGCATGAGCGGCATCAAAGCCTGGCACGAGACGACGCTCGGCGTGCGCTCAACCGCAGCCCACGATTGGTATGTGCAGACGTCCTTCGACCCGCTTTGGAAAGAGTCGAACGACGTCCAACCCTAGAGCCATCGTGTGGCCGCGTCACGACGCACGCGCTTGCTATGGCGAATGAGGCATCGGAACATCGAGGCGCAGGCCTCCGTACCGGCCACCTCCAAGGTGTGCTCCGCCTCGTGGGGTCAGACGCAGTCCATGTGAAGGGCGGCGCCTGCCTCGCGATGACCTTGCGGACGACCGCTGGATGTTCGTGCGGGGCCGCGAAATCGGGAATGGCCTGTAAAGCGCTCCTTCGCGATGAGGGCGGACACGAGGGCGCGACGCCGATGGCGGCGAGCTCAACGAGGCGGTGCGTGCGGAGGTTGTCGTTCGTCGACCACAATGCGACGACGCGCGAAAGGAAGGAGGGCTGGGAAGGCGGGGCGGCGCGGTTCCCGGGAGGCGGAAAGAACGCGCCACGCCCGCGACAAGGCAAGCGGCGTCGAGTGGTTTAGGATCCTCGGAAGATGGCCGATGGGCACAAGGGATCAGCCCCTCGCCGCGAGAGGCCAGGATTACCCAGACCAGGCGAATGTGCCCGTACCCACCGTCGCGGTGGGGCCCAACGAGACCCAGACGTACGGGCAGTTGGGCGGGATGAGGAAGGAGATGGAGTCGGTAGCGGTGCCAGACGTGCAGAGCGCCTGGGTGTCCGATTGGGTTGTTCGCCATCGGAACGTGAGGTGCGCTGCGCCGATGTCGTGAATGGTGATGATTGCTGTTCCGGATGGTCCGTCCTTGCCCGTTGGATCAACGGCGAAGCCGCAGGTGTAGGCGTAGTCGGACGTGTCGGCGGGGTACGGACCGCAGATGACGCTCGTGTCCTCAACGAAGCCCGATTGTGCAACGTAGGTGAAGTGCGACGATCCGGCGCTTGAGGCTCCGCTGGGGGGCACGAACGCGAGCAGGAATAGGGCAAGACTTACGGCAGCAAGGGACAAGCGGGGGTTGGACAGCATTGGGATCAACTCAGTAACTGACGAGAACGGGGAGTGGGAGGGAAAGGAGTTTGGATGGTGAATCCATCCGGGTGCGAGACGGCACGGACCCGTAGATGTACGGCAACATGCAGGAAGCCGGCCCTCGCGGGTCCTCGAGCATGGTTGGAGTCATATGAAGCCTCTCGTGAAATCACAGCAATAGTCGTCGAGGATTCCTGTGAAATCATGGGCTAACATGGCGTGGGAACAGCTGCGTCGATCGTCGGGAAGGCGATCGGCAGACCTACTGCGAGTTGTTCACTGACGCTCACAGAGTTTGCGCTGAGGGCAACGAGCGTGGTGCCGGTGTTCGCTGTGTTCGATGCGACGTAGACCTTCGTGTTGGCGTTCGAGGAATTACACGGGCCTGGCAGGAACACGGAGTCCGACAGAGGCGCGCACCGTTGTTGCACGAAGGCCTCGTAGACGCACACGGTCCCTGCCTGCGTGACCCAGTTGCCGTGTGCAGCGACAGGATAGTCGACGGACTGCGATTGAGCGCCAGGCAACAACTGTGGAGCGCAATCCACAAGGAAGGAGCTGGACACGTCCCAGGACGCTTGGCCGCAGACGCCGGGGTCGCCGCTCACGGCGAGCGTGAGAGACCACGTGACGGTGCATTTCATCGCTTGGTAGTCGCAGGCTGGCGAGCCCACGTGGTTGAGCGCCGAGTCGGCGCATCCCGCATCGCCCGTGCCTGGGCTCGTAATGCATGGGGTCTGAGTGTCTGCGGTAACACACGGTAGCGCGAGGGCGCCGAGCATCGTCAGAACCAGGATTGGCGTGGAAAGGAGCTTCATGGAACCATCCTCTCGTGTTCACGGGAGCGTGATCGGGCCGGCGGCGACGACGAACGGATCAGAACTTGTCAAGACCGTGGCAGCCTCGCTTGCGCTCGTGGTTGCATCCCCGAGGCTGACGGCGTTCAGCAAGCTCGGGATGGGGTTTGCGAAGTTGAAGGCCGCCGTATTCGCGCCATAGCCCGGGAGGTTGACGACGATGTTGTACGGAGCACAGCGCGGATCGAGGCCGTGATAGTCGTTGCAGGCTTGAGCGATCTCGCTCGTCGTCTTGCCGGTGGACGGAATGTCTTGGTAGAGCACGTCTCGAGCGGGACTCGTAAGCGTCACGGGAATCACGACGGGGTTGCAACCGAAGACCTCGTCCGTGACGCTGGTGGTCACGTCGGCGCAGTCCACGACGCCGTCGATCTCGACGGTGGTCACGTACTCGACGAGACAACCCCAATCCGTCTGCTGGGCGTCCTGCCAGTCGCAAGGCACATCTTTGCCAGGGAGATTCTTGAGCGTCCCGATCGTCTCCGCCGTGGTCTTGCCGGGCACTCCGTTGGTTCGCTCAACGGTAGCGTGCCCTTGGGCCACGACGGTGCCTTGCGGCGCGGTCGCTGCGAGGCTCGTGGGGACGAGCGTCAGGGTGAGGAGGGTCGCTATCAGGATGCACGTGAGTTGGATCTTCATGGAACACAGCCTCTGAGGATTGTTGCTATCGTTAGATGGGACTGACATCGATTTGGGCGCCCGCCGCGCCGAGGGTATTCTTCTGCAGGACTGTCTTGTCGGTGCCCGTGCCGCCTTGGCCGTCGCTGTAAGTGTCGTGGCCTTGGGCGTCGAGGAGGAGTCCCGCGCTGGAGATGAGCGTGGCTCCGCCGTTGGCGCCGTTCGCGCCGGCGGTGTAGTCGTCGTTGCCCGCGAGGTCGACGAGGTGCCCCGTGCCGGCGCTTGTGGCGCCGCCGTTGGTGCCGTCGTCGCCGGCGGTGTAGTGGTCGTTGCCGGCCGCGTTGATGAGGCCACCGTAGCCGCCGACGCTTGCCCCTCCGTTGACGCCGTCGTTGCCGGCTTGGAACGTGGCGTCGGCCGCGCCCGCGTTGATGAGATGGCCGAGGCCGGCCTCGTGGCCGCCGCCGTTGACGCCCTCGCTCCCACCGAAGAACGCGGTGCCCCCGAGGCCGGAGACGAGAAGCATGCCGACGCCGTTCGCGTCGCCTCCTCCGTTGGCGCCGTTGCCCTCTGCCCAGTAGGTGCCGCCCAGCGCGTCGTAGAGGAAGCCCGAGCCGAAGTTGTAGCCACCGCCGTTCGCGCCGTAGCCGCCCGCCGAGCAGGAGCAGCCGGTAGAGACGAGGGTCCCGTGGCCGCCGTTCGAGCCGCCGCCGTTGGTGCCCTCGTCCCCGTAGGCGCTCGCGCTTTGGACGCCCCAGAGGCTGCCGGTCGAGCCGGTGCCGTCCGCGCCACCGTTGACGCCCACGCCGCCGGCGGTCACGCTCGTCGCGCCCACGAGGGTGCCGGCGCCGCCGCGCGCCCCGCCACCGTTGGCCCCGTCCCAGCCGTCGTCCCACTGGCCGCCGCCGAAGGCGAAGCCGACGGTGCCGAGGCCTTCGGCGCCGCCGTTCGAGCCGTCCCCGCTGGCCGCGTGGTAGCCGTTGGTCGCGTCGATGAGCATGCCCATCGAGCCGCCCAGGTTGCCCGAGTTCGCGCCGCCGTTGGCGCCATAGCCGCTCGCGTGGAACGATGCGCTGCTGAGGCCGGCCTCGACGAGCGCGCCCACGCCCGCGTCGTCGGCGCCGCCGTTGACGCCGTAGGAGCCCGCGTTGAACATGTCGCCGCTTCCGCCCACGCTGAGGAGGAAGCCGAGCGCGGCGGGGCCTTCGGCGCCGCCGTTGATGCCCTCGCTCTGGCCGGCGGCGTACTGGTTGCCCATGCCGCCCTCGTGGAAGAGGAAGCCGACGCCGCGGACGCTCCCTCCGTTCTTGCCGCATGAGTCGGCATAGATGATGGGGTTCGCATCGGTGCCGTGGTTCCAAGCGGGAGCGTAGACGTCCGTGCCGCCCACGTCAATGGCTGCCGCAGAAGTGGTGAACATGCCGCAGTCGCCGAACGTGTTCCCGCCCCCGTTGTTGTCGTACTCGTCGTTCCCACCCAGGTCGATGCTCAGCGCGTAGTTGTCGCGGTAGACGTTGTTGTTGCCCAGGTCCACGGCGAGGAGGCCGGGGACGCCGAAGGTCGGGCCCACGGGAGCCGCTTTCTCGTGAGCGGGAAGCGCGAAGGGCTCCAAGCCCTGGATCGCGTCGAGGAGCGCGAGGCGCGCGCTCAAGGTTTCACCCCACAAAGGGTGGTCAGGGTTCGTGGTGAACGCATGCGTGCTGGCTGCGTTCATGGCGGCATAGGCGTCGATCACGCGCGCGATGGCCCGCGCGCTGGGTTCCGCGTCGAGGGCGCGAGCCTGCTCCTGCTGGTCCGTCGCGAGCGGAACGCCCACGCTATCGGCCAGGCTGAGGATCGCGGCGCTGGGCATCGCGTGCGCCAGGACCTCGGTCGGGACGAGCTCGATTCCCAGCGCGTCGGCCTGGGCGCTCGTTGCGGCCCGCGCGAGTTCGAAACCGCGCGTGCTCAGGCTGGCGTCGGTTAGGATCGCGTCGGCTTCCTTGACGAGCCCAAGATGATTAGGCGCGACCGGGCCGCTCGCCGCAAGCGCGGCGGCTTGGGAGGGATTCAGCCCGGGCTGCGCCACTTTCAGGCTCGCCGCGAACCCTTCCAAGCTCTCGAAGTCGCCTCTCAGACGCGCAAGCGACGCGACGGCCTTGACGGCTTGGTCCGAGGCGTCCGCATGCATGGGTTCCGCGCTCTTGAAGAGCAGCGAGGCTTGGCCTCCGGGACTGCTGACGAGAATGAGGCATCCCAGGAGGACCATCGGCAAGACTCGCAAAGCACCCATTCAAGCATCCTGTTGGAACAGATCCAACGAGACGCTAACAGAATCAGAAGTCAGAAATGTTAAGGAGGAAAGTTGTGACGTTCTGGCTCCAATCAGCCAAATCGGATAACGATGAATGGTGAATGGGGCAGAATTGAGCTTGCGCCTCCGATCGCGAGTTTTCTTGGAGCGTTTGCGTGAAGGAGTCGATTCCGACTAACAGACTCGATCCGAACTCTTCCCCACCGCCGCGGGCGTCAAGATGCACAACGCTTCGGATGGCCTGCTTAGACGAAGGATCCCCTCGGCCGCGTCCGCTGCCCGTTGAGCGAGCTGCGGCGACGAGGCGGAAAAGACTTGCTCCGAACAGCAACGGGAGCGTCTGGGGACGGATCGAAGCCTCTGGGCCTCTTGGTTGGGAGCCGCGACGCCGTTGGGCCTACGTAGAAGCTGGAGCCAATCCGTTCCTCTCTGGTCTTGGCGACCACGCCTGGTCTTGGCGACCACGCGCTTACGGGAGGACGCCTTCCTGGTCGACGGGACCCGCGGGCGAGTCGGGCCACGCGATCTCGTAGGGAATCCCTGGGCCGCCGCCCTGGTCGCAGTGGTAGGTGCCGATGTCGCACTCCTGCGTGAAGACGCTTCGGTACGCGATGCCGAACGTGATCCCAAGAGCCTGCACCGTGGGTCCCTCGTCGCACGTGTACGAATAGCCCGAGGTGCCGGTGCTGTTGCCATTCGAGGGATTCATGGTGTCGGCTTGCTGCTGCTGCGTGCAGGTGGTGGATTCGTCAGCGTGCTGAGCGCCGGCGGGTCCGTCCGTGTCGAAGAAGTCCCCACATTGCGACGCGTCGGTGCTTCCGAGCTGGCGGTGGAGGATCCAGCCGTCCGAGCCCGCGCTGCTCCAGTCATCCCGCTCCGCGTACGATTGCGTGCCGTAACACCCATCGAACCACGTCGCGCTGGTGGACTCGCCGGCAAACGAAGCGGAGAGCGTGTTCGCGCATCCGTTGGTGCTGGTGCCGTGGTGCTCGCCGGTCTGGTTGTTGCTCCAATTCGGGCCGTCAGACTGGCCGCTGCTTTCTCCCGTGTACGTCGTCTGCTGCGTCCGGCCGCACGTCCGCGAGACGCCCATCGTGTTGCCGGCCGCCTGAGCTCGCAGGGAGGTCGTCGTCAAGGCCGAGGAGGACTGCTGCTGTTCGAACGTATTGTTGCTCATCGAGGTGTTCGTGTCGTTGTTCATCACGAACGAGAATGGCACGGTGGCGTCGTTGTTCGACTGGTTCGAGGTGTCGTTGTAGGCGCCCACCGAGACGCTGCCGTCCAGGACGTCGACTTGCGCGATGGTCGTGTGGGTCTGGCACCCGTTGGAGTAGTGGAAATTCTCTTCGCCCGCGTAGGTGCCATTGCCCGTCCAACCCCCCGATTGCGTGTCGTTCGCCTCGTGGTGGCAAGAGGAGTTCTTTTGGTTGGTCTGGGCTTCGACGGGATCGGCACCCGCCGCGGGCACGAGGAAAAGGGCCAGCACGGCCAGGAGGACGAAGGCACGCATCGGCGCGGGCGACGCCCAAGCCGCGTATGAAGCTTCTCCTGTAACCGTGCACGAGAATCCCGAGAGGGCGTGGAGATATTCTCGCAAAATCGGACGCGCGCCCCGATTGCCCCGAAACCGAGATAATGCCCGATGGATTGAGTCGGCCATGCGCCTTGGGCTTCTCATCCTGGCTGCGTTACTCCTGGCAGGCTGCACCCAGAACCACACCTCTGTGTCGTACTCGAACACGAGCGCGAACCAGTCCTTCGGGCAGGCTGCATCAGGCAAGCCGGGCGAGCCCGGCTTCAGTCCCCTCCACCTGACGCACGACTTCTCTGGAGGCACCGACGAGACGCGCAACCTCACGATTTACGCGAGCTGGGGGCCGCTGAACCTGAAGGCCTACGTGGATGGCCCAAGCGGCGCGCCTGTTTGCTCGGGCTCGTTCAGCATTAAGATCGTCGGACCAGACGGGAAGGTCGTCACAACCAGCGCTTCGTCATCCCAGCTTCAGACGGGCGCGCCGCACTGCCAGAACTTTGCAGAGATGAACGACGCTTCCCTCATGCCGGGCAACTGGAGCGTCACGTTCCACGGCTCGGGCACCGGCACAGGCGTCTTCGACCTATCCAAACCCTAACCCGTCACAGGTCCAAGCCTCCGGCATGACACCTTAGCCCTACTCTTGGAGCTCATGGCAGCGAGGAAGAAACGAGGACCCGGCAGGCCCCCCATGACGCAAACCGACCGCGTCCTGAGCGCGGTCAAGCGCGGCGCCCAGGACAGCAAGACGATCGCCCGACTTGCGCGCATCCCCCGCACGCACGTCCACCCCCTGCTCAACCGACTTCGGGCACGCGGCCGGATCACGGGCTTCATCGGCGAGCTGCGCATCAAGGCGTGAAGACGCTACGCGCGCTCGGCGCGGTGGATCGCCCCGACTGGGGTAAGTCAGAGGGGCCGCTGGATGCTTTGGGGAAGCTTGTGCTCAGCGGCCCCATGCCCAAGCTCCCAACAAAGGGAAAAGGGGCGACTCACACAAGCCGCTGCGATTACAAAACCGAAGCCGTCCAAGATGGCATTTGCCCTCCGAGCGCCGCGCTGTAAATCGGACAACGGGGCCGCCTCCGTGGGCCATTGCGTAGTCGTCAAGTGCGCGAAACTCTTACGAAGGAAAGCCGAAGCCCGCTGCGAGCGGACTCGCAGATGGCGGCGATGGCAGGACGGTGGGGTCGAAGCTGGTCTGGGTGTAGACCGCGTCCCATTGCGACGCGTTGCCCTCGCTCGTCACGGTCACGTTGGCCCAACTCGTCTTCTCTTCAGGAAGCGGGAACGTCGGACTAACGGTAAGGACGGCCTCGATTGATTGTCCCGTGTCGAGCGTTCGGCTGCTCAGGGGCTCCCCGGTGGTTTCGTCAGTGAGCGTGGCGCTCCAGCCACGGCTCACGCCGCCGAGCTCGAAGCTGAAGGTGTCGGCCATCTTGCCCGCGTTCTGCACGCGGACGTGATAGGCGGCCGCCTGCAAGAGGCCGATCCGTGCGCTCTGCGTGCGGGGCGTGACCAAGGGGCCAAACGGCGCATCCACGAAGCGCGCCACCGTGGCATCCAAGGAGGAGCCGGAGGAGAATGTCGAGCCGGCCACGATGAGGCCCGAGGAGTCGGGCGCGAAGAAAGCGTCCGCGGTGAAGCCCACGAGCCCCACGGCGCTGGAGTTCCAGACCTCGTGCCCGTCGGATGGCCGAAGGACCGCGACGCTCCCCTGGTCGCCCAGTGTGTTGCCGGTCTCTCCGACGATTGCGACGCGCGAACCGTCGGGCGAGCTCGCGACGGCCCAGCCGGTGCAGCCCCAGCACGTTCCGTTGGCCGCGTAGGACCAACCATGCTCGCCGGTGGTGGCGTTGAGGGCGACGGCTTCGAGCCGCATCGCTGGCGGGACGCCGGGCCAGATCGTTCCGCTCCAGCCCGTGACGTAGAGCGTGGAACCATCCGGGGAGAGGGCCGCTGCAGCGGCCTCGGCGTTGAGATCGCCAGCGTCACGGTATCGTGTGGTCCACAAGGCGTTCCCTGTCGCGACGTCGTAGGCGATGATGGCCATGCTCGTGTTCCACGATTCCTCCGACCGATACCCGTCCGTGGCGCGACCCACCACGAACGCAAGGTTCCCATCAGGGCTCAGCGTCATGGCCTGGGGAGCGTCGTAGAAGTGGGCGGGCCCGTCGTATGCGGACTGCCAGAGCACGGTCCCGTTGAAGGTGTCGAAGGCGAGGGTGAGGAAGTCGGAGGCCGTGCCGGAGTCGTTGGACGTCGCGACCAGGAGGCGCGAGCCATCCGGCGTCAGCGCCAAGAACGATGCCGCGCCGGTGCCCATGGAATCCAACACCGTGGACCAGACTGGAGTACCCCTGAGAGCATCGTACGCCAAGAGAATCGTGGCAGCCTTCGTGTTGGTCTGGTCAGGCAGGCGTTGGCCTAGGACGAACACGCGGTCGCCAGTGGGCGAGACGGCAACGCCGTTCGAGACGTCCCAGGAGCCAAAAGGCGCGCTGGGGATGTTGGCGGTGTCGAACTGCTCCGCCCAAAGTTCCCGGCCCGAGGCCGCATCGCGCGCCCGCGTAATGATCGAGTACGCATTGGCGTCGCTCGTCCAAGCGTGGCCCACCGAGTACACGGCTGTGCCGTCAGGCGCTTCGGCCAGCGCGATGCCGTAGGATCTTTCTGGGCTCTGGTTGAGTGAGCTCCAGAGGGAGCGGCCCGAGGCGGAATCGAACGCCTGTGTCCATTCGTGCTCGATGTGGTTCGCATCCTGACTCGACACGATCGCGTAGAGGTGGGCACCGTCGTGGGACGGAATCGTCTTCCCGTACCAGTCCCCGCTGTGAGCAGGCCCATCGAGGACCGTTGACCACCTCACGCAGCTCGGAAGCGTGCAAAAGGGGCCGGGGTCCGCGGGCGTGGCCGACAGCACGGGCAGGGCCAGCAGGAGGCCAAGCAGGACGACGGGGAGACGCACGAGGCGGACACCCATAGGAGTCGGAAGAACGTTATCCTCACGCTCTTGTCGGGAAAACGGCAGCTAACGAGCCTCAACCCGACCCTTCGCGGTCAGCCGCATCGCGCCGCTCTTGCCTACGACGAGCTTCGCCTTGCGGAAGCGGTAGATGTAGACGGCAGCGCTGGTGGGCTTCACGCGCGCCTTCGCGGCGGCCTCTCGCGGCGTCGTGGCGCCCGCCCCGATGGCGCGCAGCACGCGCGTGGGACCTTTCGCAGCGGGGCGGCCTAGCTTCTTTTTGGCGGGCATTAGCGCCGCGAGCGCGGAGGAGCAAGAAAAAGGCGTCGGATTCGATAACTACGCGTCTTTGCGGGGGACGCGGACGATCTTGCCCTCGATGAGCTCGAAGCGAGCATCCGAGTGGCCCTCGATCGTCACGCTGGGAAACTTGCCCCCCTTCTTCAATCGGGGCATCGACTCCGCCCAGCCTTCCGCGAGGATTTGAACGAATCGACGCGGCCAGTGTGGCCTCCTTCGCCGCGCGCGGCGAAGGCGAGCGGAGTGGCCGGAGCGAAATGATCGACTACTCCAGGCTTGCAACGGGAGCCTCCGATGGATCCCTTCCGCGCGCTGCGCGAGCGCGAACCCTTCCTGACCAATCGCAGCGTCTTCTCGCCCACCTACGTGCCGGCCGACCTGCCGGGCCGCGAGCTCGACACCTCGCGCCTGGCCGGCGCGCTCTACCCGCTCTTGCAAGGAGGCGCGCCGCCGAACGTCCTCATCGACGGCCCGCCTGGGTGCGGCAAGAGCGCCTTGGCTCGCTACGTCTTGCACAAGCTCAAGGAAAACGCCGAGCTGGCCGCCATCCCGCTCACCTTCGCGCACGTTGATGGCCGTCTCGTGAACACGCACTATCGCCTCCTTGCAACACTGGCGAATCACCTCACTGAAGGCTGGAGCGACCTCGTCCCAGCCACCGGCTGGCCGACGCGCGACGTGCATAAGCACCTCGACGCCCACCTCCGGGAGCGCCAGGGTCGCCTCGTGGTCCTGCTCGACCACGCCGACGCGCTCCTCGCCAGCGCCGGCGAAGACGCCCTCCACGACGTGGCCGGCCTCGAGCGCGTGACCATCGTGAGCACGCTGCGCGACGAGCGCGCCCTACGCCGCGCGAGCCAAGTTGTCCACGCCCAGCTCGCGCAGCACGCTCTCCACCTCGACACCTACGCATCGCGGCAAGTCGAGGCGATCCTGCGCGAGCGCGCAGCCATCGGCCTGCGCAGCATCCCGTCCGACGACGTCCTCGCGAGCATCGCGAGAACCAGCGCGAGCCACGCTGGGCACGCGCTCAACGTTCTCGTCGAGGCCAGCGACGTCGTCTCGTTGCGCGGTGCGAGCGCTTTGATGCAGGAGCACGTCGCGCAAGCGTGCGCGCGCCTCGACAAGCAGCGCGCCCGCGACGCCTTCCTGAGCGCCTCAGACCAAGAGCGCCTGCTCCTGCGCGCCATCTCGCAGACGCGCCCCCAAGAGGGGGCGATGATCGTCACGACGGGCGACGTCTACCGCGTCTACGGGCGCCTGGCGCGCGAAGAGCGCTTTGACGTGCTCTCGATGCGCCGCGTGACGGACCTCGTCGACCAGCTCGCCGCGCGCGGGCTTGTCCACGCGCGCATCATCAGCCGCGGCCGCTACGGGCGCAGCAAGGAGATCAGCCTCCTCGTCACGCCCGACGCCTTGCAAGCCGCAATCGAACCCGCCGAAGCCTGACCACCGAATCCACTTCCTGAAGGAGAAAATGCACCATGTCCCAGCGTGAGCCATCCCCCGAAATCACTCCCCGCAAGATCGTGACCTTCCTCGCCTTCGCCCTCGTCCTGACCGCAGGCCTCGCCGCCGCATGGGACTCCTGGTACGTCACCGACAACGGCGAGCGCGTCGTCACCTTCGACCGCATGAGCGGCTCAGTCCAGACGCACGACCAAGGCTTCCACTTCAAGCTCCCGATCCTGGAGACCAAGACCCGGTACAACGTCCGCGAGCAGCTCTACACGACGCCGGCAAGCGCGGCATCGAGCGACCTCCAGGACGCTCATACGACCATCGCGGTCCGCTACGCTCCCGACGTCGAGAGCGTCGCGCAGCTCCACCAGGATGTCGGGCCCGACTACGTGGGCGTCCTCATCGCGCCTGCTGTGCAGCAGATCTTGAAGAATGCGACGAGTCATTTCAGCGCCGAGCAACTCGTCACCGAACGCCCGGCGGTCCAGCAGGAAGTCGAACGCGCCCTCGCCGACCGCCTCGCCCCAAGCCACGTGATCGTCACGGCCGTGGACTTGACCGACTTCCAGTTCAGTCCCGAGTTCACCGCCTCGATCGAGGCGAAAGTGACGGCCCAGCAGCGCGCGCTCGAGGAGGCCAACCGGCTCGACCAGGTGCGCTACCAGGCCCAGCAGGTCGAGGTCAATGCGAGCGCGCAGGCCAACGCGACCGTCACGCTGGCCCAGGCGCAAGCCGACGCGGCCCGCATCGTGGGCGAACAACTCCACCAGGACCCCAACTACTTGGAATTCGTCAAGATCCAGAAGTGGAATGGCCAGCTCCCCACCGTCACCGGCGGCCAGAGCCCCGTGAGCCTCCTGGTCAATGTGCCGACGACCACGACGGGGTGACCATCCTGGTTTTCGCGTCGGTCCAGGCCACATCGAGCCCGGTGGACAACGCAACCGCGCTCCAAGGCGCGATCACGAGCGCATTCGGCACGATGCTCCCGTTCGTTTTCCTCATCGTCACGATCAGCTTCGTCGTGACGGTCTTGGGTGGGACGCTCTTCCGCGGACGGATGCCCAGGGTCATTGAGCGAAGCGACGAAGAATCGGTAGCGGTGATCTGGAGCGAAACCAAGGGCTTGTTGAGGCAGGTCCAGTTGGTGCCGGGCCTGATTCCGCCTGCCTGGCGTCGCTTCGCGTGGTACGCAAGCGCTGGCCTCGTCGCCTTGGCGGCGGTAGCCGTCAGTGTCGTGGCGGGGAGGATCGGCTAGGGGACGCCGACTTTCCCGCCGAGCGCTTGATGCGCAGGTCTCCGATGAAGCCCGAGATCTGCCCGCGCGCCCGAAAGCGGTTGAGCAGCGGGTGCACGTGCGTGCGGGGGATGCGCGCGAGCCGTGCGATCGTCTTGCTGTCCTGCGCGCCACGAGCAACGGCGCTCAGGACGCCGTCTCTTCCTCGCTGCCATGCGGTTTCACATGAAAGCTCCAATAAAAAAGGTTCTTGCACACGTTCCTGACCAACACCGGCACGGATGGGCCAGTCGCATGGATCAAAGAGGCAGCGTCATCGAGATCGAGGAGGCACCGGTGACGGCAGGCCCGGCTGCGCAGGAAAATAGAGCTTCGTCATCACAAGCCGAGGTCTGACCGAAGAAGGTTCCGCGTTACCGCAGGTCGGATTTATCCGCCACGACGCTCTGTCAGCGTCGGGCCCCTTGAGAATCGCTGCAATCTTAGTCCTGATCGTCCTTCTGGCCGGCTGTGCATCAAGAGCCTCCGAGACCAGCATTCCCGTCGCGCCCGTGGCCAGGCCATTGTTCGTCTGGAACATGATGAGAAACACCAGCGTGAACTTCACCGCCCGCGTAGGGGACTATGTTAACCAGACGAACCAGACGCCTTACGTCTGGTACTTCTTCACCGACAATTTCACCCTCCGGCCAGGAGAGTTTGCGCTGCGCACGTTGCCCAACGTCACCGCGCACTACTACGTCCAGGTCATGACGCACGAGCCGGGCGACCCGCCCGAGCTCGTGGGCGAGTTCCAGACGCCGGTCGAACCCAACCCGACCGGCAATACTATCGTCGTAGCCTTCTTTAACACAAAGGGCGCCATCGTCGGGGACTTTCACATCGACGTGGATCATCCCGATCGCCGCGACCTGAACTCTTGAGTGCAGCTTGCAGAGCCTTGCAACGTAGTACGCGCCCACTCGTACGAGGCAGGCCCGATCGAATGCCAGAGAGTTGGCCATTGCACGCAAACAGGAGTCATGGCACAGGGAGCGAGCCAATCCGGAGGACTATGGCAGGCCAACCCAGACAGCCGTGCGCACGGGTAGGTCCCCTGCGTCGCTCGGGCAGTCGCCCCAGCCAATGGCGGGGGGCGGCGGGGTCCATTCGATGGTCAGGCAGTTCTCGACAACGCTCACGCCCACCGTCGCGGGCGACGCGACCCCATCCTGGATCGAGGCGACGGCGTAGGCGGGATAGAACTCGGAGACAGCCGTCTGCATCTGATTCCCCGACACGGTTTCCAGCGCGATGAGCCCACTGCTCCCCTCCCCGTAGATCACGTAGCCGTCAGGCTGCTCGGGGCCTGGGATCCACGAGATGAGAGCGCCCGCCGGGTTCGCGATCGCCACAACGAAAAGTGGCTTGGACGGCGTCGAGGCGCCACTGCCGGCAGGCAGCAGGATCGTCACCGCGGCGAGGCATGCCACGAGAATCAATGGCGCACAACGCATGGGGGATCGTCTCCGTGACGCCCGCGCCCGATGATAAACTCTCGGAGTCCAGAGGGCAGGCCGTAGGATTGACATATGGCAATCGAGCCGGCTGACGACCTCGTCGTAGGTGAGCAATTGGAACAATTCACAATAATCCTCGATCACGGGGGCTGTTTTCACATGACGCCTCCAACAAATCGTGCAAGACCTTCGCAAGGTTCCTAGTCGGTGAACTTCAAGAACCTCCTCCGCCATCGCCAAAAAGAGGGATCGATGAATGCATCGCGGGTGGGAGGGGTTCGCGTTACTTGCCGCGCTCCTCCTCGTCGTTCCCACGACCGCTGCCGCCGCCGATGACGTGCACGGCCTGCTCGCGACCCAAGGCACGGTCGTGCTTGCAGGACCCGCGAATGCGACCCTGTCGAACGTCAGCGGGATTCTCGTCCCAAACCTCTCCGCCGGGCTGACGCTCAACCTGCGCGCGCCTCACGGCCGGGCATGTCTCGATAGCAAACAGTTCGCAAGGACAGCTTCAGTCCCGGTCGTGGGAGGCATGCGAAACGAGATCCCGAACCCGTCCGAGGCACCCGATTGCCACGCGGGCTCCACTTTCGTTCTCAGCACAACCGGCGCCGCAGGCGGCGTGCAATACGTCGGGCTGGACGCCAGCTCGCTCCGCGTCAACATCAGCACCCAACATCTCTCGGTCCTCCCGAGCCAGCAAGCTGCGCTTCTGAGCCGCGACTTCACCAACACCACAGATTCCGGTGACACGCGAAACAGAACGTTCTTCGAGAAATCGGTCGACTCACCCAACCTTCTGATCATGACGGCGGGGCACGTCGAGGGCACCTTCACTGGAATCCTTAAGATCCGCGGCCTTGCCCTCGACTTCTCCAGCAGCGAAGGAGCGCACCACTACGCGACGGGTGATAGGGAGCCCAACGGCCCTGTGGGGACGGAAACCGTAACTTGGAGCTACGTCGAGGTCGAGGGTGCCACGTTCACGCTCGATTCAAAGGCGCCCGTCGAGCTGATCGCCGACGCGGCCTCGACTCACTTCACGGGCACGTTAAGCTTCACCAACGCGCCCAACGCCAAGGAACAACTCCTCGGCTCGCAAGCGGCCTACACCGCGACCTCCTCCGAAGAAACCATCACGGGAACCCTCGACACGTCCCTGACGCCGACGAGCTCAGCGGACGTGGCCCAGCTCGACGTAGCGGGCTCAATCATCTCGACATCCTTCCAGCGCGTCGTTCCCACCCCTGCTTCCCCAGCGTCCCCCCTGCTCGCGCTCGCCCTGGGCGCCGCCGTCGTGGGAGCAACAGGCGGCGGCTACGTCGTCTACCGCTCCTTCGGCAGGCGCCTCCGGGCCTGCCTCTCCGAGAGCATCGACGAGGACGTGCAGACCGCCTTGACCCGCGGCGAGGCTCATCGCGCCCTCCGCCTGGCCCGATGGGCGCGCAGGATAGGCCTGGGGAATCCTTCGCTCCTTCTCGCCGAGGCGGAAGCCCTGGGCAACTTGGGCCGCGTCGCGAAAGCGCTCCGTGTCTACGACCGAGCCCTGGTAGGCTCCATCGACGGGACGCCCGCACTTCAAGCAGCTCTGCTTCTGGAACAAACGAACGCCTCGCCACAGGACGTCGAAGCCTGGGCTCTCCGCGCGCTCGAACTGACGCCCAGCCTCGCCTTCGATATCGACCAGACCACCTTCCCCCGCCTCGCCGACGAGCCCTCCTGGATCGCAGCCCTCGCCAAGGCCCGCTCGCGGGCGCAAGGCCGAGGACCAAAGCAGCCATAAGCCGACCGAAGGGTCCGGAGCCGGTGCGATGTTGCTGGAGGAGGCCCTCGACTGGCAGCGCTTCCTCCTCGTCTGCAAGGCGATCCCGGTCGTCTTTCCGTTGCTCTCGCACGCGCCGGGTGGCCGACCGCCCTTGGGCAACGATCCCGACAAGATCCTGGAGTCGCCGCGCCGCAGGTTCATCCTGGCGGCGATCAAGGCCGAGCCGGGCATCTCGCTGGGCGAGCTGGGCCGGCGGGTCGAGATCGTGGGCGGAGCGCTCCGCGAGCACGTGAAACGGCTTGTCGAGGCCGATCTCGTCGAAACGCGGATCGTGGGCCGCCGCACGCAGCTCTACCCGACCGGAGCCGCGCCGCCCAACCAAGGCGTCCTCGAGTTGCCCGCGCGTCGCCGCATGGCTGAACTCATCGCCGAGGCGCCCAGGACGTCGGCCGAGCTGGCGGACGCAGTCGGGATCGTGGAAAGGACTGTCCGGGAGCACATGAGGCTCCTAATCGACGCCGGCTACGTCCAGGTCGAGCCCGGCCTGCGGCCCAAATATTCTGCGACGCCCAGCCTCCGAAAGGCCCTCCACTAAGGGCTTCGGAGCCTATGGGCCAGAAAACCTTATTGTAACGGTCGGCGTGCTGGAGTTCGGCCTCGCCTCCCGCGTGGCCTCCTCACCGCCCTTGTGGCGCGCGGTCCCTGGCCTCCTGGACCGCGCGCCGCAGGGGCATTCCAAGGTAGGTCCAGATGATGCGCCGTCTCAGCGCGAGCCAGGTTCGCGCATTCGCGAAGGAGCAAGCCCTGACCAGGCTGTCCTCCGCCGCGAAGCGGCTGCGTCCCATGTGGCAGGCGCTGTTCTACAAGACTCCACACGACGAGGAGTTCGGCGCGGACGAATATTCCAGGCTCGCCGACTACTTCACCACGGCAGATGACTACGAGGCGGCGCTCGTCCACATCATGAGAGCGCGTGAATTGGCCCCCACCAGCTCGTACCTCATGGAGCACGAGGCTTGGCTACGCGCAAACCTTGGCCAACAAGTCGTCGCGTATGACCTGTGGCGACGCGCCCATTCCGCGGGAAACGAAGAGGCCGCACTGGGAGCGGCATGCTACGCGGCGAATCGACGCGACGCTGAGCGCGTCCGCGAATTCGTGCTCCTGGCATCGGAGGCCGACCTCGACGCCGCACGACTCCTCGCCACCGAGCCCAGCGTGCGCGCGCTGATCGGCAGCGACCCGGCTGTGTTGACAGCGCTGCGACTCAGCAGTCGCGATCGACCCTGGGGGGGCCGAGCATGAGGGAGACAAGATCGACGAACCTCGTCAAGACTGTCGCCGAGCAGGCCCCTCTGGCCGGACCGTCCTCATGTCATACCCCGGCCGCGCCGCGCGGCCATTACGGCCGATTCTTCGGAAACCCATTCCAGTGAAAGTCCCATGCCGAACCTCTTCGCCCTCGTCCAAGCCACCGCGCCCGTCGCCTACTTCGTCGCGGCCCTTCTTGTGATGATCCGCCCGCATCCATTCTATTTCGCGCTGGGCGTCTACTTCAACGTCTACGCCCTCACGGGCATGAGCGTCGTCCTGCGCAGCGCCGGGTTCGCGAAGACGTCGACCGCGGTCTCCCTGGCTTACTTCGGGGCCCTTCCCTTGGGCATCGCGCTCGCCGCGACGGCCCGGATGACCGCGAACGCGTCCCCCTCCTACGAGTGGGCGCCCTGGCAACGCCTTTGGTTCAGCATCATGAACACTGTCGCTTTTGTCCTCGCCATCGTCGTCTGGCGGGACCCCTGCGCCGCCTTCTGCGACCACCGCACGGGCGGCCTCTACATCTTTAGCTACGCCCCGACAGCCCTCACGCTCTACGTCGCCTGGCTCCTCCACCACGGTGCGCGCGAGCCCCGACTCATCACGTCCCCAACCGCCGCACGCATTGCCTCCCTCGCGCTCTTGGCTCGACTGCTCTCTTCCGTTGCGATCGTCCTGCTCCCGGCGCTTGGTGACGGGTTCGCGCAGGATATCAGCCAGGCGCTGGTGCGGCTCTTGATGGCCGCGCTTGGTGTGCTCGGCCTTTGGCTCCTCGTGCTCATCGTGCGCGACCTGCGCGCCGAGGGACAGAAGATCGCCGCGGTCCTCGGCGTGACCGGAATCGCCTTAGCCTGCACCGTGGGCGCCATCCTCGCCGGAACCGGCATCGACGGGCTCGACGAGCTGGGGCGCTGGGCCTACTACCCGGCCGTCGCCATCATCGCCCTCACAGCGGGTCTGTACGTCAAGCGGGCGAGGACCACGCAAGCCACGACGAATGGCGCGAGCCCCATCGCGGCGCGGGAGGGTCCATCATGATCGATGACCCTCTCCCCGAGGGCTCATCCGGCGAGTGGGGCGACGCCCTCGTGCCGTCCATCGTGAGGACCCCGGCATTCGTTATGATTGCATTCGGGGTCGGTGGGCTGTTCGCCTGGGAGATGCCTTGGGCGATTGCGATGCCTCTCTTGCTGTCGATCTTCGTCGGGATGGGAGTGCTCTTGCTGCTGATGAACTGGCGCTTCAAGGCTGCCCCCAGCATGATGGCTCGGCGGGTTGGCGTCTCGTTCCTCGTCTTGGCGGTCGTCGGTGGCAGTATTCTGGCCTTCATGATGTACGCGATCGACGCTCGCGGGCTGACCCCCCACGATGGTTCCAGCTCGACCATCGCCGCGGGCCAGGTGGACGCCTTCATCGTGGGCGTCTACCAAGAGCCCGTCACGCGCATCGTGGGCTGCTCCGCAAGCGACTGGCGTGTCCTCTTCACGACGAGCTACCACCGCACCGAAAGCGGCGCGATCGTGTACGACACCAACGCGACGCAGGAATACTCGCTCGTAGACGAGCCGAATGTCCTGGCTGCCTACAACCAGACAATGCGCGCGGGCATCCCCGCCCTCATCTCGTGGGATCGCCTCCGCGATCCGGGCTGTCGCTACGAACACGCAGAAGTCGCCAAGAGCATCATCGTACTCCCATCGTGATATCAACGGGTGAAAAGAAGCATGACCACCAACCGCTTGATCCCTACGCTCCTCCTCGTGTCTCTTCTCGTTGCGGGCTGCCTCCAGATCCCCGCTCCCAGCGTCACGCCCGCCTCGGGGAAGGCCGGCGGCGGAGCGCTCCGAGCCTTGATCGTGGGCGTCTACCAGGCGCGAGTCGAGCACACTTCGCAGAATGGCCAGTCGAGCAGCTACTGCGGGATCTACGACTGGCGCATTCAGTTCACCACGGAATATCGGAAAGAGAACAACACCTACGTCTACGACACGCAGACCGCGCAGGAGTTTTCCGTCAAGACGAACGACACCGCGCTCCTCTCGAAGCTCAACGCGACGATGCGCACCGATCCGGCGAGGCCCGCGGTCATCGACTGGACAAAGTTCGACGATCCGGGTTGCGAATACCAGCACGAGCAGGTCGTCGTGGGCGTCTCGCCGCTCAACGACACGACTCCGACGTCTGAGACTGGCTGAGGCGTGTCAAAATGCCAGGCCCCGAAGATCCGCCACTGGTCACTCTCCTTCGATTCCGCAATCTCGACGAGGAGACCTCGCGCCTCCTTCACGCGTGGGCGCAAGAGCATCCGAAGGTAGCCGGAAACATCGGTGGCGAAATGTCCCTGCGGCTTCTCGTCTGGGTTCGCGAGAATCCCGGGCGACCCGTGGTGGCAGCTCGAAACGCCATGGGAGTTAGCAACGGCACCATCTATTTCCACATTGATCGTCTGGAAGGTGCGCGGTTGATCCGGCGGGAGAAGCGCGGTCGTACAAGCCTCCTATGCCCGGCTGGATTCCCCCCGCAAGCAAGTCCTTTGCAGCCAACCGCGCGCAGCGTTCTCGAGGCCATCCATCGGGGCCACGGTCGTTCCACAGCCACGCTCCAGGCTGCCACGAAGCTCTCGTCGCGTATCCTCTACTACCATGTTGCGATGCTGCGGAAGGCCGGCCTCGTGGTGAGCGAGCGCTCACGGGGATTGCTCAACCTCGCCTTGACCGAAGAAGCCCATGCGTTGCGTCGCCGGGTAGGGGGTCGCGGCGGAGATGCACAGTCGGCGAGTCGGGAGGCACGCGCGTGAGGACCCCCCGGCTCGACCTGCCGCACCTGCCTTCCCTGGATTGGGAGACCATTGGGACCCTTCTCTCGGGCCTCCTGCTCGTAGGAATGGGGGCCTTTGGGCTTACGCGAACGCCCATCGTCGTGCGGAGGCTGGTGAGGGACCGGCACGCCGAGGACTTGTTTTTCCTTCCAGGAGGTCTCATCTGTTGCACTGCCGCCCTCGTCAGCGGCGCGGGCTTCGTGTTCCAGAGCGATCCGCTCGTTTGGTACGGCGTGGCGGGCCTCTTTCTTTCCTTACCCTTCGTCCTCGTCGGCAGCGCGGTCCAAGCGCTGCGCGAGTGGCGCGAACGGCGACGATCGCGAACGAGCTCGCATGACGATCATCGTAGCAAAGCTCCTCCCCCGGAGCGCCAAGAATAGGTCGAATCCCACCCGGGGTGGTGAATCGGCCTTTGTTAGCGGAAGCTCTTGTTGTCCTGTTGAGTAACTCGTGCTGCACCCCGAGCGATTCACACTTTTCCTCCATTCGGCTTATGGGGGGTTCTGCGTTAGGACAATCTCGGGAGACAGCCGGATGGCGACGCGATCCGAAACTCGTGCCGGTCTGCCCCTTTGGCAGGAGGCACAAGAATGAGCCCGCCCCAGCAGCCCACCAACCGATCCAGCTCCCTTCTCGTCCTTCTCATCCTGGTAGCAGGCGGGATTCCGGCCACGCTGCTCATCGTGCCCTCCGCCGACGCGATGGTGGTGCGCGCGCAGGAGGATTGGGGCGCCACGTGGGGGAGCTCAAACGCGGTGAGCAAGGGTTGGAACACGACGGGGCAGGCCGCGACGACGGACGCCACGAACACCATCAATGGCACCGTGCCGCTCAAGCTCGTCCCGCGCGCGACTGCGGGATCCTTTGTCAGCGTTCAGAAATACTTCGGTGGCGTCCTTCCGCTCGACAAGGCGCCCTACTCGATCAGCACCTATTTTGACAACTTGAATGGGGGCGCGACCGCGGACACGTTCAACGTTTCGCTCAACAAGGGTGGCTACGTGGGCATCAACTTCACCGGAGGCTCGGCCCGCAACCAGGTCTTCCTGTTCGCGGGCAACGGTAGCTCCTATCAGGCGTACCCGCCGATGTTCAACGCGACGCCCTCGACGTGGTACAACGTGAACATCTCGATTGATCCCAATACGTTCAACTTCTCTTCGCTCGCCACCGACAGCTCGGGCAACACGATCGGGACGACTCGCCCGATCAACAATCCCCTCCAGGCTCTCTACTCGTCCGCCGAACAAAGCCCCGGCGGCCAAGCACCTCAGAGTCCTGACCAGCCCAACGGAATCTACTACATCACGTTCACCTCGACCTACACGAGCTCGGGCCTCGTGCCCCCCGCGCTGTACGGCATGGACTTCGGCGAGCTGCGCGTCTGGATGACGACGCCCCCGAACCCGCCCACATTGGGTCCGGCGCAGACGGGCCCTGGCGCGGGGCAGATCAGCCTCACGTGGGCGCCGCCCAAGGACAACGGCGGCGCGTCCATCCTCTACTACAACGTCTACGCCAGCAACGACAACACGAACTACACGTTCCTCAACACGACGCCCCTCACGACCTTCACGGACGTGGGCTTGAGCGCGGGCGTCACCCGCTGGTACGAAGTCAAGGCCGTCAACGTCGCCGGCGAGGGCAATGCCAGCAACGCTGTCTCTGGCAGGACGTTCTCCGTCCCCACCGCCCCGCGCAACCTCACGGCCGCCCCCGGAACCTCAGTAGGCTCCATCCTCATCTCCTGGCAAAGGCCGACCGACAATGGATCCGCGACGAACCTCTCGTACGACATCTACCGCGGACTCGCCAGCGGCAACGAGACCCTCGTGGGCACGGTGAACGGCGCGACGAACGCGACGGACCCCAACCAGCCCAACGGGACGACAATCTACTACTACGTCGTCGCGCGGGACCCCGCTGGATCAAGCAGCCCAAGCAACGAGGCACACGCCATACCCATGCCCGACGCCGTCACGGCGCCCTACAACGTCACGCTCAGCCCAGGCCTGGCCTGGAGCGCGTCGCCGCGCACGCTGAACTTCTCGTACCGCGCGACGGTGAGCCAGTGCAGCCTCGCGTTGCTCTGCCCGGTGAACGGCGAGTGGGCCGTCTGGGCCCAGAACGACACCGGCGCGCTGGTCCTCATCGCGAACGGCACCGACGCGCGCAACCCGACCGCGCAGACCATCGTCTACACGAAGAGCGTGAACGTCTCGCCCGCCGGCTTGGGCGGCAATCACACCATGATCGTCGCCGTCAACACGCGCGTGGGAAGCACGGCCTGGAACGCGACCGGCCTGCTCTACTGGAACGAGTTCCCCGGTGTGGGGAACCTGACCGCCCTGACCGGCCCTGCCGAGACGCCCACGCATGCGGCCCCCGACGGCACCGTGAGCGTCGTGGGCAACTACACCGTCTTCGAGAACCAGTGCGGATCGTCCCAGGCTTGCCCAGTCCACAACGACTGGCAGATCCTCCTCCGCGGAGGCCAGCTCAACCCGCGCGGCGCCATCCTGAGCCACGGCGGCGCCAACCACACGGGCCACAAAGGCAACGAGACCTTCGCGATCAGCACCAGCTTCCAGACGCCCAACGTCGCCCCCGGCAACTACACGCTCGTCCTCGCGGTCCGTCACAACGCGACCGCCCCGTGGGTCGAGAACAGCGTGCCATTCCGCGTTGACTCCTGCACGCCCCTGGCAGACTACGGCACGATCTACGACGACCCGCTGGACGTGCCCCCCGGCCTGCCTGCGTCTCCCACGCACTACTCGCTCGCCGTGCCCGGCCTCTACACGCGCGGCCCGATCACGCTTTACAATGGCTGCCAGGCCTGGGAGCCCGGCGCCGCAAACGACACCGACTACGAGATCGGCCAAGGCGGTGGCATCCTCCACGCGCACACGGGCGAAGACCACGTCATGATCCTCACGCGCGACGGCCGCCACGCTGCTTTCGTGGTGGGCGTGGACCACGATGGCGACGGCCGCCTGGGCGACAGCCCGCTCGACTGTGTGAGCCCGCCCATCGTCGACATCGGGCTCAACCCCTGCCCCGTGGGCAACGGCGATCAGCTCCTCATGTTCCTGCTCAACGATCCCGAGCACCCGTACATCACGCCCGAGGGATCACCCATCCGCGTGCCCGGAGTCATCTACACGCACTCGATGTGCGGCGCGCCAGCGAACGTCCCGCCCTTGCTCAGCACGCGCCCCTGCCCCCCCAGTGGCTACCAAGCCGACTCCGACGGCGACGGCCTGGGCGACCAATGGGAAAAGCCCTACAAGGACCTCGCCAAAGCGCATCCAGAAATCCAGAGCACCATCGATTCCCTCCTCCAGAACCCGATCGCAGACATCGACGGCGACGGCCTGAGCACGTTCGACGAGTACCGATGGAACACCGTGCCCATCGGCCCGCTCACCGTGGCCGGGCAGACCTACTTCCCCAACGCGCTCGACTACGAAGGCACCGACGCGCAAGGCAACGCCAACGAGGGCTGGCACGACGGCGCCGAGCACGACTACTGGAACGACCCGAACAACGACCCCGCGTTCGGTAACGTCCAGCCCGGCATGGCCGCCGCGCAGGACCCCGACATGACCCAAGCCTACGGCAGGAACGCCCTCCCCGGCGGCAACAGCGCCACCACCGTCCACAACTCGGACTCGGACGGCGACGGGATCAACGACTACGCCGAGTTCAGCCAGCAAGAAACCTTCCCCGAGTTCACCGACAGCGACTGCGCCCCTGTCGAAGAGAAGTGCCTCACGCCCGCCGAAGAAGGCACCCACAAGGCCGCCGTGGCGGACCCCAACGCGCCCGGCACCGGAGACGGCATCGACGACTACAACGAGACCTTGGCCTGGGAGATGCTGGAGGCCACCAACGCCAGTTACTCCGGCAAGGATCTGATCCACCTGGACCGCGACGGCGACGGCACGAAGACCAACCTGCTCGATGCGGACAGCGACGGCGACGGCATCACCGACGGCCAAGAGTTCTCGATCGGCATGCACGGCCTCTGCCCTGTAGCCTGCACGGACCCTATCCAGTTCGACACCGATGGCGACGGCCTGCTCGACGGCCACAGCATCAAGGTCGCCCAAAGTGATCCGCGCTGGTCGATCTTCGAGGGCGGGGGCATCGTGTACATCAACCAGACCGACGGCTCGCGCCTCTACCAGGGCGAGCTCGACCAGTCGCCCCCTGACGACCCCCTCAGCAGCGACACCAACAAGAACGGGATCCCCGACGGACAAGAAGTCGGAGGGGGCGCGGTCCACCCGGCCAACGTAGACTATGAGAGCCAAGACCCCACGAACATGGAAGTCACGGACCTCGATCAGACGGCCGCCACCTGGCTCCAGACCGGTGAAGAACAACTTACGTCCTACGCAGCCATCTCGACGGATGTTCTGACCCCGCCGGATCTTGTGGGCAACCTCGCGGCCATGATCAACCCGTCCACCGATGTCGTGGCGCCCATTACCTCCCAGGTCTGGAACGTGGACTCGACGATCATCCAGGCCACCGATTGCATCCATGATCTCCCCACCGGCCCCGCTGCGAGCACCGTGCAGTGCCTCGTTGGCGTCGCGCAGAACGCCGCCGCCAACACGCTCTCCCTGATCGACACCGTCCTCCCCAACACGCTTGGCCAAGGCCCAATTTCCGGCCTGACAAGCACGCTTCCTCTGGGCGCGCTGAACGTGTCGAGCGACACCTACGTTGTGCCCACCGTCTCGCCAAGCAACCTCACGCATGTCCTCCAGGACCCGCTCAACCTGCCCCAGGGCGGCCCCCAGGCACCTGACCCGTGGAGCAGCAACGCCTACAACGGCACGCCCGTGAAGGCCATCTTCTGGAACCAGAGCGTGCTGCCCCAGTTCCTCGCGTCGGCCTACGGCAGCACCGGCCTCTCGGGTTACCCGTTCGACACGCTCGCGCAGAGCGTGCCGCCCGCAGTGGTGCGCAACGTGGACAGTGGCGCGTTCAACCTCATCGTGAACACCACGTCGAACCCCACGGGTGCGATCTGCACGAGCCGCCCCATCGGCGTCCCCGTCTTCATCTCGCTCTCGGGTGACTGCAACGCGAGCGTGACGAACGCGGACCTCAGCGTCACCGCCCAGCCCATGACCGATGCGACGGGCACGCAGCAGATTGACGTGCAGATCCAGAACCTGAAGGCGGGCAACCTCCTCTCGCCCATGAAGGTCCTCGTTGTCGCCTTCGTCCAAGTGCCCGTTGCGGCGCCCGATGGCTCCAGCGGCATTGTCGCTGCGTTGGGCGACGATGCGCGCAACGACCAGACCGGCCTGCCCGCGCGGCTCGACATCCGCGTAGGCACCAACGCCGTCCAAAACGCGATCCTCGGCGCTTCGAGCTACTACTCATTCCACATCGAGAGCAGCGACGCCACCGCCACGACGCATCCCGTCGCCGCGTATTACCGCGTCACGGAGCCCGGCCTGAACGGCAAGCAGATCATCCCCGGCGAGATGGCCGAGGTCCAGCTCGCCTTCAACCAGACGCCCAGCGTGGCGGATGGCAACTTCTCGACGCAGACGGGCGGGTTCCACGTCAAGTGGACCGGCAGCCCCGTGAACGTCTTCAACGCGAAGATCTTCACCGCGCACGCCGGCCAGAATGAGTCCGTGAACATCACCGCCAACGGCCTGCCCGCCACCTTCACGACCGACTACTACAAGACCGACGACGAAACCAAACTGCAGCACACCAGCGGCGGCACCATCCCCCAGCTCATGGTCGCCTTCGAAGGCCACACGCCCACGCCGACCGGCTCGCAAGTCACGCACGGCTACCTGAACGCGACGAGCATTCCCGCCCAGGTCACCTTGGACATCAATCGCGACACGAGCACGGCCCTCTTCACGCCGCTGAGCGCAAGCGGCAGCGCGGCCACGTTGGGCGGACTTGACGTCTGGAGCCAAACCTACCAGGGCACCGAGACGCCTTGCTATCAGGCCGGCAACAGCACCGAGTACCTGATCTTCAACGCCACCGCGACCGGCTCTTGCCTCACGATCCACGTCACGAACCTCGGCACCACGACGCTGGACTACTCCAACAACTTCCACCTGAACGCGACGCGCAGCGCCCAGGCCCCGGCGCCCCGTCTGACCGTCCAGCTCGACAGCGTGGACGGCTCGCATATCTATGCCGACGCCCTCCCCTGGCCTAGCATGGCCGACGTTGCCTACTCGCGCGGCGCCAATGACGTCTCGTTCACCAGCGCGATGAACGTGCCCAGCCTCAGCCTGAACGTGACCATGCACAAGCCCGTGCGCATCGTCCAAGGTCACGGTCTCACACCCAGTTCGGACTTGAAGATCGTCGCGCTCGACCTTCCCGGCGGCATCAACTTCGACGCCTCCTACCCCACCGGAAGCATCACCGCCAACGCCGTCCTCTCCCGCCACATCCGAGACCTAAGCTTCAGCTATATGGAGGGCGGCGCCCCCGCGCCCGGCCTTGGCGACGACGATGGCGTGATCATCAGCAACGACGCGACCCAACCCGCCGTCACCGCCATGCGGTTGCGCGACTTCGGAAGCGCGAGCTTCAGCGCCAGCATCCAGGGCGTCAGCCTGCTGACCGACACGGGCAGCCAGAACCCCTTCCACTTGCGCTGGGTTGGGAGCGGCGCCCAATGGCTCACCAGCGACCTTCCGAGGATTCCCAAGAACGTGAGCGCCACGATCCAGAAGGACCCCTCGCACTTCGCCATCTTCTACAACGCCACCGAAAAGATGAGCGGCCTCGCCGGACATCTGAACATGAGTGACGGGACTTTCACCGTCGCGTTCAACCTCCAGGGCTTCCCGATGAACCTGACGCTCAACGCCGACATGGTCCACTACACGGTGGACTACAACGCCAGCAGCGCGCCCGGAATGCTCGAAGCGCACCTCGTGGGCAACGACGGCACACTCGTCACGCCCACCACGACCACGTACCTCGTCCTCGACCAACTGCACACCGTGAACGTCAGCGGCACGAACGTCCCCCAGTTCCACATCAGGGCGAGCGGCGTCACCGACCTGCACGGCAACTTCAGCTCGCACGCCATGACGCTCGTCTACAAGAGCAACGCGAGCCTCCAGGACGCGACGATCCGCTACGTGGACAACCAGGGCGGCTGGTTCGACCAAAACATCACCGGCAGCCTCCCGCCCGAGCTCAACATGAGCTTCACAACGAACGGCTTCCGCTGGAATGCCACGCCCAACTACGCCTTCAGCGGCGTGGGCAGCGCCAACTTCACCGACTTCGAAGGCAAGTGGAGCTTCACGAATCTGCCCTCGCTCATTTCCGGCAACTGGACCAAGAGCGCCACCGGATTCGAGTTCAACGCCACCAGCAGCAGCAATGTGGCTCTCCTCGACTTCAACGGCAGCGCGCGCCTGACTCCCGGAGCGCCCGAGAGCATCGTGCGTGTCCGAGTGGAGGGCTTACCGCCGTGGCTCGACGTCAAGGGCGATACCACCAACGGCACCTACTCGGTGAACCTCAGCGACAAGAACGGCAACGTGCAGGCCGCCCAATCGCTCGAGGCCGCCTTCGTCAGCAACAAGGACAACGGCTTCCCCACGATCAGCGGTCTCAGCGGAGCCGTTGCCTACGGACGGTTCGATGACACGGGCCCCACCGCGTTCTTCTTCCGTCTTCCCCACCTGGAGAACTTCAGCGCCCGGCTCACACCGGATCCCCTCAATGGACTCAAGCGGAACTTCACCTACCTCGCCACGACCGACCAGGAGGCCCACGTGGACATTGCCAAGGGCGACACGTCCATCCGCGCGAGCGCCGACACGCTGCCCCAAATCCTCAACGTGTCCCTCCTCCTGACGGACGCGCACGCCAACCTCACCACGACCACCTACGGCGCCACGTCCAAGCTCGTCATGGAATGGAACAACGGCACGACCACCGTGCGCGCGAACACCTCGAGCCTGCCCAAGAGCCTCTATGTCGATTACCTCAACACGGACTCGGGCGGCAACGGCGTCGCGCGCATTACCATGCACGCGCAGACCGGCGTGACGGGCAGCTTCAGCATGACCGACGCCGGCCAAAGCCTCGAACACACAGGGACAGGCGACTACATCACGCTCCACCAGGCGCAGAACATGCGCCTGGCCAGCCACGTCACCGACCTCACGGACCTGCTCGTGGACACCAGCCAGAACCACATCGTGACGAAGGGCGGGACGACGCGCAACATGGAGCTCGACCTCCAGACGCTCTACGTCACGCTCACCGGCAAGATCGTGGACCTCCCAGGCAACCTCGACCTGACCTACCCAGGCGGCACGGCCAAGAACCTCACGTGGATCGCCGGCGCAGGCACCACCAGCGCGTGGATGCACGCCATCATCCCCGGCAACAAATACTTCCACGTGGACGCCACCACCTTGCCCGCGACGTTCTGGGCCGAGTACAACGACAACGCCGCCTCACCCATGGGCAAGCTCTGGACGGGGGACGGCAGCGCCTTCGGCAGCGTCCTCTTCCTGCTCGCCGCCAACGGATGCCGGGGCTTCCCCACGATGGCAGCACCCGGCGTCGCCTTCGACCTGACCAGCGGCGTGTGCATGGGCGTCAAGCTCGACCACGTGCTCCATGCGATGGGCAGCGACGCGGGCGTGCTCAGCTTCCAGCTCGACACGACCAGCGCCACCGCCAACGCGCAGGTCCACTTCCAGCACTCGGCCATGGGCGTAGATCTCGCTCTCGATAGCCTTCCCTCGTCCTTGACGGGCACGTTCACGCCCAGCAGCGCCACGACGAGCATGATGCTCGACCTCACCGCCAGCACGAGCATCGGCGGCGGCACGATCGGCTACGTGAGCACGTCGGGCGACAGCGTGAACGCCACCGTCACGAACCTGCCCAGCCACGTCTTCATCGAGCTCGACGACACCGACACCTGGAAGGGCCTCAACTACAACAGCAGCGCAAGCGCAACCGACAATGTCGGCTTCGTGGGCGACGCCCTCACCTCCAAAGGGTGGCACGCCCACTTCGACGTCACGCAGATCCCGGCCGACTTCAGCATGCTGGAGACCTTCGACTCAACCGGCGTGGGCATGTTCCACTACGAAGCGACCACCGGGCAGCTCACCGGCGAAGTGCTGGCCGCGCCGCAGGGCAGCCACGTGTACCAGCCGGTCGATAGGGGCCAAGGGGCCAGCGTGAGCCTCAGCAACAGCAACCAGCACGCCTGGCTGCGCGTCGCGGGCCTCACAAAGCTCCTGATCACGCACGAAGACGGCATCGACCAGGTCAGCCTCGCCAGCAGCTCCACGCGCACCAGCGCGCCCCTGCACCTCTACTACGAGAACGACTCCTTCCAGGCCGGCCTCGACGCCGCGGACCTCCCCGCGACCGTCGATGTCACGCTGATCAACCACCAGAACTACTACACCGGCACGTACACCGCCTCGTCAGGCATCGACTACGCACGCATCCAAGCCGTCACCAAAGGACAGAACGGGGACAGGTTCGACGCCAACATCACGAACGCCCCAGCCAGCTTCCACTTCGACCTCAACCGCGGGGCCACGCGGCTCTTCGCCAACATCACGCGCGACGACACCGCCACGACAGCGCCAAGCGTTACTCTGAGCCTCGTGAAACCGACCGACACGATCTACGCCCAAGGAACGCTCCAAGGCATCCCCGCGCAGACCAGCGTGCAATTCGACACCGGATCCACCGCAGCGGAGGACCCACAGAACGCGCCCTCGTTCGCGCCCTCGGCTTGTCCCTTCAAGCTCACCACGGACGGAAGCTTCACGAGCGCTCAGCTCCAGGCCGGCATCGGGGATCCCAAGAGCAGCCCCACGCTGCGCGCGGGTGACGGATGGGCCAGCATCAACCTGCACGACCCCCGCCGGCCCAGCATCGACGTCAAGGTGCAGGGGCTTGAAGACGCGCTCTTCTGCGCCACGCCGGACTCGCCCTTCCACGTGATGGCGAACTTCACGGCGACCCACCAGCACCTCAACGTCAGCTTCCAGAACCAGACCAACCAAATCTACGCCCAACTCGACCAAGCACCCGCCGGCGACTACGACATCAGCGATACATTCGACCCCGCGACCAACACGACGACCCTGGAATACACCAGTGACGCGGCCACCAACCTCGGCCACGTCAACGTCCAGACCGACATCCCCGTGACCCTGAACATCGGCCAAGAAAAGACGTCTTACCAGCTCGTTGTCGACGGCTCCGACGTCCCAGGCTACGCCAAGATACAGACCAACAGCGAAAAGCTCACTCTCGACAGCAACGACGCCCGCATCGGAAGACTGCATGTCACGGCGAGCCTCATCCCATCTTCAGGAGGCGCAGCCGCATCGTCCTCGCCCGCTGGGCCCTTCGACGTGCCGTTTCCGCACTTCGTCGTCGATGCCCCTCACCTGAACGTTGGCGATCTCATGGTCGGCCTCGCCGACAACGGAAAAATCGCGTGGGACGGCTCCGAACCGAACGAGTTCGACTACCACAGCACAGGAAACGTCGAACTCGCGCTTCGGCTCGAAGATGTGACGGACGCCAAGATCACGATGGCAGGGATAGTCGGCGGCATTTCAGTGGACAACTTGAAGCTTCGCTTGCATTCGCCTTTGCGCGTGTATGTCGCGGATGGGAACGTTCGTATCTTGATCCCGAGCATGCCCACCGACATCGCCGCCCACTTCGCTATGTACGGCATCTCGGCGACGAACCCCGTTCCGTGGATCGAGGCTGATGCCAAGCCAGTGCACGACGCCGCGACGATCCAAGTTCTCGTTGGAACTACCCTGAATCTCACGGTGCCTCTGGCCGCCGACAAGGACTCCAAACTCACCCAACTCCTCGCACAGGCTGGCACGGCGAAGTTCAGCGCGGAAGGTCCCACGGGGATGGCTCTAGACTTCGTTGTGGACGGCAGCCATTTCATCTGGGAGAAGGTCACGGGACAAAACGCCGAGATCCAGATTGACCTCGATGGTGCCAAGGGAGCGCCCGCCACGCCGCACTTCTTCGACATTCCTTCCGCGTCGGCGAGTGCGATCCAAGTGGGTGCGAGGTGGGGCCAGAATGGATTGAGCATCGCAGCGAGCAGCTTGGACATTACATCGGCGGCCTTGGTGGGAGCGAAGAAGGATGCGACGACGGGCATCACCTTCTTCCGGGACGGCGCGGTTGGAGCATCGCAAGCGACAATCCAGTTCGTGATTGACGGTGTCCAATACGTGGCAGGATCGGACCTATGGTAATGCAAGCAGGGTGCAGTTCATGACGCGCCTGCGCTCGCTGGCGCTACTGCTGCTTGCCGTGGCGGTCGTCGGTTCTGGGTGCGTCCTTGATCCGAAGAACAAAGTCGGCCCCCTCCAACCGCACGGCCGCCTCGACTTTGGCCCAAACGACACCGTGACGACTCATGTGGATTTCTACAATGCGGGCGACCTGCCCGTCAGGTTCCCTCCGCGCGCATTCGACAAGAATGAGAAGGTCGCGGACCCATCTATCGACACGCTCGTCGTTCCAGGTGATGGTAGTAATCAATCTATCAATGGCATTATCGTCGATGGCCCGCTGGGTAATGGCCTCGGCAAAGGGTTCCTCTTCAATGCATCAGACGTGATCGCTCCGCATGCGTGGAGGAATACTACCTTCCACATTAGGTTCGATCACCATCCCGCGCCATCGTGGCAATATCGTTTCAGTGTCACGGTCACATACTACACTGGTAACGACACGGTCGCGCGGCATTGGCTATATGATTTGCCGTGCTACAATGGCTTTGGCGCTCTGGACGCGTCGATTGAGGGCTGCGACGAAATCTTCGGCGCGCACTGGCTGGGGTAGGAGTGCTGAAGTGGGCATCTTTCTCCATCCTCGTGCTGGCCGCATTGATCGTGTGCGCGGGTTGCCTGCGTGACCCAACCGACAAGATTGGCCCGCTTCAGCACCAAGGTCGCCTCGAGTTCAGTACCAACGGCACGTTGTTCGCCCATCTGGACTTTTATAACGCCGCCGACGAACCCGTCCACTTCCCTCACAGGGCCTTCGATCCGAAGGAGCCCACGGCCGAGGCGGCCATCGACACGCTCGTGAACCCAACCCGCGAGAGCAATGGCACGATTCACGGCAAGATCATCTACGGACCCACTGGCAAGGGGCTCGGCAAGTCCTTCTTGTTCAACGCATCAGACGTGATCGGCCCACATTCATGGTGGAATACAACCTTCGAAATAGGGTTTGATCAGCAGCCCGAGCCGTCTTGGCGCTACGAGTTTAGCGCGACCGTTACGTATTTTGTAGGAGACGACACCGCTCCGTGGCACTGGGAATACTGGTTCCCGTGCTACGATGGCGCAGGCGAGCTCATAGAGCACGCGCCGGGCTGCGATGAGACGATTGGCACCCCGCACGTTCCCACTCGGGTGTAGCGCAGGTGATGAATTGAGCATCGCCGCGAGCAGCTTGGACATTACGTCGGCGGCCTTGGTGGGCGCGAAGAAGGATACGACGACGAGTATCACCTTCTTCCGGGATGGTGCGGTTGGCGCATCGAAGGCAACAATCCAATTCATCATCGTTGGCGGATCGGACCTATGGTAAGAAAGCTCCATAGAAGAAGCAGCTTGCTGATAGTATGTCTGATAGCAGGCATAGTGGTGGCTCCCGGTTGCCTTCTCGACCCGGCGCGCAAGACAGGACCACTTCAGCCTCATGGTCGCCTGGACTTCGGAAGCAATGGCACGGCCATTGTCCACCTGGACTTCCTCAATGCCGGCGACGCGCCCATCCACTTCCCCCCCGAGATCACGACAAGAAGGAGTCCGTTGCTTCGGCCGCCATCTCGCCGGTGGTTGTTCCGGGCGACGGAGGAGACACCATCGAGGGGGTCATTGTTGATGGACCTACAGGGCGGGGACCTGGGGCCTCCTTTCTATTCAACGCAACGGATGTGATTGCACCCCGGCAGTGGTGGAACACGACCTTCCACATCAGATTCGACCGAAGCCCGGCCCCGACATGGCAGTACAGATTCAGCTCAGACGTCGAATATTTTGCCGGAGACGGTGCGACGCCGTGGGTCTGGGATTACAGTTTTCCGTGCTACAGTGGAGCGGGGGTCCAGGACAAGTCCATCGCCGGCTGTGATGAAATCTTCCCGCTTACCTGGCCGGGCCAGCACCCGTAAAGTGCCTCAGATCGATCACATCGAGAGCCGGTGGGTCTGCCCCTTTCGCTCGTCTTCGCCAACCCAATGACCGCCTTGCCAGTTCACTCCGTCTGGGTCAATACATGAATTTATGATCCCCGTGGCCCTGGCGGAAACATGCGACAGGCGGCTTGGAAAGCCGGAGTCCTCGTGCTGCTTTTTCTGGTGGCGACCCTGCCGGTGGGCTTGGCGGATCTGCGGGTCCCCCCCACAAATGAGCCGCGGCCTGTCCATGCTCCGATCCGCTTCTCGGATCTTGCTCCGACACCCCCTACCGGCGCCCTGAATGGTGTCCAAGGGGACGGAACGGAGGAAAGCCCCTTCATCGTCGAAGGTTGGACGTTCCTCGTGCCAGGCGCCGAAGCCGTCTCGTATCCCACTGTGGGAGAGGACGACCTCGCGCCCTTGCTCTTCGACCACAGCCATGCCTATGTCGTCGTTCGGCACAACACGTTCCTCTCCGAATCAGTGCCAATCGACCAACTGCCGCCCTTGGCGCTCAACATCACAGTTCCGGGCGTCGCCGTCGTTTCTTCCTCCAATGTCGTTGTTGCGGAGAACGAGTTCGTTGGCGTCGGGGGCACGCGCGGCGCCGTCGAGGTAACGGACCACCGAACTGGCGAGTACGTCAACAGCTTCCTGGGACCAATCCAGCCTGAAGCGAGTCGCGATATCTTCGTGAGGAACAATTCGTTTGTCGGCGGCCCAGACGCCATCGTCTCCGTGGAGAGATCCCAGGCGAATATCCTGGGGAACACGGGGACGATCTACGCCTACAACACAGGATCCTCCCTAATCCATCTGCACCTGCCCGTCGGTGAGAACCATGTCGAGAACAACACGCTCGACGGAGGCCCAACCAAGGCTTGGGTCGGCTTCTGGCTGACCACTTCCAGCCCAGCCGACGCGCCCGACGCGAGCGTCATCGTCGCCAACAACACGTTCACGAGCACCTTCCGTGGAATCGACACGAGCACGTGGTCCTTCTGGCAGGGCGAGATTCCAGTGGACATCCGTGACAACCGGATTGCAGGGCATGACGAGTGCGGGCGTCTGAGCGTCCCCGGGGAGACACTGGAGAGGAACGAGTTCAGCGGTTGCCAATACGTCCTTTTCTACACAGACCGCTCGACGCAACTGGGCACCACGAACACCTTCGAGGGCAAGGCAATCTACCAGCTCCAAGGGCTGCGGGACCAAGTAATCGAGGGCGAGGGTGTCGCTTGGCTCGATGGCGTCAACCTCTGGAACGTCACCCTTCGACACATGCACGTCGAGAATATTGCGCTCAACGTGAACCTCGACGACGTCCACGGGCTCTCGATCGAGGATTCTCGGTTCGACGTGCCCCTCGACGTGCACGGTGAAGACGTATCCCTTGATCGTGTCAATGTCTCGACCTGGGCCAGCAATACCCCCTTCTGCGTGTTCGACCTCTGCACGACGGCACTTGCCTTGAGCCTCGATGGCCCGGTCGCGCTCCGCTCAGTGGTCGTCACGGGCGGGAACTCGGGGACACAACTTGTCGTTCATGGCAGTGGCCCCGTATCCATCCGCGACAGCACGTTCACGGGCGCGTCCCTGGTCGGCTTCGATTACGACGCGAGCGGCGATCCCGATTGCCCCGACGCTACCTTCTCGAACGCGACATTCCAACTCAACGCCATCGGACTCCAAGCCGCCCCAGGCTGCGGCATGCTGGCGACGCCGGGATCAGCCTTCATCCAGAACTCTCAATGGGGCCTCCAGGCTCCCGACTCGCTGCCCCATCCCGTCGACGCGCGCAACGCATGGTGGGGAAACGCCACGGGTCCCACGTCGTCAAGCAACCCACGCGGAACTGGCGATGCGACAACTGGCGACGTGCAATACGATCCTTGGCTGACCAGCCAGTAGCGAAGCATAATGGTGTGGACCTGGCGTGGCCGGCAAGCCGCGCGACGGCGGCAACGAACTCTTGAAAGTCTCCCGGTCGCAAATTGGCGCTTCGGCGCGCACGCGCGGCCTTCCAGCCTCGGACGCATGGCTTCCCAGCCTCTTGGTCACCCCGCGGCTCACCGCGTAGCACACCCGCACGGCAAGACGCCCGACGCGTGCGCGCCTCCCATTCGGAGACGTGACAACTGTGGGGAACGAACGGGCCCGCGATGTCGGCGACGCCCTCGTGGCTACCTGCCGCCAACTCGCCCTGAGCCGCGAGACCTTCGAGCTGGCCAGCTTGATCCTGGCCGAGCTCGAAGCGCGCGGCCCCTGGCCCGAGGACTGGCGGGTCCCGCCGCTAGCCGCCGCACTTGCCTATGGCGCCTCGCGCCTCTCCCGCGCTGAAACCCTCTCTCAGGAAGATGCCGCACGGGCCGCGGGCACGAGCGCGGGGAGACTGCGGCGCAGCCTCGCGGCGGTCGCAATGAACCTGGACCTCGACTTCGGCGTGCAGTTCGAGGCCCAGGCGGACGATCGGATCGCGCGCCCTACTTCCCGTGAGGATCCTTCCGCATGAAGCCGTACAAATGGGCACTCTGGGCCCCCTCCCGTGATCTTCCCGCGGGCCTTGTCCTGGGCGCGCACACCGGACAATTCGAGAAAGTGCTCGCCGGCCTCATTGCCGAGTTCGGCCCGCCGACCCGCGTCACCGAAAAACGGTGATCGCGCGGCGTCATGGCCCGCGGCGGAAGTGCAAGCGGAAAGGGCGCGTCCCAACTTCCAACAAGGTGCCCGGCAGCGTGAGTTGTCGCAGTGCCAGCACAATGCTCGCGGCGATGGCTTTGGACGGAAATCCTCGCCAACGGCGCCTCGCCAGCCACTACGCGACCCGGCGCGCTGGCCCCTTGGTTGAACCCAGGATGAGGTCGCTCATCGTCTGCGCGCGCTTCTGCTTGAGGCGGAAGCCCGTGAGGATCTCGCGTGCCCCGTAGGTGGGCGAGAACTCGTCCACGAACGCCTGCAGGTCGTGGGGCTTGATGTGCTTGTAGGTGTTCGCGCTCCTCTTTGAGAGGTCGCTGTCGCCGCGGAGCAGGTCGATCATGTCTTTGTAGCGCGCCTCACCATCCTCGCCGCGCGTGGCGTTCTCCAGCGCGTCGGTGGTCAGGTGGCGCAGGCCGTGGAACACCAGCGCGTCGGCGGGGTCCTCCCAGTCCACCTTGACGTCATCCGCCCTTCGGACGCAGTCCTTGTACGCCTCATTGAGCGCCGTGTCGCTGATCGGCTTGTCGAGCGCGCGGTCCTTGCGCTCTTGGGGCGGGTAGAAGAAGGGCGAGCGGCGGTACTCGCGGTAGTCCTGCTTCGCCTCGATCCACTGCTCGGCCACCCATGCGGCTTCCTTCGTCAAGGGGACCCAGAAGCTGTTGTCGATGGGCTTCGGCGCGTCGCGTCGATCCCACGAGGGGCGGACCCGCTTGCCCTTGGGCAGTGGTGTGAGGCGCAGCCAGCGCTCGTCGATGTAGAAGTCCGCATCCTTGATCCAGCGGAACTCCGTGCTGCGCGCGCTGGTGAGCGCGTCGACCGTGAAGCCGGCGATCTCGCGCAGGCCCGGCGTGTGCCGGAGAATGCTCTGGAACTCGGGGACTGTCGGCGCGCGGCGACGCGACCGGACGGGCTGATGGTCGAGCAGGTCCTTGGTCTCGCTCAACATCGGCCGCGCCGGGTTGCGCAGCTTCAGCCCGAGCACGTCCACGATGTAATCGTAGAAGTGCGTCAGCGCGACCAGGTGCGTCACGACCGTGCGCAGCTTGAGGTTCGGCGCGTCGCGCAGCACGCCGCCCGCTCCGAGGATCATGACAGGCGAGTCACGCAGGTAGTCGCGGTAGGCGCGCATTTCCGCGTACCCTGCGTGCAGGGGATGGAGGCCGACCGCTGCGCACCATTCCAAGAAGCGCTCGATCCGGTACTCGTATCCCTTCGCGACGTGCTCGGGGTTGTCCGCGGCGCCCGGCGCCAAGCGCGTCGAGTAGTCGCGCCTCCAGCCCTCGATGAGGGTCTCGGGCCGGGTGTGCGGCGTCTTGGCGCGCAGCACGTTTTCGATGCCCTGGATCGTGCCCTCGTAGCTGTCGGAGGGCGCCGCCACCGCAGGATGAGGCGGCAAGGGCCGCGGGGGCCCCAGGATCAGCCTCCGCACGCCATCTCGGCGCGCTGGTGCCTCGGGAGGCATCAGGCCCTCGCCTCCTTTTGGACGTAGTAGCGCGAGCCTACGCGCCGCAGGAGGCCGATAGACTCGGCCACGCGCAGCTGAGCGTAGGTCTGGGCCTTGTCGAGCCCTTCCTTCTGGGCGGCCTCCAGCAATGCCTGCTCCGTGATCTCCGTCTCGAAGCCCCGTCCCGAGCGCGACCCCTTGCGCTCGGTCAGGAGGCGCTCCGCGATCGTGACGATGCGCGGATACTCGGTGACCACCTGCCCGTCATCGTCCTGACCGTCCAGGCTCGCCGCCACGCGACCCTGGGCAGCTGCCAGGGCTGCCAAACGAGCGATCGCCTCACGTTCGGCCTTCTGGCTCTTCTCCAGTTCCGCCGCCAACGCGGCGGCCCTGCCCTGCGCCTCGTCGCGCTCGCGCCGTGCGGCCTCGAGGTCGGCCCGAAGGTCCTCCATTTCAAGCTCAACCTCCGGCGAGGCACCGTTGCGCCCGGGCGCCTCGAACGCCGGATGCCCATTGGGGTACAGCCAGCGGATCATGCGGCTGAAGTGGAACGGATCGAACCAGGCCAGAACCAGGGTCTCCATGAAAACCGAGTCCTTCTGGCCGTGCTCGGCGGCCGCCTTGAGCACCAGCTCGCGGTGCGCCGGGTTCGTCCACCGGATGCGCGAGCGCTGGTCCTTGACCCCCCCGGAGCCTTCTTCTTCCCATGGGCGACTCGCCCGTCCGACCATGGACTGTGCCTTGCTTCTTCCCTGGGTACTTGACAAGTTCGTCACCAGCCCTGAGAGGGCCCCGGCGTGACCCGAGATTGGCCCTCGGCTGGCCCATGCCACCGGCGAGTTACGTGGAGCGCGCCGTTCAACGCCGCGACGAACGGCAGCCCCGACCGCGAGTGGATCACGGCGACGCGGGACGGCGGCCTCCGCGTGGTCTGGTGGGACCTCGCCGACAAGTCCGTGAAGATGCGCGCCTCGCCCGACGGCGGGGCCACGTGGGGCGAGGCGACCCGGCTCTCGGGGGGCGGCTGGGGCGGTCCCCTCGTGGAGAGCCCCACGAACGGCACGCTGGCCCGTGCGCTCCTTCCCACCGGGAGCAGGACGATCCAGGTCGTGCGCGCCGCGAACGGCAGCGTCACGACCTTCCCGATCGCCGACGCCGGGGGGCAGACGCTCATCTTCCCGGTCGCGGCCTACGACGCGGCAGGCGCCCTCTACGTCGCGTGGTCCTCCGGCGACGTGCCCTCGGTGAAGCTCGCGCGCAGCCTCGACGATGGCGTGACGTGGAGCGCGCCGCAGGCCATCTCCACGCCGGGCCACGCGGCCCTCCTGCCGGCCATCGTCGCGGGCGCCGCGGGCCGTCTCGCGCTGGCCTGGTACGAGGCGCGCGTCGCGGACCTCGGCCCGGGCTCGCCGAACCTCTGGGACGTGCGCCTCGCGGAGTCGACGGACGCCGACGCGACGGCGCCCGCGTGGGCCCACGCGACGCTCACGACCACGCCCGCGCACGTCGGCGCCGTCTGCACCTCGGGCGCCGGATGCGCGCCGGGCGCCTCGGACCGCACGCTGGGCGACCTGCTGGAGATCCGGCTTCTCAGGGGGCTCCCCATCGTGGCCTACGCGACGGACGGTCCGGCCCGGTCGGAGAGCGCGCAGGTGTACGTCGGCCGCGTCGGCGCGGGGACGAACCTGGAGGGATGAAAGGCTCGCGGTCCTGCCTTCACGCGCGACGCATGCGCCCGCGCACGCCCACGACGCGGCCCGCCTCGTCGCGCTCGGGCTCCGCGCTTCCCGTCACGCGCACGCGCCAGCCTCCCTTCGCGAGGTGCTCGGCCTCGTACGCGATCGTCTCGCCCGCGACGACGCGCGACCAGGCGGCCGCGATCTCGGCGGAGCGCGCGGTGGGCGCGAGGAGCCAGATGGTGCGGCCCACGATCTCGCCGGCCGGATGGCTGTAGAGCGACTCGGCGCCCGCGTCCCACGCGAGGATGCGCCCCGCGCGGTCGGTGAGGACGTTCGCTTCGGGCCCGATGGTCTCACGCCCGCGCGGCCAGCTTCTCCAGCGCCGCCTCGATCGGGCCGTTGCCCAGCCAGTGGCCGGCGTGGTCCGCGACCCACTTCTCGGCCACCGTGCCGTCGGGCGCGATCAGCATCCAGCCGCGCTTGGCGACGCGCTTGACGCCGATGACGTCCTCGGTCGCCCAGATCGCGTCCACGACCTCGCGGTTGGGGTCGGAGAGGATCGGGAAGTTGAGCCCCTGCTCCTTGGCGAAGTGCGCGTTGCTGTGCGGCGTGTCGATCGAGAATCCGAAGATCGTCGCGCTCAGCCGCGAGAGCGAGCCCATGTGGTCGCGCGCGTCGCACATCTGCTGCGTGCACGTCTTCGTGAACGCGAGCGGGTAGAACGAGATGACGACCGGGCCCTTGGCGAGCGCGTCGGAGAGCTTGACCCTCTCGCGGTGGAGGTCGGCGCGGCCAACGGGCAGCTCGAAGTCCGGGACCTTCTCGCCGACGTCCAGCACGAGGCTCACGCCACCTTGAGGTCGAGGCTGATCTTGAGGCCGGGCGCGAGGAGGCGCGAGATCGGGCATCCCTTCCTCGCGGCCTCGGCGGCCTCGTGGACCTTGTTGCGGTCGGCGCCGGGCGCGTGGACCGTCGTGGTCAGGTGGCTCTGCGTCACCGTCTGGCCCGCGTCGGTCTTCTCCATCGTGACCTGGGCGTGCGTCTCGACGTCCTGCGGCGTGATGCCCAGCTTTCCAAGCTCGGCGGAGAAGGCCATGCTGAAGCACGAGGCGTGCGCGGCCGCGATCAGCTCCTCGGGGTTCGTCCCCTTCTCCTCGCCGAAGCGCGTCGACCACGTGTAGGCGACGTCCTTGACCTTGCCGCTCTCCGTCGAGAACGTGCCCTTGCCTTCCTTGAGGGAGCCGGACCAGCGGGCCGATGCGTTGCGCTTCATCACGGCTGCATTTCGGAAGGGGTTCTTGGCCCTATCCCCGCGCTGGCGCCCGCGGCCGCCGGACGGCGGCGGATCCAGAGCACGGCGCCCGCCGCCGCCACGGGAAGCGCGATCCACAGCGCGAGGACGCCCGCGAAGGTCAGCGGGCTCATCCACGCGGGCATGTCGGCGCCGGCCAGCGCCGCCTTCTCCAGGTAGTCCATGAAGCCGCCGCGCCAGAGGATCAGCACGCCGCGGTACGCGGTCAGGGGCGAGAGCGCCTGCGAGACCCAGAACCACGCGGGGAACTGGCCGGCGGTCAGGCCGTCGTACCCGACCTGGCGGAAGAGCGCGGTGCGCGTCGCGTTCTCGTAGATCGAGACGAACCCGACCCAGAGGACGAGGCTCGCGGGCACGGCGTGGCGCCGCAGCAGCGAGCCCAGGAGAAGCGCGAGCGCCCAGAACGCGCCGGCCAGCAGCGCGGTGGCGCAGGCGAACGCCACGAACGCATCGGCATAGCCGCCCGACGAGCCGTGGAGGCCGACGAACGAGGCGAGGAACGACGCGACGAGCAGCAGCGAGGCGTCCACGGCCAGGATCGGGAGGAAGCCCGCGTCGCGCTCGCGCAGCGCGGTGGCGCCCAGCAGCAGCGCGGGCAGCGTGGTCGCGAGAACGATATCAGGCCGCACCATCGCGACCGCGTTCTCGAAGCTCGCCGGGCCGGGCCAGCCGAACGGCCGGTCCTTCGAGGGGAAGGCGTTGGAGATGTTGGCGCCCACGACCACGACCGCGCCCAGGCCGAGCGCGAGGACGAGCGCGTAGGGCCAGGCGCGCGCCAGCTCGCGGCGCGCTCCTTCGACGAAACGCATGATGGAGCCGCCCGCCTCGTCCCGGATGGCCCTCGTGGATCAAGGCTCGACGCATCGAGGAGCCAGCGGGAGGCGCCATGACGCCGCGCGCCGGCTGGTCGTCATGCCCTGGCGACCCGCCGCGTGGCGCGAGGCGCTCACGCCCGAGTTCGGCTACCTGGAGGCCTGGATCGCGTGGGCGCTGCGCGGCGTGCTCGCGGCCCTCGCGGCGTACTCGCTCGCCGTCACGCCACAGTACACGACGCGCCCCCTGCTGGTGACGTCCGCGTTGCTGGGCCTCGCCATCAGCCTCGCGTTCGCGTTCATCCCGACGCGCCGCCCGCGCACGCTCAAGGGCGCCGAGTGCGCCGTGCTGGGCATGTTCGTCCTCCACGTCATCGGGCACGCGCTGGGCTTCTACGCGCGGTTCGTCCACTACGACAAGGTGCTGCACTTCGTCGAGCCGATCACCATCGCCATCACGTTCTACGCGCTCTCGCAATCGACGGACTGGATCTGGCAATGGCGCCGCGTCACGCCCGCGGAGGTCTTCGTCTACTGCTGGGCGATGGTCGTCGCGCTGGGCGCCCTCTGGGAGATCCTCGAGTTCGGCATGGACACCTTCTTCCACACCCAGGAGCAGAACGGCAACACGGACACGATGCTCGACCTGCTCTTCGACACGCTCGGCGGGCTCGCGGGCTCGATCGCGGTGGCGGTCGCCACGCGCCACGGGCGCGAGCACGGGTTCGACGCCGTGTCGGAGGAGCCCAAGAGCGGGGCGCCCCGGCGGGTGTTCCGCAAGCGGGACGTGCGGGGCTGAGTCGAGAATAATCGTGAACTCCGTTACGCTTTTCACCTGCGAGGACCTCTGGGGCGCGCCGCCCGCTCGGCGGCAGAAGGCCTCCCCATGCGAACCCTCGTCCTGTGCGTCCTCGCCGCCCTCCTGCTCGTCCTGCCCGTCGCCACCGCGTCCGGGCCCGACGCCGCCGCGCCGCGCTTCGCCTGCACGCCCCGGGGGATCTCGTTCCCGCCGAACCCCTTCGTGCCCACGAGCCCCGCGGGCCTGCTCTACGCCGGAGCCACGGGCGCGGTCAACGGCGCGGTCATCACGGGCGAGGGCGCCGCCTGCGGCGCGGTGTTCCTCACCATCGCGACCGTGAACGGGCTCTGCACCCGCGAGACCGGCCAGCCCTGCATCATCGTGCAGTGAGTCAGTCCACGCGCACGCCCATCGCGGAGAGCATGACCTTGCCATCCTCGGTCGCCTTGCGAGGATCCCACGCGGGGCGCCAGACGAGGTTGACCTTGGCGTCCTTCACGCCGGGCACCATGAGCGCGGTCTGCTTGACCATCTCGACCATCGCGGGGCCGACGGGGCAGCCCATGCCGGTGAGCGTCATGTCGATGTCCACCACGTCCTCGGTGGGGAACTCGACGCGGTAGACGAGGCCGAGGTCCACGATGTTCACCGGGATCTCGGGGTCGTAGACCTCCTTGAGGGCGGCGAGCACCTCGTCCTTCGTGGGCATCATTCCAACCGAGGGGCCTCCCCCGCTTCAAGGTTCCGCGCGCTGGTCTTCGGCGTGGGGGGGGGG
>JAXDQU010000041.1:0-7180 GCA_034667685.1 Thermoplasmata archaeon | reverse complement strand
TCTGTGTCCTCCGTGGCTGGAGGGGAAAGCGCGAGACATGCGATCGACCTCAGACGTCGAGGTTCTTCACGTTGCGCGCCTGCTCCATGATGAAGTCGCGGCGCGGCTCGACCGCGTCGCCCATGAGCACGTCGAACAATTGCGAGGCCGCGGCGGCGTCGTCGATGGACACGCGCGCGAGGGTGCGCGTCTCGGGGTCCATGGTGGTCTCCCAGAGCTGGTCGGGGTTCATCTCGCCGAGGCCCTTGTAGCGCTGGATGGCGACCTTCTCGTCGCCGCCCAATTCCGCGATGATGGCGTCCTTCGCCGCGTCGTTGAACGCGTAGCGCTCCTGCTTGCCCTTCTTGACCTTGTAGAGCGGGGGCTGCGCGATGTAGACGTGCCCCTTCTCCACGAGCGGGTACATGTAGTTGAAGAAGAACGTGAGGAGGAGCGTGCGGATGTGCGCGCCGTCGACGTCCGCATCGGTCATGATGATGACGCGGTGATATCTCAGTTTGCTGACGTCGAAGTCCTCCTTCTTCTTGGCCGCGGCGCCTTCGGCGGGCTCCGCGTCGGAGGAGAGCTTCGGCCCCGGCACCTCCTGGATGCCGGCGCCCAGCGCGGTGATGAGCGCCTGGATCTCGTTGTTCTTGAGGATCTTGTCGAGGCGGCTCTTCTGGACGTTGAGGATCTTGCCGCGCAGGGGGAGGATGGCCTGGAACTCGCGGTTGCGGCCCTGCTTGGCGCTGCCGCCGGCCGAGTCGCCTTCGACGATGTAGATCTCGCAGCCGGTGGGGTCCTTGCTCGCGCAGTCGGCGAGCTTGCCCGGGAGGCTCATGCCGTCGAGGAGGCCCTTCCTGCGGGTCAGCTCGCGCGCCTTGCGGGCGGCTTCGCGGGCGCGGGCGGCCTGGATGCTCTTCTCCAGGATGAGGACCCCGACGCGGGGGTGCTCTTCGAGGAACGTCGACAGACGTTCCGAGACGAGCGTCTCGACGATGCCCTTGACCTCGCTGTTGCCCAGCTTGGTCTTGGTCTGCCCTTCGAACTGCGGGTCGGGGACGCGCACCGCGAGGATGCACGTGAGTCCCTCGCGCGTGTCGTCGCCGGTGAGGTCCTCGTCGTTGTCCTTGAGGAGCTTCCTGTCTCGCGCGTACTTGTTGAGGACGCGGGTGAGGGCGCTCTTGAAGCCGACGGCGTGCGTGCCGCCCTCGTGCGTGTTGATGTCGTTGACGAACGAGAAGACGTTCTCGGAGTACGAGTCGGTCCACTGCATCGCCAGCTCGACCTGCACGTCGTCCTTCTCGCCCACGAGGTCGATGATGTCGGGGTGGAGCGGCTGGCGCGTGCGGTTGAGCCACGCGACGAACTCGACGATGCCCTTCTGCGCGTGGAAGGCGTCCTCGCGCTGGGAGACCTCGTCGCGCAGCGTGATCCGCAAGCCCTTGTTGAGGAAGGACATCTCGCGCAGGCGCGTGGCGATGGTGTCGTAGTCGAACTGCGTGGCGCTGAAGACCTGCGCGTCGGGCTTGAAGCGCACCGTCGTGCCGTGCTCCTCCAGGCCGCACTCGCCGGCGATCTTCATGGTCTGCGTCAGGTCGCCGCGCTCCATGCGGATCGTGTGGATCTTGCCCAGGCCCTTGCGGCGCACCGCGACGGTGGTCCACTCGGAGAGCGCGGTGACGACGGACGAGCCGACGCCGTGCAGGCCGCCGGAGACCTTGTACGCCTTGTGGTCGAACTTGCCGCCCGCGTGGAGCTGCGTGAACACGACCTCGAGCGCGGGGCGGCCGCTCTTGTGCATGTCCACGGGGATGCCGCGGCCGTCGTCCCTCACGGAGCACGAGCCGTCGGCGTGGAGCGTGACCTCGATGTGCGAGCAGTGGCCCGCGATGGCCTCGTCGACGGAGTTGTCGACGATCTCCCAGACGAGGTGGTGCAGGCCGCGCACGTCGGTGGACCCGATGTACATGCCCGGCCGCTTGCGGACCGCCTGCAGGCCTTCGAGGACCTGGATCGCCGTCGCGCCGTACTCCTGATCCGCGCTCGTGTTCGCCAAAGCAAAACCCCTGCGCGCGCCCATCCACGCGCTGCTTCGTCGATGGGCGCCAAGCCATATGAAGGCTCGCGCGCGCGTGCGCGCGTAGGCAAAAATCCCGCGAAAAGCCCCGGAAAGGCCCCTCGCCGCCCGCAGGAGGCGCGTTCCGGACGCGTCGACCCATCCGGCGACCCTGGGGAGGTCGTTCGCCGTTCCAGAAGAAACGAGCCTTCGCGCCACGCCTTTATAAGCTCCCCGATCCTCGTCGGTTCATATGCCCCGCCCCCTCGTCCTGGACACCTCGGCGCTCCTGGCGGGGCGGCCGCTGGGCCCGGGCGAGGACACGCTGGTCCCCGCGGCCGTGAGCGGGGAGCTGCGCCCGGGCGGCCGCGACCGGCGCCACCTGGAGATGCTGCTCGCCGCCGGCGCGCGCCTCGTCGAGGCCGATCCCGCGATGCGCCAGCGCGTGCGCGAAGCGGCGAAGACCGGCGGCGAGTCGGGCCGCCTGAGCGACGCGGACGTCGACGTGCTGGCCGTCGCGCTGGGCGTGGGCGGCGAGGTCGCCACGGACGACTACACCGTGCAGAACCTCGCCCGCAGGCTGGGCGTGCCGATCCGCGCCGTCGCGCAGGCGGGCATTGCGTCCGAGTACCGATTCGTGCCGCGCTGCACCGGCTGCCGCCGCATCCTGGACGCGCCGCGCGACGAGTGCCCCGTTTGCGGCTCGCCGGTGCGCATGGTCAAGGACCGCGCGTTCAAGGGATGACGATCCACGGCTGGCAGTCCACGTACGTGAGCGGGTACGCGCCGAGCTCGCACTGGTAGACCGTCGCGCCCACGCGGCAGACGTTCGGCCCGGGCGGCCCCGTCGGGTTCGCCGTCTGCACGGTGGCGAGGACGAGGGGCCCCGCGCCCACGGTGGTGGTGATGCAGCCGCCCGCCGATGCCGACGGCGCGACGAGCACGGTGGGAAGAAGGAGCAAGGCAAGGAGGATGGCGCGCATCGGAGCGTCACCGGCCGCGAGGGACATCATCGCATCGCGGGCGCGCCCGTCCGGATGCGCGATAGCCTCATGCCGCATCGCCCGCGTGCAGCAGCGCCCGCGGGGGTCCTCTAGCTCGGTATGAGGTGGGACTTAGGATCCCATGCTTAGCGCGTCACCGGTTCAAATCCGGTCCCCCGCATTCGTCGGCTTATCGCCCCCGAAGCCGCGCTTCAGCGCGGCGGAGCGGGGCGCGTAGGGAGTATTGCCGGCTGGTACGCCAGCCGGTTCGGATCCGGTCCCCCGCATTCCCAGGTCCGGGCGCTCGGCTGCCGCGCCGTCTCTGCCCCGCCTTCGGACCCTCGCACACGTTCTTACCGCCCGAATCCCACGCGCCGTGCGTGTACGCGCAGGTCCTGCTCGCGGGTGCGTTGGGCGCCTTGGCGGCCCTCGCGTACGCGGGCGTGGGTCTCTCGTTCGCGCGCCGCGACGTTTCGGCCGACGCGCGCCGCGCCGCGCTCGACTTCTCGACGTGGTGGTTCGGGCTCGCGGCGGCCTCGTTCCTGCAGGCGCTCCAGCAGGCCGGCGCGGCGCTGGGCGCGCCTGCCGCGCCGTGGCTGGGCCCGTTCGCCGAGGCGACGCAGGTTGCGTACGTCCTCGCGGTGAGCGTCGCGCTCGCGGGGCTGCTCACGTTCCTCTGGTTCGTGTACCGCGGCGCGCACCGCGATGGGCCGATCGCCGCGTTCTACGGCTCGGTCTTCCTGGCGGCGGCGGGGAGCATCGTCGCGCGCGGCGTCGCCGGCTTCACGCTGACGCCCTACGGCGCGCTCGTCCGTTACGCCCGCGACCTGCCCGCGCAGGGCGGCGTGGACCTCGCGTTCTTCGCGCTGTTCCTCGTGCCCCAGGTGGGTGGCACGATCGCGTACCTCTCGCTGCGCCGCGCCACGGCGGATCCCGTCGCGCGCCGGCGCATCCTGGTGGTGGGGTGCGCGCTCCTCGTCTGGATCGGGTCGAGCCTGTTGAGCGCCGTCGTGGGCGTGCAGTTCGACGCGCGCTGGCTCCTCGTCAGCCAGGTCGTCGACCTCGCCGCGGCGCTCACGATCCTGGGCGCGTACCGGAGCGAGAGGCTCCGCATTCCCAGCGTGACGCCGGGCGCGGCGCCCTGAGGGATCCCGGAAGCAGGCGCAAGCTTACGTCAAGGCGCGCCCAATCTCCAGCATGCCTCGTCCCGACCCGCTGCACGCGGTGACGTTCGATCCGACGCACGAGTTCCACATGCCCGCGGGCCTCTGCATGATCTGCAAGAAGCGCCCCGCGGCGCGCGCGGGCACGTGCGAGTCCTGCGAGTCCGCGCTTTCCGGCGCGCCCGCGCGGAGCTGAGCCCGCGTGTCGAAGGGGTATCCCACGCGCGAGGTCGACCTGGCGCCGCCGCCCGAGACGGGGCTCGCGCCGGAGCTGTGCATCGTGTGCAAGCGGCGGCCCGCCGCGACCAAGTCGGGCACGTGCGCGACGTGTGACGCCGCCCTGGGCGGAGCCGCCGGCCCGGCGTCGTGATATCACGGGCGCCACGGGGCTCTGGGCTCAAGACTCTGGACTCGGGGCTCCCGGTCGCCTTGCAGCCGGAGAGCCCCGAGTCCTGAGTCTTGAGCCCAGAGCCCCGGTTCGACAACCTCACGTGCCGCGCGCGGGATGCGCATCGCGTGTCCTTGACGCCCAAGCAGCGCGTGCTGCTCCGTTTCGCGATCGTGCTGGTGCTCGCGATTCCGCTGACGTGGTGGAACCCGGGCGGCTACATTCCGGACGGGCTGCGCGACAACCTCGTGGCGGAGTTCCTGGGCGCGCTCATCACGATCCTCTTCGTGGAGCGCGCGCTCGATGCGCTGGAGCGCAAGACGGAGCGCCGCCGCTGGGAGGAATTGCGCCGGAGCGCGACGGCCACGCTGGAGGCGGACCTGCACGCGCTCTGGAGCCTGATGGCGCCCCCGCGGCCGCGCGACGATCCGATCCGCCGGGCCACGCGCGCCATGCGCCTGGAGCGGTTCCTGGCGGACCTGGAGGACCCGCGCACGTGGGCCCAGGCGCCCTCGGGGCACGCGGTCGCCGTCCGCGGGCGCATCCGCGACCTGGGCGAGGACGCCGACCGTCTGCTCGTGCTCGCGGAGAGCGTCACGGACGTCGGGCTGCTGGCGCGCTTCGACGCCGTGCGGATCGCGTGCCGCGACCTGGATGAGGCCTGGGAGTCGACGCCGCGCGGCCAGCTCGTCGAGGCCTTCCGCGCGCGCATCGGCGTGGAGCTGCGCGCCATCGTGGCGGCGCTCGCCAAGCCTTCGGACGAGGGCTAGACCAGCTCCTCGATGCGCTTGAGCAGCGCGCCGCGCGTGCGCGGGTCGAGCTAGGGCGGCGCCGGGGGCGGGCGGCGCCTCCAGCCCGTCCATCGTGGGCATCGAGAGGTCCAGCAGGACGATAGCAGGCCGCGTCGCCGCGGCGCCCTGGATGCCCTCCGCGCCGTCGCGCGCCTCGCCCACGACGCGCATGCCGCCCGGGCTCTCCAGCCCGATGCGGTAGAGCGCGCGCAGCCTATCGTTGTCGTCCACGAGGAGGACACTAAGAATTGCGTTCATGCCCCCTCCGGGCGGGGGAAGCGGAGCGCGACGCGGGCGCCCCCGGCGGGCGCGTCGGTGGCGCTGGCGTCGCTCGAAGAGCTTCTCGCGTCCGCGCCGGATGAGCAAGAGCACGGGGGTGAAGCGCGTTAGCGGCTCCGGCTGGACTCGAACCAGCACCCTCGGATTAACAGTCCGAGATCGCTACCCATTGGACCACAGAGCCAGCGCCTCCCCCTCCGCGCACCACCCCTTAAACGTTGTGACGCATCCGGACTGCAGGCCTGCACGCCGTCGTTCTTCCGGTCGATCCATCCGTTGTCCGGAAGGCCAACGCCTATGCGGCGGCTCCGCGTGGCCCCGCCCATGTCGTTCGGGCCCGAGGAGGTGGCGCGCGTCGCACGGCTGGCGCGGCTTCGGCTGGACTCGAACCAGGTCGCGCGGCTTGCCACGGACCTCGCGGCCATCACCGCGCAGTTCGGCGACCTCGCGGACTTCGCGGCCGACCTGCCCCTGCCACCGGAGGAGCCTGCCGGCGAGCCGCGCCCCGACGAGGCCGCGCCGCCCGACCCGGAGACGGCGCGTGAAGTGCTCGCCACCGCGGCGCGCGTCGACCCAAACGGCGCGCTGCGCGTGCCAAGGGGGCGGCCGTGAGCGATCCGCGCGAGGCCGTCGAGCGCGCGCTGGAGCGGCTGGGCGACGACCCGTGGAACGCCTTCCTCCACGTCGACGCCGAGGGGGCGCGCGAGCGGGCGCGGCGCGTGCCGGACGACGCGCCCCTGCGCGGCACGGTGCTATCAGTCAAGGACAACCTGGCGTGGCGCGGGCACCCGATGACGTGCGGCTCGCGCCACCTCGCGCGGCACGTCGCGCCCTACACCGCCGAGGTCGTCGCGCGGCTGGAGCGCGCGGGCGCGATCGTGCTGGGCAAGACCAACATGGACGAGTTCGCGGCCGGGAGCAGCGGCGAGACGAGCGCGTTCGGCCCCACGCGCAACCCGCGCGACCCGACGCGCGTCCCCGGCGGCTCCTCGTCGGGCGCTGGCACCTCGGTCGCGGCGGGCGTCGCGGACCTCGCGCTGGGAAGCGACACGGGCGGCTCGATCCGCTGCCCCGCGGCCTTCTGCGGCGCCGCCGCGCTCAAGCCCACGAACGGATTGCTATCACGCCACGGGTTGGCCGACCTCGCGATGAGCCTGGAGACGCCGGCCCCGCTGGCGAAGGACGTGGCCGGCGTGGCCCGCGCGATGGAGGCGCTCGCGGACGCGCGATATCCTTTGGACGCAGCCCCCGAGGGCCTGCGCATCGGCGTGCCGCGCGAGCTCTTCGCGGGTGTCGCGCCCGACGTCGAGCGGCCGGCGCGCGCCGCGCTCCAGAAGCTCGCGTCCAAGGGCGCCACGCTCGTCGACGTCGAGCTGCCCCGGCTCGCCCACGCGCTCTCGGCGTACTACGTGCTCAACTACGCCGAGCTCGCCAGCGCGATGATGCGCTACGACGGCGTGCGCTACGGCGAGCCGGGCGAGGGCGCGACGTACGAGGAGGCCAGCGCGCAGGCGCGCGGCGCGTTCGGGCCGGAGATC
>JAXDQU010000040.1:0-16522 GCA_034667685.1 Thermoplasmata archaeon | reverse complement strand
GGCCCGCGGGCGGGGGGACCGGGACCGAGGGCGAGGGGATCGCGGGCAGGCTGGGCAGCGTGGCCAGGTCGGTCGGGTCGGGCACCCCCGGGGGCGCCACGGCGCCGGCCGCGGCCGCGAGGTCGTCCGCCGTGCTGATCACGTCGAGGGGCGGCGTGGGCGGCGTGACGTTCACGGGCGGCGTGACGTTCGAGGTCTGCGCCGCGGCGATCGCGGCGAGGTACGCGGGGTCGAGCGGCGAGTCGCCCACCGCCGAGGCCGTCTGGTTGGCGCTGCGCAGCAGGTCGCCCAGCGCCGCGTCCTTGTTGAAGACGAGGTTGACGAGCATCGTGCGCACGCCGTCGAGCTCCTCGTTGCGCTGCGCGGCGGGCGCGGCGGCCATCTGGAGCTGGTACTGCGTGTCGTTGTTCCAGATGCCCTCGAAGAGGCGCTCGACGAGGTACATCTGCTGGCGCGGGTCCGTCTGCTGGTGGAAGCCCTCGGCCATGATCTCCGGGGGCACGCCGGGGAAGCGCGTGTAGTTCTCCATCCACGAGGAGTCCTGGACGCGCGGGGTCCAGAGGCTCATGAACCGCTGCACCTGCGCCTCGGGCATCTGCGCGTCCTGCCAGGGTCCGTCCCAGGGGCCGCCGGTGGGCGGGACGCCGCTTCCGACCGGGAGCGTGGCGGCCGTGGGCGTCTGCGTCTGCGCGATGCCCGGGGGCAGGATCATGAGCAGGACGAGACCGACGGCGAGCAGGGAGACGCGGCGCGGAGGGGGAGAGGCGCGGGCCATGCGCGCCGCACGCCCTGGGGGGTCTTGGCTTGGCGGACCGGATCGTTGCTAGCAACGGGCGGGCTACGGATCCGTAACCGAGCGGCAACGCTTTCGCTTCCGGTGGCCTCCGCCGTCCCATGGCGATCGAAGACATCTCGTACGAGGCCGAGTACCCGCAGCCCCCGGAGGTCGTCTGGCGCGCCATCGCGACGCACGAGGGGCTCTCCGCGTGGCTCATGGAGAACGACTTCCGCGAGGCCAAGATCGGCGCCGAGTTCCAGTTCCGCGACAAGCCGCGCCCCTTCTGGAACGGCGTCTGCGACTGCAAGGTCGTCGAGGCCGAGCCCGCGCGCAAGCTCACGCTCCTCTGGAACTTCAAGCAGGACGCGCAGCCCACCACCGTGACGTGGACCCTGACGCCCACGAAGACGGGCGGCACGCGCCTCGCCTTCCGGCACAGCGGCTTCCACGGCTTCATGGGCCGGATCATGAAGGCCGGGATGAACCGCGGCTGGGAGGGCATGGTCAAGCGCACGATCCCGTTCGTCGCGCAGCGCATCGCCGAGGGCAAGCCGATCCCGCCGCGCGCCGAGGTCAAGGCCCACGGCAAGCAGGCGGCCAAGGCGGCCTGAGCGTGCCCCGCGCGGTGCGCAGCGCCAAGGCGCCCGTGCAGGACGCCGTCTTCCGCGCGCTGGCCGACCCGACGCGCCGCGGCATCCTCGTCGTGCTGGGCGGGGGCGAGATGCGCGTGGCGGACGTCGCGGCGCGCTTCGACGTGAGCCGCCCCGCCATCTCGAAGCACCTCGCCGTCCTCGCGCGCGCCGGCCTGGTCACCGCGCGCAAGCAGGGGCGCGAACGGTTCTACGCCATCGTGCCCGGCGCGCTCCGCCTTGCGGCGGGGTACGCGAAGGACGTGGACGAGTTCTGGCGCGAGCGGTTGGCGGCGCTCGACAAGCGGCTGCGCGGGTCCCGGTGAACTCCTGTCGGGTCCGGTGAGGCCGCTGGGAACACGAAGAGCACGAAGCCACGAAGGCACGAAGGTTTCAGAACTTCGTGTCTTCGTGCTCTTCGTGCTCTTCGTGTTCCAGGGGGCTTGACGAAGATGGGGAAAACCCTTAGCACCAGGCCAGCGGCTTGCACCATGTGCCCGTCGCCTCCTTCAGCTTCCCCACCGCCATCCGCTTCGGCCCGGGCGCCTCGCGCGAGGTGCCCGCGCACCTGCAGGCGGAGCGCTACGAGCGGCCGCTCGTCGTGACGGACCAGGGCCTCGCGCAACTTCCCCTGTTCAAGAAGTTCGTCGCGTCGCTCTCGCCGCTCGACGTCGCGGTCTACAGCGGCGTCGCGGGCAACCCGGTCGAGGCGCACGTCGCCGCGGGCGCGAAGGCGTTCCACGACCACCGCGCGGACTGCATCGTGGGCATCGGCGGGGGCGCTGCGCTCGACGTCGCGAAGGCCGTCGCGCTCATGTCGCACCACCCGGGAAGCGTGCTCGACTACGAGGACGGCAAGCCCGGCGCGCTCCCCGTCAGCCGCGAGATCCCCTACTGGATCGCGCTCCCCACCACGAGCGGCACGGGCAGCGAGGTCGGGCGCAGCACCGTCATCTCGGACGCGCACCACGTCAAGCGCATCGTGTTCCACCCGCGCCTCCTGGCCCGCGCGGTCTTCGCCGATCCCGAGCTGACGCTCGACCTGCCCGCCAAGATCACCGCCGCGACGGGCATGGACGCGGTCACCCACTGCGTGGAAAGCTATCTCGCGAAGGACCATCATCCGATCTGCGACGGCATCGCGCTCGAAGGGCTGAGGCTCGCGTCCTGGTCGTTGCCGCGAGCCGTGGCCCGCGGCAACGACCTGGACGCGCGCAGCGACATGATGATGGCGAGCATGATGGGGGCGATCGCGTTCCAGAAGGGCTTGGGGGTCGCGCACTCCTGCGCCCACGCGCTGGGGCAGATCGCCGACATGCACCACGGCCTGGCGTGCGGCATCATGATCGACCACGCGGTCGCCATGAACCAGAAGGCGCGCGCCGAGCGCTTCGCCGAGATGGCGCGCGTGGTGGGCGCGAAGGACGGCGACTTCCTGCGCTGGCTCGCCGACCTCAAGGCGCAGGTGGGCGTCCCCGCGAAGCTCGCGCAGGCGGGCGTCACGAAGGAGCACCTCGCGAAGCTCCCCGAGGCCGCGCTCGCGGACTCGTGCCACCAGAACAACCCGGTGCCCGCCGCGCTCGCCGACTTCCAGCGCATCTTCCGCGAGGCGGCGTGATGCTCGACGTCGTCAACCCGGCCGACGGCCAGGTCGTCACGCGCGTCGAGACCGACACGCCCGCCACGATCGCGCGCAAGCTCGCCGCCGCGCGCGCCGCCCAGCCCGCGTGGGCCGCGCTTCCGCTCGCGCTGCGCCTCGACGCGATCCGCGCCTTCCGCGCGCAGGTCGTGGCGCGCAAGGAGGAGCTTGCGAAGACGCTGACGACGGAGGTCGGGAAGCCGATCGCGCAGAGCCGCAACGAGCTCAACGGCCTGCTCGCGCGGATCGACTTCTTCCTCGCCGAAAGCGGCGCGGCGCTCGCCGACCAGGAGGTCTGGAGCCACGAGGGGATGCGCGAGGTCGTGGCGCGCGAGCCGCTCGGCGTGGTCGCCAACGTCAGCGCGTGGAACTACCCGTACTTCGTCGGCTCCAACGTCTTCGTCCCCGCGCTGATCGCGGGCAACGCGGTGCTCTACAAGCCCAGCGAGCACGCCACGCTCACGGGCCTCGCCATCGCGCAGATGATGCACGCGGCGGGCGTGCCGCGCGACGTCTTCGCGCCGGTCGTGGGCGCGGGCCCCGTGGGCGCGGCGCTCGTGGAGCAGCCGGTCGACGGCGTGTTCTTCACCGGCTCGTACGCCACGGGCCAGAAGATCGCCACGGCCGCCGCCCCGCGCATGATCCACGTGCAATTGGAGCTGGGCGGCAAGGACCCGGTGTACGTCTGCGACGACGTTGACATCACGAAGGCCGCGGCTTCCGTCGCGGACGGCGCGTTCTACAACGCGGGCCAGTCGTGCTGCAGCGTCGAGCGCGTGTACGTCCACCAGGCGGTCTTCGACTCGTTCGTCGACGCCTTCCTCGCCGAGGTCAAGCGCTTCGTCGTGGGCGACCCGATGGACGAGAAGACGTACGTCGGCCCGCTGGCCCGCGCGCCGCAGCTCGACGTGCTGGAGCGCCAGGTCGCCGACGCGCGCGCGAAGGGCGCCCAGGTGCGCATGGGCGGCGCGCGCATCCGCCAGCCGGGCAACTGGTTCGAGCCCACCGTCCTCACCCACGTCGACCACGCAATGGAGGTGATGCGCGAGGAGAGCTTCGGCCCGGTCATCGGCCTCATGGCGTGCCGCGACGACGCCGAGGCGCTGCGCCTCATGAACGACACGCCCTACGGCCTGACCGCCGGCGTCTACGCCCGCGACGAGGCGAGGGCGCGGGCGATCCTGCGCGGCGTGCGCGTGGGGAGCGCGTACTGGAACTGCTGCGACCGTGTCAGCCCGCGCCTCCCCTGGTCGGGCCGCGGCCACTCCGGCATCGGCGTGACGCTCGGCCGGGACGGCATCCTCGCGTTCACGCAGCCCAAGGCGTGGCACCTGCGCCAAGGCTGAACGTGCGCTCGTCCGGTCTGCGCGCCCTTCATGTTACCTGGCGCGCGGTGCGGCTCCGATGCGCGTCCTCCTCGTCCTTGTGCTTGCCCTGCTCCTCGCCGGCTGCCTGAGCCCGGGTCCCGCCGACGACGCGAGCGCCGGACGAGCCGCCTTCTCCTGCCCCGCCGGCCAGGCCGTCGTCGGGATCGACGCAGGCGCCCGGATCGTGTGCGGCGTGATCGCGCCCGCGACGCCCACGCCGACCGGAGCGCCGGCCCGCAGCCTCTCCATCACCTCCTCGGGCGCGCTGCAGGACGGCATGAAGTCGTACACCATCGCCTCCGCCTCCGTGGGCATGACCTACGGTGGCCTCGCGTTCACGATCAACGGCGCCACGCGCCCCCTGGACGCGGCCGGCGCGTGCCCCGCCACGCTCTCGGCCGCGGACGTCTACCTGGCCTGCTCCGGCTCGACGCGCGACGCCGCGTCCTCCCCCGTGCAGGCCGGCGACACGATCGCGATCGGCGGCCTCCACGGCGGCGACACGCTACGCATCCTCGACGCGCAGGCCAACGCGGTCATCCTGACCCTGACGATCGGCTGAAGGCGTCGCTCTCCCCGCGCTTTAAGTCCCCGGGCGCGCGTGCCGCCGTCGATGAGCGAGCCGGCGAAGCCCTTCCGCGTGCGGGTCTTCGAGACGCTGGACACCGACCCCGAGACCGAGCCCGGCCTCTACTGGATCACGCTGGGCCTCATCGCGCTCATCGCCGCCAACGCGCTCGCCGTCATCCTCGAATCCGTCGACGCGCTGGAGGCGTCCTACCACGGCTGGTTCCGCGCGTTCGAGTACGCCTCGCTCGCCATCTTCAGCGTCGAGTACCTGCTCCGCGCCTGGTCGATCACGGCGGACCCGCGCTATCAAAAGCCCTTCGTGGGCCGCCTCCGCTACGTCGTGACGCCCGCCGCGCTCATCGACCTCGCCGCCATCGCGCCCAGCCTGGTCATCCTCCTGGGGGGCGGCGGCGCGGACCTGCGCTTCCTCTTCCTGCTGCGCTTCTTCCGGCTCTTCCGCCTGCTGAAGCTGGGCCGCTACACGCCCGCCGTCCACCACTTGAGCGAGGTGTTCAAGGAGAAGCGCGCCGACCTCACCGTCGCCCTGGGCGCCGCGATGGTCATGCTGGTCCTCAGCTCGTGCGTCCTCTACATCGCCGAGCGCGACGCGCAGCCCGACAAGTTCGGCAACATCCCCGAATCCATGTGGTGGAGCATCATCACGCTCACGACCATCGGCTACGGCGACGTCTACCCCGTGACCGTCCTGGGCAAGATCGCCGGCGGCGCCACCGCGCTCATCGGCGTGGGCATCGTCGCGCTCCCCACGGCCATCCTCGCCAGCGGCTTCCACGACCGCGTGACCAAGCGCAAGACGCTCGTGCCCGATGAGCCCAAGAAGCTCCCCGCACAGCAATGCCCCCACTGCGGGCACCAGTTCCACGCGCAGCTCGCCGAAGCGCCCGCGCGGTGAGCTCACGCGGCGAGCTGGACGCGCCAGTACCAGAGGACGTAGAGCCCGACGAGCACGAGGATGACGCCGCTCGCCCGCGCGATCCACGGGAGCGCCCGCCGCATCGCGCGCAGCACGGTCTCCTGCGCGAGCGCGACGAGGACCGTGGCCGCGACGAGGAGCAGCGCGAGGCCGGCGGCGTAGGCGAGCACGACGAGCGCGCCTTCGAGCAGCGTGGGCGCGACGAAGGCCTGCACGAGCACCGAGAGCAGGAGCGGCGCGACGCACGAGGCGGCGACGGCGGCGTAGAGCGCGCCGAAGCCCACGAGCGCCCAGGCGCTGCGCGCGCGGGCGGGCTGGAGGGCGACGGCGAACGCCGGGCCGCGCCCCGCCAGCGTCAGGATGCCCAGCGCGAGCGTGACGAGCCCGCCGACCAGCTCCAGGTCCGCGACGCGCGCCTTGAACGGCGCGCCCAGCGTGGCCGCGAGCAGGCCCACCGCGCCCAGCACCGCGACGGCGCCCAGCGCCGCGAGCGCGCCGCCCGCGAGCCCGCGCGCAAGCCCCCGCAGCGGCGTGTGCGGGCCGGTCCCCCCGCGCGGCAGGTAGTAGGCCAGGTACGCCGGAAGCATCGGGAAGCCGCACGGCGAGAAGAAGGCGTTCGCGCCCAGGAGGAACGAGAACGCGAGAAGGGGAACGTCCATGCTCAGACGTCGGGAACGTCCTCGGCGCCCTTCTTGGCCTCGGCCTGGGCGCGCTTGGAGCGCTCCTTCGCGTTGTAGCCGGTGGCGAGCTCCAGGAAGTCGTTGTAGGCGCGCAGCGTCTTCTGCGCGTCCTCGTTGGCGACCTTCGGGTTCATGGTCGTGTCCACGCGCAGGTGCGTCTTGCCCAGCTGCTCGCAGTACATCTTCGAGAGCGCGCCCCAGTTCTCGACCTGGAAGCCGGCGCCGACCTTCTTCGTCTCGCCGAAGACGTCCTGCATCAAGTGGAGCAGCTTCTCCCCGTCGATGGTCTTCCAGTGGCCGCGGCGAAGCTCATAGTCCCGCATACGCCACGGGACGCGGAAGCCCAGGCAAATACCTTAGCGCCGCTCGTCGGCCTTCCGTTCGAGAAGGGGGATGCGCTCGGGGTTGTCCAGGTACGCGCCGTTGACGTGCACCGGGTACTCGGCGACCTTCAGGATGCGCGCCGTGTGCGGGCGCAGCGCGGCGTAGCGGGCCTTCTTCGCTCGGGTCGCCAATTCTCAAGCCTCACGACCAGGGAGCCCGCGAAGCGCCATCCCTGCTGTGGTACGGCGCTTCGCCAGGCGCCTCACACCGCGTCCGGGTCGCCCTTCTCGATCCCGAACGCGATGCGCAGGTCGACGCGGTACTCGATGACGCGCCCCTCCTCGCACTTCACGGACGAGCGGATGACCTCGGCGCCGCTGATGTGGCGGATGGTGCGGCTGGCGTCCTCCAGGGCGTTCTTCACGGCGTCCTCGAAGGAGGTCTCCGAGTTCCCGATCAGCTCGATGACCTTGGCCGTGCGGTGCCAGGTCTGGCTTTCGGCCGTGCGCTGGTCGCGCTTCATCTGCTGCTGACCGCTCGTGTTCGGGGGAGGCGTCATGCGTGCTGCTCAGCGCCGTCTCGTGCTTCAAGGGCGTGGCGTCCAGGCCGCCGGGCGCGGGCGGGCGGGCTGTCCGTCCGGAGACGGGTCCCGGAAGGTCAAGTAGGTCGGGCGGAAAGGAGGGGGCATGAGCGCCACGACCGACACCGCCCGCGTCCTGGTGGTGGACGACGTGCCCGAGATCCTCGACCTCTTCAAGGGGCTGATGCGTCGCGTGCGCGTCATGCCCGTCCAACTCGTCACGGAGGTCAACAGCCAGCGCGCGAAGGAGCTCGCCGCGAGCGAGCCGTTCGACCTCGTGATCTCCGACTTCCGGATGCGCCAGGTGGACGGCGTCGAGGTGCTGCTGGCCGCGTGCGGGCGCAACCCTTCCGGGCGCCGCGTGCTGATGACGGGGTACAACGAGGTGCCCACCGGCATCCACCGCATCCAGGCCGCGCGCATCGACGCCTACGTGCAGAAGCCGCTGCGCAGCCAGGAGGTGCTCCAGCTCGTGCTCGACATGCTGCAGGGCTCGGCCGCCGCGCTCGACGACTCCCGGGCGCGGGCGCGCGAGATGGAGTCCTCGGCGGTCCGCGAGAGCACCGGGCTCGGGCTGAGCTGAGGGCGCGGACCGACGAAGCGGCCAGAACGGGCTTCTCGCATCGCGGCCGATCGGCGTTGGCATGCAGTCCCGAGGCGCGGAGACCGGCGGCCTGACGCTGCGCGAGGCGATCCAGTTCTACGAGACGCGCGGCTACAAGGGGCAGTTCGGCGCGCGCGAAGGCGGCGCGATCCTCTGCTTCACGTGCCAGACGCGCAACGATCCCTCGACGGTGCGCCTCGACAGCCTGCGGCGCGTGGAGGGCGCGTCCGACCCGGCCGACATGGCGCTCGTCGCGGCGCTGCGCTGCCCGAAGTGCGGCGCGTGGGGCACGGGCACCTTCATGTTCGGGCCGATGGCCGCGCCCGAGGACAACGAGGCGATCCGCCGCGTCGAGGACATCCGCATGTGCCTGCACAGCGGCCTGGACGACGAGGGATTCTGCCGCGCGCTCGCGGGCCCGCCGCCGATCCACATGGACCGCGCCGCCACGCTCGAACGCGACGCGCTTTGAGCATGGCGCGCCTCCGCCCGCTGGGGCTCCTGCTCGCGGCGCTCGTCTTCGCGACGGGCGCGGCCGCCATCGTGCGCGCGGGGCTCGCCGCCGGCACGCTCCTTGGCACGTCCTTCACGCGCGGCGCCGCGCAGGCGCTCGTGCCGCTGGGCATCGCGCTCGCCGTCACCGCCGCGCTCTTCGCGCTCTTCCGCGCCGGGGGCCGGCGCGCGCTGACGCACCTCTCGCGGCGCGACCTCGACTCGCTCTCGGCCCTGGAGAGCGTCACGGCGATCCTCGTCGTCGTCCTGCTCGTGGCGGTGACGTTCGGCAGCTTCACCGGCACGCTGCTATCACTGGGCCTGGTGGGCTTCGGCCTCACGCTCGCCCTGCAGCGCCCGATCCTGGCCGTGGGCGGATGGTGCGCGATCCTCTTCACGCGCCTCTTCCGCGTCGGCGACCGCATCGAGGTCGACAAGCTCCACGGCGACGTCCTGGAGATCGCCCTCTTCTCCACGAGGCTCTGGGAAGTGGACGGCGCCACGGGCCGCGCGACCGGGCGCGTGCTCAGCGTCAGCAACGCGATCTTCCTCGAGAAGCCCGTGGCGAACGCCACCGGCGACGCGCCCATCGTGTTCGACGAGCTGGCGTTCGCGGTGGCATACGGCAGCGACCTCGCCGCGGCGCAGCGGCTCCTGCACGACGTCGCGCAGCGGGTAATCCCGCCGGCCGAGCATGCCCAGATGGCCGAGCGCTACGCGCGCGCCACGGAGGCCGCCGCGATCGACACCGCGTTCCCCCGCGCGCCGGTCGTGCTCGTCGCGCTCGGGCCTGACCGCGTCACGCTCACGCTGCGCTATCTGGTGGACGCGCGGCACCGCAGCCGCGTGCGCTCCGAGCTTGCGCGGGCGTGGCTCGAAGGGACGGGGGGCGAGGCGGCGCCTCGGGTGACCTCCGGATAAAAGCCAAGCCCGCGACGCCCACCGTCGTGCGATGCCTGCCCCCCACGAGAGCCTCATCGCCTACCAGCGCGGTCTCGACGCGGCCGTGCTCCTCTTCGGCCTCGCGCGCGAGCTTCCGCCGGCGCACGGCGACCTGCGCGACCAGCTCCGACGCGCCGCGTCCTCCATCGTGCTGAACCTCGCGGAGGGCGCGGCCGAGTATCGCCCCGCGGAGAAGGCCAGGTTCTACCGGATGTCGCGGCGCTCGACGGCGGAATGCCTTGCCATCCTTGATCTCACGGACAGGACGGCTGGCGTCTCGACGCTCTCCACCGAAGCGCGGCCGCTGCTGGGGCGGACGATGGCGCTCACGCACAAGCTGATCGTGGCGACGAGCAAAGAGAACTGAACGGTTCCCATCTTCCCCTCTTCCTCCCTTCCCCTCTTCCAAGTGGTGCGTTCCGTTCGGAAGAGGGGAAGGGAGGAAGAGGGGAAGATGGGAACCGTTTACTTGAGCTTCAGCACGTCGAACCCACGGTTCAGGTCGCCCGTGAAGATCCAGCCGTTGTCGTACCAGGACTCCCAGGTGTTCGTGCCCTGGTTCCACATGTCGACCATGGTGGGGTTCGTGGGGTCCGTGAAGTCGATGAGCACGGTGCCGTCCGCGTACCACGCGATGGCGAGGTACTGCTTCTTGCCCGCGGGATCGGGCACGAGGCGGCCGTGGTGCGCCGTGCAGCCCGCGGTGACGTCGGGGTTCGAGAGCATCTTCGGGGGCGGGCTGAAGAAGCCCAGGAGCTTGGGGTTCTTCTCGTCCTTCACGTCGTAGAACCAGACGTTGCCCAGGGGCCCGGCGTGGTCGCCCGCGGGCGTGTGGAGACCGTCGCACTCGGCGGTGGCGCCGCCCATGAACTCGTCGCCGACGATCAGCTCGTCGCCGGCCTGGTTGAGGATGGCGAAGTGGCTGAAGACGAGCGGCGGGACGCTCGTGGCGGGGAGCATCGGGTTGCCGTGGTGCACGGGCACGCTCACGATGACCTTGGGCTTCGCGGGATCCTTGATGTCCCAGATCTGCGTGTACTCGATGCCCGCGCAGATGGCGCGCTCCTTGTCCTTGCTGCTATCAATCCAGAAGAAGATGTGGTGGCAGCCGTAGCCGTTCTTGAACTCCTGGACGAGCACCGGGTGCTCGGGGTCGATGAGGTTGTAGATCTCCGTCTCGCCCTTGTCGCCCACGCCCTGCACGTCGCCGGTGGTGCCGAAGAGCGGGTCGCCGTCGCCGCCCTTGCTGTTGGCGTTGTAGACGTAGGGCGTGCCGGGGACGATGCCCAGCTTGTGGCCGTCGCGCGGCGCCTTGACCTGCGCGACGATGCTCGCATTGTGCGGGTCGGTGATGTTCACGACGTCGAAGCCGGGGCTCGTGGACACGACGCCGTAGAGGCGCCCGTCGGGGAACGCCATGATCGCCGCGCCGCGCTCGCCGCCGCCGGGATACTCCGAGAGGACCGCCGGGTGCGTCGGGTCGTGGATGTCGAGCACCCACGCGTTGGGCCCGTCGCTGGGCACGAGCGCGAGGCTGCCGAAGACCGCGATGCCCGCGCCGCCCGTCACCGCGTCGGGCGACTTCGCGACGTGCTCCAGCCCCTTCACTTGCGCGGGCACCGTCGCGTTCGGGACCGGCTCCCACCACGTGGGCACCGTGCCGTTGGACGTGGCGGGGTGCGTGAGCGTGGGCCAGTTGAACAGCGGGTGCGGCTCGTTCTCGTGGTCGGGCCAGAGCGAGGTCGGGCTCGCCAGGAGGTCGCCCAGCAGCCCCGTCGACGCGGTCGAGAGGTTGCTGTTGGCAGGGTTGAGGCAGCCCGCGAGGGCCGGGGCGGCCAGGAGCGCCAGGGCGATGGCGAGGGCTGGGCGGAGCATCGGGCGCCCGACCGCCCTGTGGCGGGGAAAAGCGTTGTGGTGGCACAGAGGTTCACCTCCGGGTGAAAACCCTATAGGCGCCCTGCCGCGTGCGTCGCCTCGTGGTCGTGAAGCGCAGCGGTGGCGACTGGGACTCGGTGGGCATCAACCACAAGACGCTCCACGTCATCGCCTACTCCTGGCACAACAAGCTGCTCGCGCGGACGAAGGGCCTGGAGCACATCCCGAGGACGGGCGGCTTCCTCTTCGCGGGCAACCACACCTCGTGGTGGGACCCGATCCTCATGTCCGCCACGATGGAGCGCCCCGTCCACTACCTCGCGAAGCACACCGTGGGCGGGAACGCCTTCTCGAAGTGGTTCTTCTTCCAGAGCGGCGGCGCGATCCCGGTCGACCGCAACGCGAAGAACCCCGAGGCGTACCAGGCGGCCATCGCCGCGCTGCGCGCCGGCCAGATCGTGGGCATCTTCCCCGAGGGGACGCGCTACGTGGGGCAGCTCGGCCCCGCGAAGACCGGCGTGGCGCGCATGGCGCTGGAGTCGGGCGTGCCGGTGGTCCCGGCCGCGTTCGCCACGGACAAGTTCTGGCCGCCGGGCAAGAAGGTCCCCGACCTGCGCGAGACGGCCTACGTCAACGTCGGCGCGCCGCGCACGTTCCAGGGCGACCCGCACGACTCGGACCTCGCGCGCAAGGTCACTGATGATATCATGGGCGACATCGCCCGGCTGCTCGACGAGGCGAAGGCGGCGCGCGACCGCAAGGAGAAGTGGCCGCGCGTCCGCGGGATCATGAAGTAGGCTTCTGCGCCTTCCACTCCGCGACGCGCTTGTCGTAGAAGAAGTCGGGCTCGCCGGGCCTGCGCTGCGGCTCCTGGAGGCGCCAGAGCTTGACGGCCTCGCTCTCCTGCTGCGCCTGCTCCTGCGCCGCGGCCTGCTGGCCCGCCTCCTTCGCCTTGTCCATGAGCTTCGCGCTGAGGATGCCGCGCCACGCTGATAGCAATCCGTCGGCGGCCTCCTGGTCCTTGCCGCGCAGCGTGTAGTGCACGCCGTCGTCCATGAAGTGGGCGAAGACGTTGATCGCGTCGTCGCGGTAGATGCCGCGCTTCCCCTCCGCGTCCTCGCCGAGGTAGGACCACTTCATGCCGCGCGCCTTCATGGGCGCCTTGATCGCGTCCTTGTTGGCCTCATACGCGTCGTGCGGGATCACGAACGTGCGTGCCGGGATCTGCGGGCCTGCCGAGGGCTTGGGCTGGCGCTGGGGCTGGGGTGCCGCGGCCTTCTTGGCAGGCGTCTTCTTGGGCGCGGCTTTCTTCGGCGCGGCCTTCTTGGCGGCGGCCTTCTTCGCGGCCATCGCGGCGCGAGCGCGGGGATGCGGAATATGCCTTGCGCGGTCCGCGCCTCCGGCGGGAAGGACGGAATCTCGGAATCTCAGAATCTCCGAAATCGAGCGGCTCGGCGGAGATTCCGTGATCCAGAGATTCGGTGGTTTCCGCGCGGAGCGCACCCGGCGCGCGCCGGCCCATCCTTTTTCCGCAGGAGCGGGCCTCGCCTGCGCGTGGCGGAGGGCGCGCTCTCGCTCGAGCAGGTCAGGCGCATCGCCATCGCGGCGCAGGGGTACGCGCCCGGCGGCCGCGGCACACAGGCCGACGTGGAAGCCACGATCCGCAGGCTCAGCGCGGTGCAGCTCGACAGCATCGCGACGGTGGACCGCAGCCACCGGTTGGCGCTCGCCGCGCGCATCGGGACGCACCCGGCCGACGCGGTCTCGAAGCTGCTGCGCGCGGGCCGCGTCGTCGAATATTGGGCCCACGAGGCGAGCCTGCTTCCCGTCGAGGCGTGGCCGCTGCTGCGCCACCGCATGCGCGACCGGCGCGTCCACCATTGGTGGGGCGACGTGCTCGGGCGCGAACCGGCGCTGGCGCGTTCGGTGCTGCGCGCCATCGAGAAGAACGGCCCGATGTCAAGCCGCGAGTTCGAGGGCAAGGCGCCCGGCAAGGGCATGTGGGTCCTCAAGCCCGAGAAGCGCATGCTCGACGCGCTCTGGACCGCGGGACGCCTCGCCGTGTGCGGCCGCGAGTCGGGCTTCCAGCGCGTCTACGACCTGCCCGAGCGCGTCATCCCCGCGAAGCGCCTCGCGGAGCGCGTGACGCGGCCGCAGGCGATCCGCGCGCTGGCGCTCCAGGCGATCCGGGCGCGCGGCGCGCTCACCGAAGCGGGCGTCGCGGAGCACTGGCGCTTCGCGGGGCGCACGGCCACCGTCCGACCCGCCCTGGCGCGGCTCGTGCGCGAGGGCGAGGTCGCGCGCGTGCCGGTCGCCGAGGGCGGGCCCGACGTCTTCGTCGCGGCCGGGACCGACCTCGATCCGCCGGCGCCCCGCGCCGCCGCATTGCTATCACCGTTCGACAACCTGCTCTGGGACCGCGCCTTCGCCCGGCGCGCGCTGGGCTTCGATCACCTCATCGAGGTCTACAAGAAGGAGCACCAGCGCCGCTTCGGCTACTACGTGATGCCGCTCGTGGTGGGCGACCGGATCGTGGCGCGCGCGGACGTGAAGAGCGACCGCGAGGCGGGCGCGCTCCGCATCAAGGCGGTGCACCGCGAGCCGGGCGTCCGCTGGACGAGCGCGCAGGAGGACGGCCTCGCGACGGCGGCCGCGCGGCTGGCGAAGGCGCTGGCCCTCCGCGAGGTCGCGTGGCCTCAGTAGCAGGTCGCCGTGTTCCAGCACGGGTCCTTGACGCAGCGCGACACAGCGCCGCTCTCGGCGCTGATGCAGACCCAGTTGAGGCCGCAGCCGCCAGGCGTGATGAGGTCGGAGCAGGCCTGGACCGGCGGCGGGATCGCGGCGGCGACGGGCACGAAGACGAAGGGCGTGGCGAGCAGGACGAGGAGGAAGATCGTTCGCATGGGGGTTCACCTTAGCTGATGTCGGGGACGCAGACGAGGCTGCCCGCCGCGTCGTAGACGCACGCGAGCTGATCCCACTCGCAGGGCGGGCGGTTCTCGATGCACACGCCGATGCCCGACTGGACGCAGACGGAGTCCGCCGAGGTGGGCAGCGCGCACACGAGCCCAGGACACGAGGAGGTGGCCGAGGAGCACGCGAGGGGCGGGATGACGCCGCTCGCCGAGGCAAGCGGGGCGAGCGCGAGGAGGGCGAGCAGGGGAAGGAAAGCGCGCATGAAGACCACCTAGCTGATGTCGGGAACGCAGACGATCTTGTTCGAGCCGCTGTAGACACACGCGAGCTCGTCCCACGCGCAGGGCGGGTGGTTCTCGGTGCACACGCCGACCTTGGAGATCACGAAGTCCGTGCAGTGCGTGCTGGCCTCCACGCGCACGCAGGCAAAGTGCCCGCACGTGGAGGACGTGGCGGCCGTGCAGACCGAGACGGGCGGCGGGATCGGGAGCGCGCCGGCCAGCGGGGCGGCGAGGAGCATGCCGAGGGCGACGACGAGAAGGGGGATGCTTCGCATCGCGGCAAGCAACACCCAGGAGGGCTTGAGGCCAGCGCATGGACAGCCGGATGGTTGTCGGGGCCTCGCGCGTTCCTGCCGGATCGCCGCGCAAGTCGCATCGAGGCGCGCGGAGCGCCCGGGTTCATGCGAGGCGTACGGGTTCTGGGCGGCGCTCGGGCCGCGCCCGTCAGGAACCCGCGCGCAGGGCGCGCAATGCCGGAGTCGAGGAATAAAGTGAGAAGGAAAGAAGGGTCTCAGGGCGGGCGAAAGCCCGCCCCGAGGGTTTGGTCCTCACGGCCATCTATCTACGGGTCCGTGATGGTGCCCTGAAGGGGCGTGCTGGTACCCGCGTTGGGGGGGTTGACGCTCGGGACCGAGCCGATGCCGCACTGGTTGTTGCCCGCGAGGGGGCCGGTCAGCAGGCCGGTGCCCGCGAGACCGCCGCCCACCGACGAGCTGTCACCGATGACGGGGCAGCCGGTCAGGTCGAGGAGGGGGCCGCCGGTGAGGAAGCCCGCGAAGCCGGAGACCGAGGGGCCGAACACGAAGAAGCTCCACGCGCTGCCATCGAGCACGCCGAAGCACACGACGCCATTGGGGTCGGGGCGGGACGTGTTCTGCGGGACCGCGCCGTAGGCAGTCGCCCACGGGTCAGGGTCGGGCGGGGTCGTGGCGGTGGCGTCGTGGGGGTTCGGGTTGGGCGCGAGCGTCGCGGGGACGCCCGGGAAGTGGCCCGTCACGCCCTGACCGCAGTCGAAGGGGTCCGAGTCGTAGCTGTCCGAGACAACGTTGTTGCCCGTGCAGGTCTGGCCCGCGGTCCAGGCAGCCGGGTCCTGGCCGTCCGTGCCGAAGGTGAAGTCCATGGGCAGGTTCGCCGTGTTGGAGCGGACCGTCGCGGTCGCGCCGGCGCCACCGTTGTGGTGGCCCACGACGGGGGCCGCGGGGTAGCAGAAGCTCTGGTTGATCTCAGGGAACTGAGCGCCGCCCTGGCCGGTCTCGTTGTCGCCGTCGCCGGTCGCGCAGCCGGACGTGTCGAACACGTCGGCCACACCGACGCCGCCGAACTGGGAGTCGATGGTCGCGCCGAAGTCACCGGCGACCACGAAGACGTGGGTCGTCTGCGAGGGCTGGTAGTTGGGGTTCGACGAGTCGCAGTTCGGGAGCGGGGGAACGGTGGCCGCCATGGCAACCGCGGGCACGAGGAGGCCGAGCAGCACGAGGGACGTCAAAATAACTTTGGTGTTCATGGAATACCTCCGAGCCATCCGACATCAGCCGGTGGCAGAGGCTCCAATCCACTTGGCAGGATTCACGATTGTGGAGGATTGGTAACAATTCTAGATCGCCGCTCGCAGCTATGATCTTGGATAACAACCGCACAGATGTCAACCCTCAGCCGACTGAAGTGCGGCTCCGGGGGGGCGATAGGCTAATCCATGGATGAAGAGGCGCTCCGCAAGGGCATTCCTCGTCAAGCTGCCCGGTAACTTGTGGGCATCCGTGACCCTCTTCCCGTCATCGCGCCGCGGCGGCGAGGGCGGGCATCTGGTTTGAACACGACTCCCGTCCTGAGCCCGGCCCGATTCCGATTCCCCTTCCGAGCCCGTCCGGGTCCTCGGACTCGGAAGAGGAATCGGAATTGAATCGGGGGCTC
>JAXDQU010000039.1:0-45109 GCA_034667685.1 Thermoplasmata archaeon | reverse complement strand
ACTGGTACTTCGACCTCAAGGACGAGACGGGGGTGATCCACGCGGCGATGTTCCGCCAGCAGAACGCGCGCGTCAAGTTCGCGCCCCAGGAGGGCATGGAGGTGCTGGCGCGCGGCGCGGTGGGCGTGTACGCCAAGCGCAGCGAGCTGCAGGTCGTCGTGCGCGACCTGCGCCCGGTCGGCGTGGGCGCGCTCGCGCTCGCGTTCGACCAGATGCGCCGCCGGCTGGAGGCCGAGGGGCTCTTCGCGCCGGAGCGCAAGCGTCCGCTGCCGCGCTTCCCGCAGCGCATCGGCGTCGTCACGAGCCTCTCGGGCGCGGTCCTTCGTGATATCGTCCGCACGGCCAAGCGCCGCAACCCCGCCGCGAGGCTGCTCATCGCCGACGCGCGCGTGCAGGGCGACGAGGCCGCCGCGAGCCTCGTGGCCGCGCTGCGCCGCCTCGAACGCGCGGACGTGGACGTCATCGTCGTGGCGCGTGGCGGGGGCGCGCTGGAGAACCTCTGGGCGTTCAACGAGGAGACGCTCGTGCGCGCGGTCGCCGCGTGCCGCGTCCCCATCGTGTCTGCGGTGGGACACGAAACAGACTATACCCTCTGCGACTTCGCGGCCGACGCGCGCGCGAGCACGCCCACCGCCGCGGCCGAGCTGCTGGCGCCGGACGCGGGCGCGCTGCTCGACGCGATCGGCGAGGCGGAGTCGCGCCTGGTCCGCGCGCTGGAGGACCTCGTGCCGGCTTTCCAGCAGGAAGTGGACGACGCGCTCTCCCGCATGGCGAAGGCGCTCTCGTCCCGCGTCGGGCGCGAGGCGGACCTGCTCGCCCAGCGCGCGGCGCGGCTCGACGCGCTCTCGCCCCTCGCGGTGCTGGGGCGCGGCTACGCCATCGCGACGCGCGAGGGCAAGGTGCTGCGCAGCCCGGCCGACGCGCCGCCCGGGTCCCGGATCACGGTCAAGCTGCGCGACGGCGACCTGCCCGCGCGCGTGGAGGAACGATAGCATGGCGAAGAAGGCGGAGACGACGTTCGAGGACGAGATCGAGGCGCTGGACGCCATCGTGCAGCAGCTCGAGGGCGGCGAGCTGGGCCTCGACGAGGCGATGAAGCGCTTCGAGGAGGGCGTCGCCCTCGCGCGCAGGCTCCGCGCCCGCCTCGACGCCGCGCAGGGGCGCATCGACGAGCTGCTGGAGTCGGGCGAGGCGCGGGCGCTCGACGTGGAATAGAGCCGTAGCCGTCGAGCCTGGAAACGCCGCTGGCGTGGCTCGCGGCCCCGGAACCTTGAAGAGGCAGCCGCCTTGGTGGAGCGGCATGCGCCGCGTCGTCTTGTTCGACACGGCCGGACTGCGGTCCGGCCTATCGAAAAGGAGGTGGCGCCTCTGAAGAGGCGCATTCTCCTCTTCGACGGCTACGTCGACGAGCCGGCCAACTTCGGCGTCCCTCCGTACCTGAGCCCGCACGCGCGCTACATGGCGGGCGCCGCGAAGGCCGCCGACCCCGAGGCCGAGGTGCGCTACCTCACGATCGACGAGTGGCGCCGCGGATCGCCGAAGAACGACCTCGTGCGCCACGCGGACCTGCTCGTGATGATCGCGGGCGCGCTCGTGCCGGGCAAGTACCTGCGCGGGACGCCCGTGTCGTGGCGCGAGGCGCAGGACGTAGTACGCCTGGTGCCGGGCGAGACCATGATCGCGGGCGCCTCGGCGCTCTACGGCTTCGGGCGCGGCGGCGGCCTTCCGCCCGCGGGCAAGGAGGACCTCGACAAGGTCTTCACGCACCGCGCGCGGCTGCACGGCGACGCGCTCCTCCATGATATCATCGGGGGGTACGGCAAGGCGAACCGCAAGCGCACGTTCGCCGAGTGGCGCGACTGGAGCGTGCGCGGCGCGTTCGTGGTGCGCGACCACCCCGACATGCCCCAGCCGCTTACGGCCGAGCTCGACACGTACCACGGCTGCGTGCGCTACGTCAACGGCGGCTGCGCGTTCTGCCTGGAGCCCAAGGAGGGGAAGCCCGCGTTCCGCCCGGTCGAGGACGTCGTCGCCGAGGTCGCGGCGCTCGCGCGCGAGGGCGTCGTCAACTTCCGCCTCGGCGGCCAGGCGTGCTTCTACAGCTATCACGCGAAGGGGCTTGGCGAGACGCCGACGCCGGAGCCGGACCCCGCCGCGATCGAGGCGCTGCTGCGCGGCATCCACGGCGCGGCGCCCGGCCTGCACACGCTGCACCTCGACAACGTGGATCCCGCCGTCGTCGCCGCGAACCCGGAGGCCTCCGATGCGGTGACGAAGCTCGTCGTGCGCTACATGACGGACGGCAACATCGCGGCGTTCGGCCTGGAGAGCGCCGACCCGGCGGTGAAGGAGGCGAACAACCTCAACGCGGACGCCGAGATCGTCCTCCAGGCCGCGGAGATCCTCAACCGCCACGGCAAGCTGCGCGGCGCGAACGGCTTCCCGGCGTTCCTGCCCGGCCTCAACTTCATCGCGGGGCTGCCCGGCGAGGGCGCCGAGACCTACGAGCTGAACAAGGCGTTCCTGCGCGAGTACGTCGCGCGCGGCCTGTGGGCGCGCCGCATCAACATCCGCAAGGTCGTCATGAACGGCATGGAGTCGCAGGGCGTCGACCAGAAGCGCTTCCTCGACTTCAAGCGCTTCGTGCGCGAGGAGATCGACCAGCCGCTCCTTCGCGCGATGTTCCCCCAGGGCACCGTGCTCAGGCGCGTCTTCACCGAGCAGCACGAGGGCAAGACGACGTTCGGGCGCCCCATCGGGACGTACGCGATGCTCGTGGGCATCCCCTACGAGATCCCCGCCAACGCCTGGGTCGACGTGGCGGTCACGGACTACGGCTTCCGCAGCCTCACCGGGGTCGCCGTCCCGTTCGATATCAACCACGCGAACCTGAAGGCCATCGAGGCGTTGCCGGGCGTGGGCAAGAAGCGCGCGGTGCGGCTCTCGCTCAAGCGGCCCTTCCGCAGCGACGAGGACGTGGCGAAGGCGCTCGACGACCCGGCCGTCGCCAAGCAGGTCGCGCCGCTCTTGAGCTACCGATAGCTCAGGAGCTCGGCGAGTAGGGGCAGAGCGTGATCGTGCCGCAGTGCAGCAGGCACGTGTGGATGGGGTCCGGGAGACAAACCGAGGAGCCGCAGTCGGGCGTCTCCGGCTGGCAGGCCATCGCGGTGGGCGCGGCGACCACGACGGCGGTCGTGGCGAAGAGCAGGGCGGCGGCGAGAAGGATCGTGGTGCGCATGCGACGCGGCCACGCCCGCGCCGTCTCTTCAACGTGGCGCCCGCGAGCGCGGAGGCCGCCCGGCCCTCGCGTCTCGCGCGGCGCTCGCCCGCAGGCGCTCGCCTGGACCGCGGATGCAGGGTCGGCACCCTTTTCCGAGGAAGCCCAAGTCGCGCCCTGGTTACCATGCGCCGAACCATGACCGTCCTTCTCGTCGGCGTCGCGCTCCTTGCGACGTCGCTCGCCGCCCTCGCCGCGCCCCCCGCGGGCCGCGACGGCAACGCGTCCGCCCGCACGCACCCCGACGGGCCCTGGGCGAACCTCTCGGAGAGCGCCCGCGGCCACGGCCTCGCCGCCGCGGAGAGCCACCGCCTCTTCGCCAAGCTCGCCTACGCCAACGGCACCGCGACGGGCCGCTTCGTGAGCTTCGGCCTCGACAACGCCACGGGCGTCATCACCCACTACGACGTCGTCTCGAACAACGCGACGATCCCCGTCTTCGCCTCCATCACGCCCACGCCGTTCAACGCCACCGACGACGTGCGCGTGACGGGCAGCGTGCTGCGCCTCGAGGGCGACAACGCGACGCTCATGGTCCACAACAACCCGCTCGCGCTGCTCAACTGGCGCGCGGAGGACGCGGGCCTGAACCTCACCTTCGCGCTCGCGCCCAACGTGACCATCACGAACGACACGACGAACCAGACCGTGAAGCTCAACCTCGCCACCTCGCACGGCCACCTGACGATCGCGGGCAACGGCACGTTCACGAGCGTCTCGAACGGCACCATCAAGGTCGCGCTCGACCCGCACGCCTCGCTGCTCTTCGCGTACCACACCACCGAGTCGAAGCTCATGGCCTCCGGCCTCCACGCGGCCATCGCGGCGGCGGCCCACGGCCACGTCGGCGCCGTCGTCTCCGCCGTCGACGCGGACGGCTCGCCCCTGGACGACGCGACCGACCTCGGCGTCAGCGCGCACGCGACCTCGCTCTCGCACGGCCACGCCACGATCCGCGTCAGCAGCGACACGCCCGAGGGCCGCTCCGTCCTCGTGCAGCTCGGCAACGACACGATCCCGGCCAACGCGACCGTGGTCGTCACCCTGGACAACGAGACGCTCCCCAACGCGACGCTCGACGACGCGCTCAGCGGCGCCCGCGCCGGCGTCAACGTCACGCGCACCGACGAGGGCGTGAGCATCGCCGTGAGCGTGCCGCACTTCAGCGACCACGACATCACGGTCTCGGCCGCCAGCACGGGCGCCGGCACGGGCACGACGACGCCCACGTCCGCGACGGACGCCGGCGCCACGACGCCCGCGTCGAGCACGCCCGCCGCCCCGAGCAAGGCGACTCCGGGCTTCGAGGCCGCGGCGCTCCTGGGCGCGCTGGCGCTGGGCCTGCTGGTCCTGCGCCGCCGCGGCTGAGCCCCGCCTCAGGCGAGCGCGACGAGGATCCAGCCGGCGACGCTGGCGACGACGCCGATGGAGAAGACGTTGAGCCCCGCGAGCGCGCCGCCCAGGACGTAGGTCGCCGTGCCCGCGGCGGCGATGCCGGCCCCCACGCGCAGCGTCGTGGAGGACCGGAGCCACGCGGCCACGGCGGCGACGGTCGCGCCCGCCACGAGCAGCGCGAACCCGATCGTGAAGGGGTTGACGCCGCTGCCCACGGTCGAGGGGAAGTCGATGCCCTGCGCCACTGCGAAGGCCGTGAGCCCCCACGCGACCGCGCGCGTCGCGTCCGCCGCCTCGCTCGCGCGCAGGAGGTGGAACGCGGCCCACGCGGCGGCCAGGAGGCTCACGAGCGTGAGCAGCAGGTCGAACGGACGGCCGCCGAACTGGAGGCCGCCCAGGAGATAGCAAAGCTGCCCGAGCGCGATCAGGCCGAAGCCCGCCATCGCCCGGCTTGCCGCGCGGAACACGCGCCGGGCAGCCGCCGCGCCTCGCTTAAGCGCTTGGCCGGCCTTCGCCGGGACATGCTGGGCCGTCTCGAATACCTCTACGTCGCGAGCGCCGACGTCGCGCGCGACCTCGCGTACTACACGGACGTCCTCGGCGCCCGCGTGGTCTGGGACTTCCAGGAGTTCGGCACGCGAGTCGCGGCCGTCGCGCTGGCGGAGCGCCCGCCGCTCTACGTCCTCGCGGGGCACCGCACGGCGCCCAACGTGCTGCCGATCTTCGGCGTGCCCGACCTGGCCAAGGCCGAGAAGGAGCTGCGCAAGAAGGGGTGGGCGCCCGAGGGCGGGCGCTTCGAGGTGCCCGACGGGCCGTGCTATCTTTTCCGGGACCCCAGCGGCAACGAGCTGGCGATCCTCGGCATGAGCCGGCCGCACGTGCTGGAGCGCGAGTAGCGTGGGCGCGCTCCGCGCGAGACCATCCCGAATCACGAAGACCCGAATCAGGACGAAAAGAGCGTGATTCGGGATGCCTCCCGCCGGAGGCGGCGCAGGCCGATCTACGGCAGCCCGGGCACGGGGGTGCACGTGTCGGTCGTGCCGGTGAACGTGACCTCGCGGTGCTCGATGATGCACGCGTGGTCGCCGGGGTGGACGCAGTACGTCTCCTCGATGTCGCCGCCCGAGATGGGCGTGACGCACGAGCCGATGCTGGAGCCGATGACGGGGCCCGGGCAGGGGATGAGCTTGCACCAGTCGACGCACGCGCTGCCCGAGACCGCGGAGACGGAGAACTGGACGCCCACGAAGCACGAGAGGTCGTACGGGTCGTAACAGACGCGGTTCGTCGCGGTGCCGACGCAGTGGAGACTGACGCTCGCCTCGGGGCAGTACCGCAGGCAGCCGTGGACGCAGACCGGCTGGACGGACTCCGGCAGGCAGGTCGTCGGGTCGCAGGGCGAGGGGCCCTCCTGGGGCTGCGGGCAGGCGGAGGCGCCGGGGGTGGCGAAGGTGACGCCGACGAACGCGGCGGCGACGAGCAGGACGCTGGACAGGATCGCGGTGCGCATGGGGGTGTGCCCGCGCGGCCAGCGGGCGGGCCGGAGAAGGGCTTTGCGCCTGCGCAGCCGGATGGGTCAAAACCTCCAAGATGGGGGCCCACCTTGCGCGCGCGATGGACGAGACGCCGGCCCCCGGCCAGATCACCCTCGTGGGCACGGGCCACGTCTTCGACATCGGCGCGCGCGTGCGCCAGGAGATCCGGCAGCGGGCGCCGCACGTCGTCGCCATCGAGCTCGACCCGCCGCGCTACCACGCGCTGCGCAACAAGAGCCAGGACCGCAAGGGCGCGCCGATCGTCTACCGCATGCTCGCCGACTTCCAGACGAAGGTCGCCAACGAGTACGGCGTCGAGGCGGGCGACGAGATGCTCGCGGCGGCCAACGAGGCGCAGGCGCTCGGCGTCCCCCTCGCGCTCATCGACGCGGACGCGCAGCGCACGTTCCAGCGGCTCGTCAAGGAGATGCGCTTCGGCGAGAAGATGCGCCTCGCGGGCAGCGCCTTCCTGGGCGTCATCATCCCGAGCAAGAACGTCGAGAAGCAGGTCGCCCAGATGCAGGAGGACTACGCGTCCTACTTCGCCGAGATGGGCAAGAAGTTCCCCACGCTCAAGCGCGTGCTGCTCGACGAGCGCAACGAGCACATGGCGCGCGCCCTCGTGGAGATCGCCAAGACGGGCCAGCGCGTCGTGGCCGTCGTGGGGGACGGGCACGTGGACGGCATGCTCGCGATCCTCCGGGGCCAGGGGCAGCAGGTCGAGGTGGTCCGGCTCAAGGACCTGCGCGCCAAGCAGGAGGCGCCGCCCATCGGGACGAACGTGGCCTCCGTGACGTTTGATATCAGCAGCGCGCCCCCGCCGCCGCGCGGGCCCCCGGGCTAGCCGGTCCATGCGATCTGCGCCGTCTCGGAGCGCGCCTCGCGCGTCGAATCCTGGTTGGGCCACGCCACCGCGACGAGCGCGTAGGTCCCCGGGTCGGCCGGCCGGTCGCGCGCGCAGTACGCGTCCGGCGCGCCGCAGAGGCCAGGCTCGGAGACGGAGCCGTTCCACGCATAGCGCTCCCGGAACGTCCCGCCCGGCGGCACGACCGCGCGCGCGATGCCCATGCTGCCGATGCAGTGGCCCGCGCTCATGGGCATCGTCTCGCGGTAGGGCGTGCGGTCCGGGGCGGGGAACGTCCACGTGAGGTTGCCCCGCGTCAGGTCGACCTCCAGCGCGGCGGGACCGAAGCAGCCCGCGTCGTGCGCCAGCGCGATCGCGTCCTCGCCGCAGTTCTCCAGGGTCACGTCGAGCGTCGCGTTCTCGCCAGGCGCGAGCCGCGCGCGGTCCGCGGCCAGCCCGAGCCGCGCGCACGGGGGCGCGGGCGTCCACGCGACCACGACGAGCTGCTGCGGCTGCGTGTCGAGGACGACGGAGACGTTCCCGGCCGGCCATGGCGCGAGCGGCTGGCAATCGGCCGACGCGCACGGCTCGATCGGCATCCGGACGTGGCCGTCCCAGCTCCAGCGCAGGACGCGCGAGCCGCCCGCCGGGACGAGCGGCGTGGGCGGGCACGCGCCCGCGGTCGGGCTGCCGGTGGGGCGCGGCACGTCGTCCCCCTCGATGAACCTCCAGCCGCGGATGCCGAAGCCGGCGATGCCCAGCGACGGGCCGCCGCAGGGCGCGAGGCCGAGCGCCGCCGGCGCGTCGCCGCAGTTGACGAGCGTGAGGGCGATCTGCGTCTTCTCTCCGGCGTGCAGGTCGGTGCGGTCCACGCTGAGGTGCGAGGTGACGCAGGTCGCGGCGGGCGCCGTGGCGGTGAGGTTGGCCGTGGCCGGCGCGCCGGTGCAGCCGGCGACGAGCAGCAGCCAGGGGACGAGCCACGCGCCTCGCACGAACGCGCGTTTGCGCGCGCGTGAAAAAACCCTGCGCCTCAGGCGGCCTTCGCCTTGCCCCACCCGCGCGGGTAGGTGCCGGGCGCCATGACGACGCGCTCGGTCTTCAGCGCGATGCCGCCCTCGCGCTCGACGGCGTCCTTGGCCGACATCTTCGCGCGGCCCACCGCGACGAGCTCGCCCTTGAGCGTGAACGCGGCCGCGAGGTCGCCCTCCTTCATCGTGTCCTGGACCTCGACGAGGCCGGGCACCGCGAGGTCGGCGCCGTGGCAGAGCGCGTCCACCGCGCTGTCGCGGACGACGACACGCGGCAGGTGGCCGACCAATTCCTCGACGGGGCGGATGACCTCGCGCAGCCAACTCTCGTCGCCGCTCTCCTTCCAGTGCTCGTAGGCGTCCTTGACGTCGTGGAGCGAGACGCTCGTGGCCTCGGGGAAGGGGCCGGTGACGCTGCGGCGCAGCTCACGCATGTGCGCGCCCGGACCGAGCACCGTGCCCACGTCGGTGCAGAGCTTGCGGATGTAGGTGCCCGCCTCGCAGGAGCAGCGGAAGAGCGCCAGGCGCGGCTGGACCTCCATGACCTCCATGCTGTAGATCTCGCGCACGCGCAGCTCGCGCTTGACGGCGCTCTTCAGAGGAGGGACCTGGTAGATGGGCCCGACGAACATCGCGAGCGTCTCGCGCATCTTCTCGGGCTTGACCTCGCGGTGCGTCTCCAGGACGCAGACGTACTCCTTCGGGCTCTCGAGCAGGGCGCGCACGACGCGCGTCGCGTCCTCGATCGCGATGGGCAGCACGCCCGTGACGTTCGGGTCGAGCGTGCCGCCGTGGCCCGCCTTGTCCACGTGCAGGACGTTCTTGAGCCACGCCACGACCTGGTGCGACGTGGGGCCCGCGGGCTTGTCGAGGTTGACGACGCCCAGGCGCAGGTGCTCCTCGATCGTGCGCGCGGCCGGCTTCTTGCCGTGGGCCGGGTCCGTGTCGGACTTGGCGCGCAGGAGCATCGTCACGCGGCGGCCAGAGCGGGCTTCAGGCATGAGGGCTTCGGGGGGCGCCGGGGCGCTCGAAGGGCGCCGAAGATCGAGCCTATCCTGAGGTTTGCTCGACCTTCTCGGAGTGGCCCTGCAAGGGCCGGGATTGAGGACGGGCGCGGAACACCATCGACCCTCGCTTCCCCGTGATGTCGATGATGCCCGCATTCCGCATCCGGAGCAGGTGGTAGTATGCAGCGCCCTTCGAGACGCTCGCGTCCGCCATGAGCTCGACCATGGTGCTTCCCTCCGGCCGATTGCGCAGGGTTTGCAGGAGCTTGCGCGCGGCCGGGCTTCGGAGAAGCAGACGCGAGCGGAGGTCGGCGATCGGCTTGGACGAGGCCGCATACACGCGACGGCCCCGCCATTCCTCGTCACGGACCAGGCCATGAGCCACCAGGATCCGGGTGTGGTGGCGGACCGTGTTCTCGGACTTGCCGGCGCGAGCCCGCAATTCCTGGAGGCTCAGGGGACCCGCACCTTCGAGCTCCTGGAGGATCCTTCGTCGGACCGGCTGAGTCAGAAGCCGGTCTGGTCCGAGCCGGTTGTAGAGCGCGAGCAGGGCTCCGCGGCGGAGCAGGAAGCCCGCTCCGACTACGAGGATCGCGACAGCCGAGAGCGGGGCCACGAGCTTCCAGTAATCAGGTTCCGATCCATACGAAGGCACGTCGGCCCGGAAGGTCGGCGCGCTTGCGTATGCGGAGGGTCCCGAGAAGGAGAGCGCGGCGTGCGTGGGCGATGCGAGCTCACGCGCCGCACCGCTGCCGGCATCGAAATAGGTCGTGATCGTGTCCCCCGGCGCATCCTCCCTGGCGACGGTCACGCTCGCGCTCCAGGCGTCGAACGCCTCGTCCGGCCACGATGTCGCCGCATTGTTTCGATCGCCCGCCGCGTCATGGACGAACGTCGACCACCAGAGTCCGACGACGGTGCCCGAGGAATAGGCGGCGGGGACGCGCTCTTGCGCCGAATGGACCATGCTGTCCAACGTGATCGCGTGATGCGCGACGTCCGCATCGCCGAGCCGGTGCACAAACGCCGACGTCTCCTGCGCGTCGAGCGGCGACGCGGAGGGCGATCGAGGCGCCGGGGAGATTCCGTTCGCGGCGAGGAACTCCTGGTCGACGCGAGCGCCGAATCCCGCGCGCTCCGGGTCGCTCCACCAGAGCTTCCAGCTTGCGACGAAGCCCGTGGAGGTCGGGGCCTTGCCGTACGTGAATTGCGTCAGGACCGCATGGGGGTGGGCGGAGACGTAGTCCCGGAACGGCTGACCCATGCTTGAGGACTGGAGCGCGGCGCGCGCGGCGTCGAGGGTGAAGGAAAGCTGCGCCCCGTCGGTTGGGCCATCTCGCCCGTAGCTGCCCATCTCGACGGCGGCGCGCGTGCTCGGTGGCTGGAGATCCTGGACCGCGCTGGAAAGGAGCTCGCCGCTGCCGGACGACGCGCTGGCGAGGTACTCGACGGATGTCATCGTGCCTTCGCGGGAGGCGGCTTGGATCACGACATGCGACGAAGGATCGGACCAGGCCAGGTTCCCATGCGTGTCCCCCAGCGCAACGAGATCTCGCGGGCCAGGGCCGGGCCCGTTCCAGGGAGACCACGCGTCGGTCGAGATGACCTGATGCGGCCCCAGGCAGGGTTGGCCGGCGTCGGCCACGGGGACGCCAAGCGCGCCATCCAAGGTCCAGAGCAGCACGCACTCGATCGACGCGTTCGAGGGCCTTTCGTAGGCGACTTGCGTTCCTGCGGCGGTGTCCGTGATCGAACCGTAGAAGCGATGCGCGGACAGATCGAAAAGAAGCGCCGAGGTCGACGACGGCACCCAGGCGTCGTTCTGGGTGCTCCAAGGGCCACGTCCGACCGTGACGAACAGCGTCGGCACGCCTTTCCCATCCGGGCTCAGAACCGTGCTCACGGCGTCCAGGCGGAAGGCGATGCGAGGCGCCGGCGCGCCGCCTTCCCCCTGGTCCCAGGTTTGCGCGATGTACGCGAGCGCGTCCCCGATGCGGAGCGGGCTCGTGCTCGGGAACGTCATGCCGGCCGAGGCGCCGGGTAGGACGGCCGTGCCGAGCAGGAGAGCGATCCCACAAGAGAGCGCGATGGCTTTCGCCACAGGGGATGAGTCGCAGGGCCCCACATAACTTGATTGGCGGACGACCCAACTGTCGAGTTTGGTGATCCACCATTTCTGATTAGCATGCCGCAGGCCGTGAGGGTGCTTGGAGGCAGAAACGGTTGTCATTTCTCAGACGACGCAAGATTCTCGTGGCGGCCATCGCCGTTACCATGATCACGGTCCTCGTTCCAGCTCTCTCGGTCCAAGCTGGGACTGGCGCGTCCCTCGATCTTGCTGGCCATCTCGCCGGACGGATCGAGGCTCGTTCCATCCACCTCGCCAACGGTGTCCGAGCCACGTTCGCCGACACGACGCTGGTCGCGGACACGATCAGCATCGAGGGCATTCTCGTCGGCGACCCCGGAGCCGGACTTGTCCTCGATGCGGCGCGCATCTATCTCAACGGCACGATCGTCACGAGCGATGGCCTCGCGGCGCCCAGGGCGGACGGAGACCATGACATCCAAGCCCTCCCGGGCGGGGACGCGGGGTCGATCACTTTCACGTCGGCCACGCCGAACGCGCTCCTCGTCGTGGGCCCCACCGCGGTCGTGCAGGCCGGCGACGGGGGCGCGGGTGGCGCGGCGGCGAGCTTCGGTGAGGCCGATCTCGTTCCCATCCATGCCATTGGTGGTGCGGGTGGCCGAGGTGGAGACATCAACCTCGAGATCCCCGTCTCCGGCGCTCCCGCAGCGACCAAGCTCGGCAACGGCGGCGCCGGGGGGATCGCGCGCGCCATCGGACACGCGGGGACCTCGGCGACCGCGCGGGGCCAAGACGCGTACGCCCTCGGAGGGAACGGGGGCGACTCGGGCGTTCTGCGCGCCCTGAGCGCGATCGCAGGCTGGGCGCCCGCCGCGGCGACGGGCGAGGGCGGTCTGGGCGGCCTGGCAAACGCCCTCGGTGGGGGCGGCTTCGCTCCCGCGACCTGCGGAGACAGCGGGGGCACCACCAGCGCGACCGGCGCCAACGGCGCCTCCAACATGGGCGTGGGCCAGAGCGGAGGCTCCGGCACCGACCCTGGCGCGCAATACGGCGGCAACGGCCAAGACGGCTGTGTCACCGGCGGCTCCGGCGGCGCGGGCGGGCTCGGCCACGCCCAAGGAGGAAACGGTGGAAGCGGCTACGTCGACGGCGGCTGGGGCGGCAGCGGAGAAGCGCAGGGCGGATCCGGCGGCCAAGGCCAGAATGGCGCGGCGGGAGCCAACGGCGCCGATGGGGCCTGCACGGTGTTCGGTGGAGACTCGGGCGGCAACGGGAGCCCCGGGCAGAATGGTGGCAACGGTGGCTCCGGAGGCAACGGCGAAGGCCTGGGCGGGAACGGCGGCAATGGCCTGACGGGCCATGGTGGCGGCGGCGCTTCGGCTACGGGCAACGGCGGTGGTGGCAACACCGCGGGCCAAGGCGGCGTTGGCGGGAACGGCGGCAATGGCGCCGGAACCGGCAACGGCGGCAACGGCGGCGCGGGCGGCAATGGCGGGAGCGGCGGAAATGCCCACGCCGTGGGTGGAGTCGGCGGGTCTGGCCCGCTCGGCAACGGCTCGAACGGCGGGATCTCCCGCACCGTCGGCGCGCCCGGATTCGGTCGCGGCGGTGGCTCTGGCGGCGCGGCCGGTCAGATCACCTGCCACTGGTGGAACTCGGTCGGGTCCAACGGCTCCGCCGGGGCGAGCGGCCACGACGGCTCTTACGGAAGCTTCTACTGAGCGAAGAGAACGTGCAAGAGCATTGGGGGCCGACCGCACGGCCCCCTTCATCCCCCTCTAGGACGTTCCGCTACGGGAACAGCCGCGCCACGACCATGTCCGCGATCTGGTCGGGCGTCTTGTCCTGCGAGCCGATCACCAGGTCGTAGTGACGCGGGTCGTTGGGGTCGAAGCCGTAGAACTCGCGGTAGCGCTTGGCCTCCGACGCCTCGCGGTGGCGGTTCTGGTGGAGCACGCTGCTCACGTCGGGGATGCCCTCGCGGTTGGCGACGCGCGTCGCGCGGACGTCCTCGGGCGCTTCGAGGAGGACCTTCAGCCCACCCGCCTCGGCCTTCTGGAGGTGCCAGGCGGCCATGCGCCCTTCGAGGATGCAGCCGCGCTTGCGGGCGACCTCGATCATGCGGCGGTCCAGCTCCGTGTCGATGTCCTGGTGCTCCTCGGCGTACTTGCCGAACTGCACGAGGTCCATGCCGTGCTCCTTCGCCATCTGGCGGAAGAACTGGCCCGCGTAGACGTGCGGCAGCGCGAGGCGCGTCGAGAGCAGGCGGCAGAGCGTGGTCGTGCCCGTGCCCGGGAGGCCCGCGACGGCGACCAGCGGAGGGCGCGCCGGGTCGCTCATGCCTTCTCCTGGAAGACCAGCTCGCCCTTGCCCAGCTTGTGGTGGCGATACTCCCAGAGCTTGAGCGCGCGCTGCGCGATCTGGCCCAGCGGGATGCCGAAGAGCGAGTAGAGGACGATCCAGCGCGGGAGGAACCCGAGGAAGTAGAAGTGGTTGTCCGGCGGGTCGGTGCGCAGCGTGAGGTCCCACATCTGGTCCCACGGGACCTTGATGACGGAGTGGCCCGCGGCGGCGACGACGGGGATCCACAGGTAGAGCCACGCGAAGATGGGCACGACGATGAGCATCGTGAACGCCATGGGCTTCATGTTCTCGGTGCTCATCTCCGCCTGCATCTCCATGATCTCGGGCTGCGCGTCGGTCAGCTTCTTGATCTTGTAGGTGTTGTTGTCCTTCCGCGCCTGGCTGAACTCCTTCTGGAAGTTGCGCATCGCCTCCTGCGTGCGCGCCATGTTCACCCAGTCGATGAGGAAGTGCCGCACGGCGGTCGTGGCGGCCACGAGGATCAGGCTCGCGATGAGGATCGTGAAGATCGGGTACGCGTCGTGGAAGCCGATGACGGGCTCCAGCACGACGCCGACCTTCCCGCCCACCCACAGGCGGAACGCCTGGCCCGCGGGCAGGATGAGGAAGATGATCAGGCCGAAGGAGAGGAACACGAGCGCGGTCGAGTACGGGCTGCGCTTCTTGCGCCCCTTCACGACGAGCGGCTTGGCGGGAGCGTCGGCCACCGCGTTCACCCGATGGCCTTGACGACCTGGTCGCGCGTCTGGTCGACCTTGCCGTCCGCGTTGGTCACGATGGCGATGGTCGCGCCGGTCAGCGTCGCGATCGTCATCGCCGCCGCGCGGTTGATGTCCTGGTGCGTCCGGATGTCGTCCTCCGTGTCCGCGTCGCGCGCGCGGGTCGGATCGTTGTTGCGCCGCGCCACGATCTCCTTGGGAGAGGCCTCGACGAGGACGATCTGCTTGGGCTTGAGCGACTCCGCGACCCACTTCGGGATGCCGGGAAGGAAGCCCTTGGGCGTCTTGATCGTGCAGTGCGTGTCGACGATGACGTTGCCCATGTTGGCGATGGCGTGGGCCGCCGACTCCTGGATCTCGCGCTGGACCGACGGGTCGAGCCGCCGCATCTCGTCGCGGTCCTTCACCAGGCCGCGCGCCTTGGCGACGTTGAACATCTCCGTGCCGTAGACCACGACCTTGTAGCCCTTGGCCTTCTGGGCGGCGTCGATGACGGTGCTCTTGCCGACGCCCGGAACGCCGGTGATGATGACGACGCTCATGCGGTCCTCGGGCCGCGGCTAAGGGGTGCCCCTACTTGGGGCTTGCGGGGTGCTTGCCGGAGGGCACGGGCAAGTTCCCACCTGGGGTCGTCTTGGTGGCGCTCCCTACCCAACACCGCGCATCCGAGGCATCCGCGGATTCCGGGATTCTCGGTGTTGGGAAAGGAGCGCCACGAAGACGAACATCGGAGCAGGAATTTGCCCTCGCCCTCCGTCGAGGGACGGCCCTAGCGCCGCGCGACCACGACGTATCCCTTGGCGATGCCCTCGCCCTGCGCGACCACGATGCCGTCGCGCTCCAGCGCGCGGAGGTGATAGCGCGCGAGCTGGCGGCTGATGCCCAGGCGCGCGGCGACGGCGGCGGGGCCGAGGCCCGGCTCGCGCGCGAGGATGCCCGTGAGCGTCGCGGCGACGTCGCGCCCTTCGCGCCGCGCCACGGGGACGTTGCCCGTGACCCAGTAGCGCCGGCGGCTCCACTCGCGGCTCGTCGTGAGGTAGCCCTCGCGCTCCAGCACGCGCAGGTGGAAGACGAGCGTGCTCGTGGTGACGTCCACGCCGCGCTGGATCTCGGAGAGGCGCGCGCCGGGGTGCTGGGCGGCGAAGGCGTGGATGCCGGCGCGCACCTCGTTGCCCAGGACGTCCGCCTTGACGAGCCGCGTGTAGAGCGGCAGCGTCGCGACGGCGGCGATCCACTTGCCCGCGTCGGTGCGCGCGAGGATGACCACGACGCCTGCCGCCGCGCCGGTGCCCACCATGACGTAGGCGGCCGCGGGCACCTGCATGGCGAAGCCCGAGCCCTGCGCGCCGGGCGGCGGCGCGATCGCGGCGGCCGCGCCGCCCACGAGCAGGTGGAACGTCGCGTTGAGCGCGGGGCGATCGGTGGCGTAGCGCGCGTGCGCGGCGGCGACGACCGAGGCGTTGGGCGCGTCGGCGTCGGCGACGAGCTTCACGGGGTACAGGTAGGATTGCCGCCCGTCGACGACGCGGAACCCCTCGTCCTGCACTTGCGCGTGGACGCCTGCGGGCAGGCCCGTGAGCGTGGGCGCCTCGGAGCCGATCTGCGTGGCGCCCACGTTGTAGAACGTGACCGTGATATCAGCCGAGCCGCCCGCCGCGAGCGTGACGATGCCGGGGCTCACGCCGACGATCGGGAGCGGCTGGTCCACGGGCGGCGTCGGGGTCGTGGGGGTGGGCGCCGGCTCGGTCGTCGTGGTCGAGGGCGGCATGCTGGTCGTGGGCGTCGGCGTGCTCGGCGCCGGCGTGGTGGTCGGGGGCGGCGTCGAGGAGGTGGGCGTGGTGACCGCGGGCGCGACGTAGCTCACCGTGGCGGCGTCGCGCGGGTCGAAGAGCGGCACGGCGACGGCCTGGAGCCCCACGCTGCCGGAGCCCACGGAGAGCGACACGGGGCGCCAGTCGGGGCTGAGGGCGAGCGCGGCGTCGAACATGGCCGTGAACGAGCCGTCGGGCGCGCGCTCGACGTAGCGGATGGAGCTGAACGACTGGCCGCCGTCGGTGGAGAGCTGCGCCTCGTTGACGTTCACGAGGTAGTCGCCGCCGTTGGGATCGGGGACGGGGTGCCGGCGCGCCGTGGCGACGCGCTGCCCCTCGACGGCGAGCGCGACGGGGTCCTCGTCGTGGCCGGGCCCGTCGAGGGGCGTGGCGACCGCGCCCTGGCCCCACGGGACGCGGACGTAGTAGTGCTGGCCCGGCGGGAACGACTCGTTGCCGACCTGGTAGCGCGAGACGGCGTAGATCGTGGCGTGCACGGTGCCGCCCTCCTGCATGGCGTAGCCGCCCAGGATCTGCTCGCCGGTGTCCACGGCCAGGATGGCGTCGAGGGCGGTGGGGCCCAGCCACGTCGCGCCGTCGGTGGAGCGGTAGAGGTACTGCCGCAGGTCGTTGGACTTGGCGAGGAGCGCGAGGTGCCCCTGGCCGTCGGCCATGATGCGGAGCGCGTTGGGGTTGTCGGTGGCGAGGGAGCCCAGCTTCGCGGAGCCGGTCGCGGAGAAGCGCCACACGTCCACGTCCGGGCCGGGGCCGCTACCCGCGATGACCGCGAGGAGCACGCTGCCGTCGCGCTGCACGGAGACGCCGGCGCGCCAGGTGAGGCTCGTCGCGGCCACGCTGACGCCCGAGAGGCGCCACGCGCCGTCGGCGGGGTCCAGCGTCGCCAGGAGCCAGGGCTGCTGGTCGCCCGCGCCGTCGCTGACGCGGTGCGCCGCCACCATGACGCCCGAGGAGGTGAGGGCCGCGTCGAACACCGCGCCCTCCTGGCCCAGCCCGTCGAGGAGCGTGGTGGGCGCGTCCCACGAGTCGCCCCCGTCGCGCGAGACCTGCGCGTAGAGCGCGCCGCTGGCGGCGTAGACCGCGACCGCGCGGCCCGAGGCGTCGAACACGAGGCGCGTGGGCTCGGTCCCATACGCCTTGTCGTCGGCCGAGACCGGGTGCGTGACCGCGCGGGGCGCGTAGCTCGCCGGGCCCACGGACGCCTGCGCGAGGGCCTGCGTCGCGCCCAGCGGCGCGTAGAGCGACGTGCCGGGCAGCGTCGCGGGCGCGTCGGGCGTCAGGATCACGTCGTGCGTCACGTCGGGCCGGACGGCCGCGAAGACCGCCTTCGCCGTGACGCCGGCCGGGACGTCCACCTGCGCGGCGCCGTCGACCAGGCGCTCTCCCGAGAGGCCGTCCACGTGGTCCACGACGATCCAGCCCGAGACGGCCTCGGCGCCGGCCTCCGCGTCCACGACGAGCCCGTCGGAGGTCCACGTCGCCGAGAAGCTCGCGGGCGGGGCCGCGGAGCGCGACTGGGCGTGCGCCAGGAGCGGGAGGGCCACGCCGGCGAGGACGACGAGGAGGAGCAGCGGGGCGAGACGGCGCATGGGCTTCGTCCCGAGGACGCGGCGGGGGGTCTTAGCCTCGCTCGCAGTTGTTTGTCGCATCAGGGCCACGCGTCCACGACGTCGAGCTTCACGGGCTCCGACGTCAGGTCGTACGCGCGCCACGAGTAGGCATTGTACGGGTAGGCGATGATGATGTGCGTGTGCCCGAAGTGACCGAAGAACTGGCGGTCCGCGTCGCTGGGGATCGGGTAGGGGCTCGGATGGCTGTGGACGGTGCCCACGAGGCTCGGGTCGATGGGCAGGTTCCACGTGTTCAGGAACGTGTGCGAGCCGCCGCCGATCATGCCGGGCACGAGGACGAGCTCCGTGATGACGCCCTTCTCGGCCCGGAGCGCGGCGCCGTACTCGCGCGGGTGGTTCGCGCGCCCCATCTGCGCCATCACGTCGATGGCCTGCACGTGGATGCTGTGCACCTTGCGGCGCGGCGGGGGCCTCGCGGCGCCCACGGCGCGGGGCTTGACCTCCGCGAGCGCGTCGGGCTTCGGAGGCTCCGCGGGCTCGCGGCGGCGGAAGCGGTCGAAGAGGCCCACGCGCGGGACCTGGGGGGCACGCTGAAAAAGGTTGGCTTGGACGCGGCGCCGCATCCGGCCTAGTGGTCGACCGCGTCCTCCTCCAGGAAGCCGGCGGGCAGACCCAGCCACGTCGCGGTGAGGCTGCTGCTGCCGTCGCCGTCGAAGCGCGCGACGTCGAGCCGCGATTCACCCGGGGGAAGGGTCAGGTTGTGGATGTGGTCTGCGCCCCGCGCGGTCGTCGCGCCCGTCTGCGAGTCGCTCCAGAGCATCGCGCCGCCGTGCGTGACGCTCATGTCGTAGTCGAGGCTTGCCGAGTAGACGAGGAAGACCTCGGACTCGTTTTGGCTCGTCCAAGACGCCGAGAGGTCCTGCGCGTGCGTGTAGCCGCCCACCGCGGTCACGCTTCCGTCCATGTCGTCGACGCCCCAGATGCACGAGAGGCTGGCCGCGCCCAGGTCTGCCATGCGGAAAGGCGCATGGCTCTCCGCGTTGAGCGAGTCGAGCAGCTTGGGCGCATCCTTGATCGCGACGACAAGACGCAGCGTCTTGCCCGGCGAAAGGGTCAGCGACTCGCGCATCGTATCGCCAAAATCGCCGTGGAGGGGTGAAGGCACTTCCTGGTTGCCTGCGTGAAGAAGGAGCGTTCGACTCTGGTACGTGAACCACGTTGCGTAGTGGCCGGTGCCCATCGCGCCGCAGCTTCGCTCGACGCCCGAGGGGGTGTCGGGCCCGATCTTGAGCAACGCGGTGACGTTGATGTGCTGATGGAGCACGGTTGCCTCGATGCCGAAGATTCGTGCATCGGTCGGCATGGTCAGGTTGAACGTGGTTGCCTGCGCGCCAGTCGCCACGGCGGACGTGCTGGAAGACCCCGGCGGGTTGGGGGCTGCGCTCAGGCATCCCGCCAAAAGCAGGACGACGAGGAGCGCGCTAAGGAGTCGCCGTGCTCTGGACATGGTCAACGAGCGTCCCAGGCGAGATGCTGAAGGCTGCGTCATGGAAGCTCTTCATGAGTTGCGCGCGCAGCTCGTCGCGGAGCACATCATGGGGCCACATATGCGTTTCGTCGTCGAGTTTGTTAGCGAACGCCGTCGCCAGCGCGTCCTTCAGCTTGGCCTGCATCTCCGGAGGGAGGTCTCCGAACCTTGCTTGGCTCTGCCCCGAGGAACATGGGCCGTTGCCGACTCGCACCATGCCCTCGGCGTCGCTGATCGTCTGGCCGACGTCGGGTGTCTTCTCGCTGGGGTCTTCCGCGGAGCGCGCCTGGAGAATGGGGTCGGTAAGGCAATTGTGGAGCGCGCAGAAGTTGGGCGGGCAGATCGGCGGCGGGCTGCCGGGGCCAGGAGTGGGGGGCGGCGTCGGGCAGTCCTCGGTGTTGGCCGTCACCGTGTCGGTGCTCAGGGGTCCGAAGTTCATGCCCTCGGCGGTCGCGCTCGCGGATGCACCGCACCCGGTCGCCTCGCCTTGAGTCCCGCACCCGCTGCTGCCCAGGATGTTCGTGTATTTTTCGTTGCACTCGTTCGTCGTCGTCCCCGTGGGTGTGCGGATGGTCACGATGTCGGTGTGGATCGCCACAGGGATGTGGACGATGGCGCTCGCCGCAGCGCCGCCCACGGCCGCGAAGCAGAACTTCCCCTTGCCGACGACGCCAAGGCTGAATTGGAAGTCCGCATCAGCGCATCCGGACGCAGAAGCCGCGACTGCAGCAACGCACTTGGTCGGGGCGACGGCGATGTCGCAGAGCAAGATGCTCTGGCCGCCGGGTCCGATGCCTACGCCGGGCACGACGGCCTGCGCGTGGGGCACGCAGAGGAAGGGGAGGATTGTCGCGAGGACGAATAGCGTTCGACTCCGAATGGTTGCCATCAGGTTGGTTCTCCCTACGTGGAGACCTCGCGTCTCGCTCCCCGCGCGACTGCCTCGTAACACGCATGGGGCCGCGCCGGGTCGTCCTTTTCGACGAACCGTCGCGTGAAAGACACACGAATGATCGAGAGCAGGTGCGCGCCGTGCGGAGTTACCATGCGGGGTCGTCACGGCTGCCGGCGGTCAGCCCTGCTCCACCGCGACCATCACGTCCTGCCGGCGGCTCTGGTCCGCGCTCGCGCAGGCGTCGCAGCCGTCCACGTAGGCCACGAGCGCGCGCCCGTCGTGCACGGCGAGCCCCATGAAGTCGCCCAGGTTGCGGCACGGGTTCGAGCCGCCGCGCGTCCAGATGCACCCGCGCTGCACGGGGTCCGCGTCGGGCGTCACCTGCGCGTCGTGCCCGCGCGAGGCGACGTGCAAGGTCCAGACGGCGTCGGACGGCGCGTCGGAGGGGTCGGCGCTGGGCCACTTCGCCGGGTCGGAGGGCGTGCCCAGGTACGCGATCACGACCTGCCCCGGCCCGGTGGCGGCCACGAGCCCGAACGCCGCCGCGCGGACGCCCGGCGCGCTCGCGACGACGGGCTCGCTCCATGACCTGCCGCCGTCGGCGCTCGACGCGAGGTAGACGAGGTCGTCGCGTCCTTCGTAGAGGAGCCAGACGCGGCCCGCGGGGTCGACGGCGAGCGAGGGGTCCATCGCGAGGCCGAGCTGCGAGCCGTGCTGGTCGAGCGAGGCGGTGGTCGTCCACGTCGCGCCCGAGTCGCGCGACACGGCGACGTCGATCCCCTCGCACGTGGGCATGGCGACGTAGGCCGTGCCGTCCGCCGCGACCGCGACCGGGCCGTCGTTCCCGCTCTGGCAGGGGTCCTCCGCGTGCGCCAGCACCGGCAGGCCGAAGGAGCGTCCGCCATCGAGCGAGACGCTGACGGCCGTGCCCTCGAAGGGGGCGCTCCCAAAGATCGGATTGCTGAGGTTGAGCGTCGGCGTGGACGCGCCCGGCCGCAGCGAGTTGTAGGCGTAGTAGACCACGTCCGGGTAGCCGCTCGTCGTGACGCCCGGCGCGGGCGGGCCGGTGGTCAGGTGCTGGTGGTCGTGCCCCGGAAGGCCGCACCCGGCCAGCGCGTTCGACGACCACGAGGCGCCCGCGTCGTCCGACCACGCGAGCCACCCGCAGACCACCTCGTCGGGCACGTCGAACACGCGCCCCGCGCGCTCGTCCACCCAGAGCCAGGGGTCCGCGTCGGCGGGCGGCTGCGTCCCGGCCTGCTTCGTGAGCACGTCCTCCCACGTGTGGCTGCCGTCGCGCGAGCGGTACACGGCCTCGCCCCCGGCGCTCTCCGGGCGGGGCGCGGCGCCCTCGGGGGCGAGGGCGCCACCCACGAGGATCGTGCCGTCGCGCAGCACGCCCAGCGTCGGCTCGGTGCCCGCGGTCGCGAGGCGGGTCACGAGGAACGCGGGCGCGGCCGGGGCGACGTCGCCGTGACCCTGCGGGGAGAAGGGCGCGGCGCAGCCCGCGAGCAGGGCAAGGAGAAGCACCGGCAGCCAACGCATGGGCCGTCAGCGACGGCCCGGTTCTTGGGGATTGGGATGCACAGTCCCCCGGCGAGGGATGCGAAGACCGGGGGACCGTGAGAGGGATGCCGGGGCGCGCGTCATGAAGGCGAACTTGTGCGGCTCAAGGGTGCACGGGAGCCGCGCGCGCCCCGTTGGACCGTGGAACGGCGTGCCTGGCTTGGGATTGAGGACAGGGGGACCGAAAGTGGGACGCCCCCGCCTGGCCGAGCGAGCCGCTCACGAGAGCCGGCTCTTCAGCCGGTTGTAGAAGTGGCTCTTGAAGCGGACGAAGCGCGCGCGCTCCTCGCTGGCCCACAGCGTGAGCCGGTCACCTTCGCGCAGCTCGACCTCCTGCTGGCCGTCGAGCACGATGACGGCCTCCTTCTCGCGCTGGAGGATGCGCACCTGGAGCACGGTGTCCGGCGGGAGCACCATCGGGCGGCTGCTGAGGCTGAAGGCGGCCAGGGGCACGACGACGAAGCACTCGACGCGCGGGTCGACGATGGGGCCCCCGGCGCTCATGGCGTAGGACGTCGAGCCCGTGGGCGTCGAGACGATGAGCCCGTCGCCGCGCAGGCGCACGACATCGCGGTCGCCCCAGCCCACCTCGAACTGGAGGATCTTGGCGATGCGCTTCGTCTTGATCGCCACCTCGTTCGTGGCGTCCGGGAGGCGCTTGTCGTTGAGCGAGGCGGCGATCTTCAGCCGGTGCTCCAGGAAGTAGTCGCCCGCGACGACGCGCCGGAGGGCGTCGGTGAGCTCGATGGGCTCGATCTCCGTGAGGAAGCCAAGCTCGCCCATGTTGATGCCGAAGATCGGCGCGCGGTTGCTCTGGAGCGCGTGGAGGATGGTGCCGTCGCCGCCGATGGTGACGAGGACGTCCACCTTCATCTCGGGGAGCGGCGCCGCGTGCACCTTCTCGGAGAGGTGGGGCGCCAGGTCGGCGTCGACCACGAGGTCGGCCTTGTCGTGCAGGAACTGGACGACGTGGTTCGCCACCTTGACGCGGCGCGGGTCGCCCGGACGTGCGGTCAGGCCGATCTTCATTTGCCCGCCCCCAGCGCCATCGCGGCCTCGCGCGTGGGCGCGGCGGTCAGGCCGAAGCGCGGCACGAGCGAAAGCTGAAGGTCGAGGTCGGCGCCCGCGCGGTCCACGACGACGCCGCCCGCCTCGCGCACGATGAGCGTGGAGGCCGCGACGTCGATGATGCGCAGGATGGGGCGCGCGTAATGATAGCCGTCGAGCCCGCCCTGCGCCACGAGGCACATCTCCAGCGCGGAGGCGCCGAAGCAGCGCACGTTGCCCTTCACGCCGCCCGCCGCGCCCACGCCCACGAGCGAGTCCTTCCCCGCGGGACGGACCTTGATGGCGCGGCCGTTGAGCGTCGCGCCGCGCCCAGCGATGGCCTCGAAGCGGTCGCCGGTGCACAGGTTCTGCACGAGCCCGACGTCCACGTCCGCGAGCGTCTTGCGGCCCACGGCCAGGCTCACGCAGTAGAACGGGATGCCGCGCGCGGCGTTCGTGGTGCCGTCGATCGGGTCCGCCACGACGAGGCGATCGCCCTTGAGGTCCACGAAGCCCGCCTCCTCGGAGAGCAGGTTGAGCTTGTCGGCCTTGCGGGCCCGCAGGACGCGGAGGATCTCGTGCTCGGCGAGGTCGTCGACCTTCTTGGTGGGCGTGCCATCCGCGCCCATGCCGAGCTCCTCGCCCCACGTCTCGGGCCTGGACTCCTTCACGACGCGGGCGACGGCGTCGGCCATCTCGCGCAGGAGGGCGAGGTCCTTCTCGGGGCGACGCTCCACGGTTTCCCGAACCCCGGTCCGGCATGTAAACTCTTAGGGATGGCCGTCCGCCGACCGCATTCCGCCAGCCACAGAGGACACAGAGGTCACAGAGGAGGACGGAAGCGCGGCCTCTGTGCCCTCTGTGGCTGGAGCGCACCGAGCACGGAACGATGGCCCCCGGCACGGTTATAAAGGGGCTCTTCAATCGGGCGGCCGATCCCGGCATGTCCACGGAACAGGGCGAAGTTCGTCAGTTGAAGGTCGGCCGCTACGTCGTCATCGACGAGGAGCCCTGCAAGATCCTTGACATCACCACCTCGAAGCCCGGCAAGCACGGCGCGTCCAAGGCGCGCATCGAGGCCGTGGGCATGTTCGACGGCGTCAAGCGCTCGATGGTCGCCCCCGTGACCGAGAAGTGCAAGATCCCGATGATCGACAAGAGGAAGGTCCAGATCCTCAACATGCACGGCAACAACGCCAACGTCATGGACATGGAGACGTACGAGCAGTACGAGCTCCCCATGAGCGAGAACGAGAAGGCCGCGCTCTCGGCCGGCGCCGAGGTCATGATCATGGAAGCCATGGGCAAGAAGAAGTTCTACAACGTCGGCGACGACGAGTAGACAATCTCTCTTCTTGGAGCGATCCCTTCCCAACACCGCGCATCCGAGGCATCCGCGGATTCCGGGATTCTCGGTGTCAGGAAAGGATCGCACCGGCAAACATCCTTTTGCGGCGGGCGCGCGATCGGCGCCCCGATGTCCGGCTTCCGCGAGCGCATCCACCAGACCGCGAAGCGCCACGACTCGTGGCTCTGCGTGGGGCTCGACCCGGACCCCGCCAAGCTCCCGCGCGCGGAGGACGTGCGCAACTTCCTGCTGGACATCGTCGACCGCACGCGCGACCTCGTGTGCGCCTACAAGCCCAACAGCGCGTTCTACGAGGCGCTGGGCGACGAGGGGCACGACGTGCTCCTGGACGTCTGCGCCCACGCCTCGCGCTATGCGCCGGTGATCCTGGACGCCAAGCGGGCGGACATCGGGAACACGGCGCGCGCCTACGCCAAGTGGGCGTTCGACATCCTGCAGGCCGACGCGATCACTGTGGCGCCCTACATGGGGCGCGACAGCATCGAGCCCTTCTTCGAGCGCCCCGAGCGCGGCTGCTTCGTCCTCGCGCGCACGAGCAACCCAGGCGCCGCGGACCTCCAGGACGCGCGCCTCGCCAGCGGCGAGCTGCTCTACGAGCGCACGGTCAAGCTCGCGCGGACGTGGAACGTGCGCGGCAACCTGGGCGTCGTCGCCGGCGCGACCGCGCCCGACGAGCTGCGCCGCATCCGCGAATTGGCCGGCGGCGACATGATGATCCTGATCCCGGGCGTGGGCGCGCAGGGCGGCAGCCCCGAGCACGCGATGCGCTTCGGCGCCAACGCCACCGGCGACAACGCCATCGTCAACAGCAGCCGCGCGATCCTCTACGCGCCCGATCCGGCGAAGGCGGCAGCCGACCTGCGCGCCGAGCTGAACAAGCACCGCGCGGCGTGAGATCATGGCGCTCGTCACGCACGAGCTGATCTTCGAGCTCATCGGGCGCTACGGCTACGCGCTCGTCTTCGTCCTGGGCGTCTGCGAGGCGCTCCCGCTCGTGGGCATCGTCGTTCCGGGGCACGCGACGCTGATCCTCGCGGGCGTCGCCTCGGCGGCCGGCCTGCTCGACGTCAAGTGGGTCATCGTGGCCGCGCTCGCCGCGGGCATCCTGGGCGACGCGATCGGCTTCTGGATCTCGCGGCGGTACGGGCGCGCCTTCCTCGACAAGTACGGGGCGCGGCTGCGGATCCGGCCCGAGCACGTGGCGAAGAGCAATGCCATCTTCGAGAAGCACGGCCCCTGGGCGCTCGTGCTCGTGCGCTTCAGCTTCGTGGCGCGCGGCGTGGGCCCGATGCTCGCGGGCCTCAGCGAGATGCGCTGGCGCACGTTCTGGCTCTACAACGTCGTGGGCGCCGTGCTCTGGAGCGTGGGCAACGCGCTGGGCGGCTACGCGTTCGGCGTCGCGTTCATCGCCGCCGAGGGGCTCGTGGGACGCATCCTCGCCTACACCGCGCTGGGCGTGGCGGGCATCTACGTCCTCTACCGCGTGCTGCGCCGCTTCGCGCCGGCCTTCGCGCGCGGCGACTTCGTCATCGCGATGGTGGGTGTGGCCACCGCCGCGCTCTTCGGCGTCCTCGCGGAGCACGTCAGCGACGTCGGGCTCGACAATCCCCTCGATCGCCACGCAGGTGATATCACGCGGCTCTTCGCGCCGGTCGCCGGGCTCGCGCGCGCGGTCGACCTGGCGACGGGGCTCGGGGTCGCCGCGGTCCTCGCGCTCGTCGCGATCGCGCTGCTCCTGGCGCGCCGGCACGTCTGGCAGGCCGTGCTCGTGGCGCTGGGCGTGGGCGGCGTCATCGTCCTCGTCGAGGCGATCCAGCCCGCGTTCAACGTCGTGCCGCAGGGCGCCGGCGCCGCGCAGTTCCCGAGCGCGCACGCCGCGGTCTCGCTGGTCCTCGTGGGCGTGGCGACCTCGCTGGTCTGGGCGCACACGACGAGCCCGGAGCGCGCGCTCGCGGTCGCGGCCGCCGGATTCGTGCTCGTCGCCGCGGCCTCCTCCGCGCGCATGGCGCAGGGCACCGAGTATCCCACGAGCGTACTCGCGGGGCTCCTGCTGGGCGCGGCGTGGTACGCCGTGAGCCTGCTGCTCGTGGAGTACGGCGTCAAGCGCCCCCGGCATGCCGCGACCGAAACATCATAGCCGGGCCCCGCGTCAGCAGGCGCGTGCAGAGCCTGTTCGACCTCGTGGGCAACACGCCGCTCGTCGAGATCGCGCGCCTCAACCCGCACCGGGCGCGGGGCGTGCGCATCGCCGCGAAGCTGGAGTCGCGCAACCCGGGCGGCAGCGTGAAGGACCGCGCGGCTCGGGCGATCATCCTGGACGCGGAGAAGCGGGGCATCCTTCCTGGCAAGGCGCTGCTCGACGCCACGAGCGGAAACACGGGGATCGCGTACGCCATGCTCTGCGCGGCGCGCGGCTACGAGTGCCACCTCGTGATGCCGGGCAACGCGAGCGTCGAGCGGCAGGCGATCCTGCGCGCGTACGGAGCGACCGTGCACCTGACCGACCCGCTGGAAGGGCAGGATGGCGCGATCGACGAGGCGCACCGGCTCGCCAAGGACGCGCGCTTTTGGCACGCGGACCAGTACGGCAACCCGGCCAACCCACGCGCGCACTTCGAGACGACCGGGCCGGAGGTCTGGGCGCAGGCCGGGGGCGCCGTCACACACTTCGTCGCGGGCCTGGGCACCTCGGGCACGCTCATGGGCACGTCGCGCTTCCTGCGCGAGCGGCGCCCTGATATCACGATCGCGGCCGTGGAGCCCAGCGGCCCCTTCCACGGCATCGAGGGGCTCAAGCACATGGCGACGAGCCACGTGCCGCCCATCTTCCGCGCCGAGGAGGCGGGGCGTCGGCTGGCCGTCACGACCGAGGAGGCGCAGCGGCTCGCCCGCGCGCTGGCCCGCGAGGAAGGCCTCCTGGTGGGCGGCTCCTCGGGCGCGGCGCTGGCCGGCGCGCTCCAGCTTGCCGCCGACGCGGAGCCGGGCTCGCTCATCGTCACGATCTTCCCCGACGGGGGCGAGCGCTATCTTTCCGGCGCCCTGTACGGCCCGACAGGCGAGCGTCCGCGCGCGTGATGATACTTGAAGCAAACCCCCACTGCCAAATGCGCGGTGCGGCCCTCGCGTTGCAGGTATTCCCCACCTGCCGCTACGATGGTCTTGGTGGAATCGTTGGGCGTCACCCGTTGGAACCCGGAATCCCGCGCTGGAGCCGTTGCCGTCAAATCGTCGCGCTCGTTCGACGCCAAGGCGATCGAGCAGGTCTCCGACGCCGTGCGCGACTGGGCCGAGTACCAGAACCTGGCGGGGGACGCCGACACCGTCGAGTCGAGCCCCATCCAGGGCAACTACGACTGGCGCGCCTACATCCAGGAGGAGGCCCGCGCCGCGAAGGAGCGCGCCGCCCGCGCCCGCCCCGCCAAGAAGGAAGCGGTCCCCCCGGCGCCCGCGCCGAGCGTCTTCTACGCCTGATCCTTCTTCTGCGCGTCCCACCACTCCGGATGGGCCTGCGCGTACTCCACCAGCTTCGCGATGCGCGCGAGCGTCGCCGCGTCGAGGTGGTGCTCGATCCCCTCCGTCGTCTTGTGCGACGTCGCCTCGTCGACGCCAAGCAGGCGCAGGAAGCTCGTGAGCACGCCATGCCGCTCGCGGAGGCGCTTCGCAAGCTCCGTGCCCGCCTCGGTCAACGCGATGCCGCGGTAGCGCTCGTAGACCACGAGCCCCTCCTCCGCCATGCGCTGCACCATCTTGGTCGCGGTGGGCGAGGAGACGTGCAGGTGCGCGCCGATGTCGATGATGCGCGCGTACCCCTTCTCGAGGATCAACTCGTAGACGACCTCGATGTAGTCCTCGACGCGCGGCGTGGGGCCCGAAGGCGCCGTCGCGTGCGCCCGCTTGAGCGCCCGCAACCGATCCGCGTCGCGCGTCGTCACGTCGACCGCATGCAGACGGTTCCCTCAAAAAGGAGTCGCTTCGAAAGTCCCGGGAAGGGCTGCGCCGCGACTGACGCGGGGGGAACTGGGGGGCGGCGCAGCCCACCGGAGACTTGGGGCTTGCGCCCCGCAACCTGCGCGTGAAGCCTGCGAAGGGGGAGTTGGAGCAGGCCTCTCGCAGCCGGGCAGTCGCGCCCGAGCTCCTTCAAGCCCGCGCCGATGCAACCGATCCCTTGCTGCCGAGTCCGCAAGGATCAAGGCCGCGGCCACCGGCTGCCGCGCGTGCCCCGCCTGCGCGTGCCCGCCTCCATCCTTGCGCAGGTCCACGCCCACGCGCGCGCCGGCGCCCCGCAGGAGGTCTGCGGCCTGCTCGCTGGCCGCGAGGACGCGCAGGGCGACCGCGAGATCGTGCACGCCTTCCCCGTGAAGAACACGCACCCGCGCCCGGTGGGCGAGTACCAGCTCGACCCGCAGGAGCAGCTTCGCCTCACGCTGCACGTCGAGGACGAGCTGGGCCTGACGGTCATCGGCTTCTACCACAGCCATCCCGCGGGACCCGCGCGCCTCTCCGCGACCGACGCCGCGCGCGCATCCTGGCCCGGCGCGTCGTACCTGCTCGTGCACCTGGCCCCTGACGAAGGGCACCTCTCCGCGCGGTGGGATGGCGAGAAGGGGAGGTTCGTGGGCGAGGAGATCGAGGTCGTTGGGTCAGGTGACTAGACAGGTCGCGGGGCGGCGGGTGCGAAGGTGTCTAGTCACCTGACCTGCCGCTCCGCGACCAGGTGTCTGGTCACCTGACCTCCGGTCGCCGCCCGAAGAACCAAGAAAAACGAAGGCCGGGGACTGCCGCCCCGGCTCGGCGGATCGAGAGGTTCGGCTAGCCTTCCCCGAAGAATCCTCTGAGGACCGGGTGCATCTCCATGGCCTGCTCCTTGGCGATCTGCTCGTACAGACGCTGGAGGATGCCGACGGCCAGGAGGATGCCGGTGCCCGAGGCGTTGCCCAGGGTGCCGATCAGGTCGGCGAAGACGGCCAGGATGCCCACCGCGGCGCCACCGATGACGGTCACCACCGGGATGTAGCGTTCGAGGATCTTCGCGGTGACGCGCGGGTCGCGCCGGAAGCCGGGGATCTGCATGCCCGAGCCTTCGATCTGCTTGGCGACCTGGTCGGGGCCCATGTTCGTCGTCTCGATCCAGAAGATCGCGAAGATGATGGAGCCGCCGATCATGAACGCGCTGTACGCGAACACGTGCAGAAGGATCTGCCAGGCCGCGCGTTGCAGGAAGAGGCCCTGGTACGCCGGCGAGATGAACGGCAGGAGCCAATTGCTCAGGCCGTTCACCTGGCTGAAGTAGTACGCGATGCCCGTCACCGCGGTCGTGCTCTGGTCCTGGTAGCCACCCACCCAGGTCTTGTGGCCCAGGAAGGGCATGTGCTGGAGGGGACCGGTCCAGAGCATGAGGCCGATGAGGTTCACGTTGGCGAGCAGGGCGCCGGCCAGGATGACCGGGATGTTGCTCGCGTAGAGGAGACGGATCGGGTAGCGGCCACGCGCGCCACGGACGCGGCCGTGGGCGAGGGGCAGCTCGATGCGGCTGCTCTCGGCGTAGACGACCACGAAGAACGTGGTGAGCGTCGCGATCAGCGCGGCGATCGTATTGTGGTCGTTGGCATTGGCGCCGATGAACAATTTCTCGAATCCACCTGATCCGATGAACTGGGGCGTGCTCATGGCGGTCAGGAAGTAGAACGTCTTGGGAAGCACGCCGCCGGGCGGGTTGCTGATCGAGAGCGGGCTGCCCGAGGTCTGCGGGATCCACGAGATGAGGCCGGTGAAGACCGACTGCGCGACGCCCGCCACGATGAAGAGCGAGATGCCCGAGCCGAGGCCCCACTTGGAGACGACCTCGTCCATGAGGAAGACGATCCAGCTGCCCACGGCGAGCTGGAGCACGATGAGGCTACGCGCCCCGAAGACGCCGAACTTGGCGATGGCGATGTTGTCGGGCGCCAGGAAACCGAAGACCTGGGGGATCGCCTCGACGAAGATCATGACGATGACGAGGATCTTCTGCGCGCCCTGGTAGATCGCCTTGTCCTCCGAGTTCTGGAGGTCGAGCTTGATGATCTTCGCGCCCACGAAGAGCTGCATGATGATCGACCCCGTGACGATGGGGCCGATGCCCAGGTGCACCAGCGAGCCCGATTGGCCGGCCAGGATGGCGCGGAACGACGCGAAGGCGTCGAGCTCCGAGCCCAGGCCGTAGATGAACACGTTCGAGAGGACGAAGTACGCCAGGAGACAGGCAAAGCTCCACAGCAGCTTCGTTCGGAAGTGCACGTGCCCCTCGGGCTTCGTGACGGCAGGGAACCGCTTGATGAGCGGCTCCAGCTTGTACAAGAGCGACTTGCGTTCTTCGGTCAACGCTGTTTCCTCCCTAGGCCGAAGGGAAACGGCCCTCCACTTCGCCGGGACTATTTGAAACCTCGGGAGGTGGGCACTCCGCGTTGCACTCCTGCCCCCACGTTGCAAAGGTTGATGATGGACGATTTCTTGACGGCAGCCCAGTGACCATGATGGCCACCGCCGCGCCCACGACGCAGAAGCCCGAGAGCGAGTCCTTCGTCGGCAAGGCGTGGGACGCGCAGGAGAAGCTCGAGGGGCGCCTCGCCACCATCGGGAAGGGCAAGTACGGCCGCGTCATCCGCATGGCGCGCAAGCCCACGCCCGAGGAATACCGCAAGGCCGCCGTCGTCTCGGCCATCGGCATGGGGATCCTGGGAGCCATGGGCTTCCTCATCTTCTACCTCATGTCCTTCATCCCCCACTGATATCGTTCCGATGCCGATCCTCGTCGGGACCTCGGGCTGGAGCTACGAGGACTGGGAGGGCGTCGTCTACCCCAAGGGCCTGGCGCCCGCGGAGCGGCTCGGCTTCCTGGCGGAGCGTTTTCCCGCGCTGGAGATCGACGCCTCGTTCTACCGCGATCCGACGCCCGCCTTGCTCCGGGGCTGGATCGCCCGCACGCGCGACCGGCCCGGGTTCGAGCTTTCGCTCAAGGCGCCGCAGGACCTGACGCACGACGCGATGGCGGGCGCGCCTCCCGAGGCGTGCGCGCGTCTGGCCGCGTCGTGGCGCGCGCGGGTCGCGGAGCCGCTGCGCGAGGCGGGCCGCCTGGGCGCCGTGCTGCTCCAGCTTTCGCCCGCGGTCACGCACGCGCGCGAGATGCAGGATCGGCTCGCGGCCACGCTCGACGCGCTCGCCCCGCTCCCCGTGGCCGTCGAATTCCGCAACCGCACGTGGCACGACGAGGCGGGCGCGTTGAAGCCGGACGCGCTGGCGCTGCTCGACGCGCGCAACGCCGCCGCCGTGGTCGTCGACGGGCCCGGCTTCCCCGCGGTCGTCGCGGGCGCGGCCGACCATGCGTACGTGCGCTTCCACGGCCGCAACGGCGAGCATTGGTTCCGGCGGGACGCGACGCGCTCCAGGATCTTCTCGAGCGCGCCGGGGCGCCGGTGCAGCGCGCGCGGGGCCCGCAGCGCCGGCTCTTCTGATCACGAGGGCTTGCGCCGCGCCCAGGCGATCGTGGCGACCAGCGCGGCCACGGCCGCGATCACGAGGAGCGGGCTGGGCGGCGCGCTCGCGGTCCCGGGCAGATCGAGCGCCACCGCCGGCTCGCTCGGCAGGCGGAGCGCGAGCCCGACGGTGGAGCGGTGGAACGTGGGGTCGAGGACCGCGGGGCGCGGCTGGCCGAGCGCCTCGACCGTGAGCCGCACGTCCTCGGGGCGCGTGCCGTGGAGGAGCCGCACCGTCGCGTCGAAGTCGCCCAGCTCGTCCGTCCTCACCTGGAGCACGGAGCCGTTCTCGCCGGAGGTGGCGAGCGTGAGGTTCACCGTGACGTTGGGCAGCGGCGCGTTGAACACCGTGACGCCCTCGACCACGCGCTCGTCCGGGTGGAGCGCCCGGCCCGCGACGCGGAACGTCTCGTTCCACGCCGGCGGCGCGACGCCCGTGCCGTTCGGGTCGCGCACCAGCACGACGGTGCGGCGGAAGGCCGTGTCCATCGGCTTCGTCACGGCGATGCCGTCGACGACCACGCCCACGTGCTTCGTCGCGTCGAGCGCGCCCTGCTCGAAGCAGAAGCGGAAGTCGCCGTTCCCGTCCGTGACGTCCTGCTGCGGGCCGCAGGCGTGGGTGAAGCCGCCCGCGCCGTCCGTCGTGAACGCCACGGGGCGGCCTGGCATCGGAAGCCCGTCGGCGCCCACGAGCCGGCCTTCGAAGACGTACCGGTGCGCGAAGAGCGCGTCGTCGCCCGCCGCCAGCGGTGATAGCAGAAGGATCGCGGCGAGGAGCGCCCTCATCGGGCGCCCCCGCTCACGACGCGGAGGATGCGCACGCGGTCGCCCTCGCGCAGCGGCTCGTCGCCGGCGATGGGCCTCTCGTCGCGGAACACGAGGACCAGCTCGGGGCGGATGCCGCACGCGCGCGGCGCGTCGTCGGCGATGGCCCCGGCCGCGAGGTCCAGCTCCCGCTCCTTCTCCGGGAACCCATGCAGCGTCGCGTGCACGCGCACGGCGCGGCGAAGGAGTGGCGCCACTTGACGATTGGCCTCGGGGGGAAACTCCGCGGCCACAATGGTCTTGAGACGCAAGGGCCTGGATCGCCCCGTGTCCGCCCGCCTCGTCGTGCTGCTCGCGCCCCTTCTCCTGCTTCCGCTCGTGGCCCCGGAGGCCGACGCCGCGGCGGGAAGCCAGACGATCTACTACGTCAAGCACCAGGCGTACGTCCAACCGGACCGCGAGTTCCTCATGAGGGCGGAAGTCGGATGCTGGTCGCAGCCGACGACCGACGACGTCCTCTCGGGGGATGCGGGCCGCGTCCTCGCGAACACGAGCGTCGCGGACGACTGCGGGTGGTTCTTCCGGTTCCCCACGGCGCAGACGGGCGCCGTCGCGATCCTGGAGCTGCAGGACCAGGACTGGTTCACCACCGTGGGCTTCCACTGGCGCCTCGTCGACGGCACGGGGGCGGTGTGCTCCGAGGGCGACGCCTCCAGCGACGTCGGGGACGCCTTCGCGAGCTTCACCGTCCTGGAAGGCTGCCGCCGCGTCGAGTTCAACGCCAGCGACGGCGTCACGTACGGCGTCGTGAAGCTCGCCTGGTCTGCCTAGAATCGGACACGTGTGACCAGAAACCCGCCAATTCCGTCGTCACGCTGAAGCCCGTGACTCCGTAAAGTGGGCTCGACATGAGCCAGCTTCGTGTGGGCATCGTGGGCGCGACGGGCTACCTCGGCACCGAGCTCCTGCGCCACCTCCTCGCGCACCCCCAGGCCAAGGTCGTCAAGCTCGCCAGCGCCTCCAAGGCCGGCAAGCCCGCGGCCTCCAGCTTCCCGACCTTCGGGCACCTCGTCCCGCAGACCTTCACGGGCATGGCGCCCGCCGACCTGGCGGACCTCGACCTCGTGTTCACCGCGACCCCCAGCGGCGTCGCGCGCGACCTCGCCCCGCTCCTGCTCGCGCAGGGCGTCAAGGTCGTCGACCTCTCGGGCGACCACCGCCTCAGCGACGGCGCGGCCGCGAAGCACTACGGCGCGGCGCCCGTCGCCAAGGGCGCGGTCTACGGCCTGCCCGAGATCAACGCCGCGCGCATCGCCGCCGCGAAGCTCGTCGCGAACCCGGGCTGCTACCCCACGGCCAGCGCGCTCGCGCTCCTGCCGCTCGTGCAGCAGGGACTCGTGGAGCCCCACGTCATCGTCGACGCGGTGAGCGGCATCAGCGGCGCGGGCAAGGAGCCCAGCGAGGCGCACCACTTCCCCGAGCAGAACGAGAGCGCGTTCGCCTACAAGGTCGGCACGCACCGCCACCAGCCCGAGATCGCGGAGACGCTGGGCGTCCCCGTCGTCTTCACGCCGCACGTCGTCCCGATGAACCGCGGCATCCTCGCCACGGCCTACGCGACGGCGAAAGGCCCCGCCCTGAGCGCGGCCGAGCTGGCGGAACGATATCACAAGGCCTACGCGGGCGAGCCCTTCGCCAAGGTCGTCGACTTCGAGCCCGACACGAAGCACGTGCGCAACACCAACTACTGCCACGTCAAGCCGCACGTCAACGGCAACGTCTACGTCGTGACCTCGGCGATCGACAACCTCGTGAAGGGCGGCGCGGGCCAGGCCATCGAGAACATGAACCTCATGAGCGGCTTCGAGCGCGCGCTCGGCCTCCCCGTCCTGGGCGGTGGTCCCTGATGCACAGCGTCGGACCCCGCGTCATCGAGGGCGGCATCCACCTCGTGAAGGGCTTCAAGGCCCAGGGCTTCGCCGCCGGCATCAAGCGCATGCGCAAGGACCTCAGCGTCATCTACAGCGCGCAGCCCGGCACCACCGCGGCGGGCGTGTTCACGCTCAACAAGGTCCGCGCCGCGCCGGTGCTGGTCAGCGAGCAGGTCGTCAAGAGCGGCCACGCGCGCGCCATCGTGTGCAACGCGGGCTGCGCCAACGCCGCCACGGGCGAGCAGGGCCTGCGCGACGCCTACGAGATGCAGCGCGTCGCCGCCGCGTGCCTGAACCTCAAGCCCGAGGAGGTCATCGTCGCGAGCACGGGCGTCATCGGCCGCCACCTGCCCATGGACATCGTGACCGAGGGCATCAAGAACTGCGTGGGCACGCTGGACGCGGCCGAGCCCGGCAACGTCGCGCAGGCCATGATGACCACGGACCTCGTGCCCAAGGAGGTCCTCGTCGAGGCCGAGGTCAACGGCACCGTCGTGCGCGTGGGCGGCGTCGCCAAGGGCAGCGGCATGATCCACCCCAACATGGCGACGATGCTCTCGTGGATCGTCACCGACGCGGCCGTGGACGCCGACGCGCTCCAGACCGCGCTGCGCGAGTGCGCCAACGCCACGTTCAACATGATCAGCGTGGACGGCGACACGTCGACCAACGACATGGTCGCGGTGCTCGCCAACGGCGCGGCCGGGAACCCGACGATCACGCGCGGCAAGGGCTATCAGAACTTCAAGGAGGCGCTGCACCTCGTGTGCGAGACGCTCGCCAAGAAGATCGCGCGCGACGGAGAAGGGGCAACGACGCTGCTGGAGGTCCGCATCGAGAACGCCCGCTCGCTGGAGGACGCGCGCTTCGCGGCCCGCAGCGTCACGAAGAGCCCCCTCGTCAAGACCGCCGTCTTCGGGCGCGATCCGAACTGGGGGCGCATCCTCGCGGCGGTGGGCTACAGCGGCGCGGAGTTCGATCCCGCCAAGGTCGACATCCAGGTCAAGAGCGCCGCGGGCGCGGCCTGGGTGCTGAAGGCGGGCGAGCCGTGCGAGACGCTCGACAAGGACGGCCTGCGCAGGATCGTCGACAAGGACCACGTCGTCTTCACCGTGGACCTGCACGACGGCGAGCACAGCGCCACCGCGTGGGGCTGCGACTTCAGCTACAACTACGTCAAGATCAACGCCGACTACACCACCTGATCTGATATCATGGCACACAACCCTGGACTCACCGTCGTCAAGCTCGGCGGCCGCAGCATCGAGACGCCCTCGGGCATGGCCGCCCTCGCCGAACGCCTCTCCGCGCTGCGCGCCTCCGGGCGCCGCCTCGTCGTCGTCCACGGCGGCGGGGCCCAGGTCACGAGCGCGCTCGCCGCCGCGGGCATCGAGGCGCGCTTCGTCCACGGCCTGCGCGTCACGGACGAGAAGACGCTGGAGATCGCGGAGCCCGTCTTCGCCCACGTCGGGAAGACGCTCGCCCACGCGCTGACCGTCGCGGGCTCGCCCGCCGTCTCGCTCTCGGGACGCGACGCGGCCACGACGCGCGGCGTCGTCAAGGACGCGCAGCTCGGCCGCGTCGGCACCGTCACGGACGTCAACGCCGACCTGCTGCGCCACCTCGCGTTCAACGGCGTCACCCCCGTGGTGGGACCGATCGCGGTCGACGCGCACGGGCCGCTCAACTGCAACGCGGACGAGGTCGCCAGCGCCGTCGCCGTCGCGCTCAAGGCGCACGACCTGCTGCTCCTGACCGACGTGCCCGCGGTGCGCGGCGCGACGGGCAAGCCGATCGACGTCCTGACCCGCGCGGGAGCCGAAGCGCTCATCCACGACGGCGTGGCTTCCGGAGGCATGATCCCCAAGATCCGCGGAGCGCTCGACGCGCTCGCCGCCGGCGTCTCCCGCGTGCGCGTGCTCGACGAGCCCGGGCTCACGCTTCTCGCCGAAGGCCACGACGCCGGCACGCTCTTCACGGAGGCCTGAGCCGTGGACCTCAAGACGCGCTGGGAGCGCGCGCTCGCGCCGACGTACGCCACGCCCACGCTCCAGATCGACCGCGGCGAAGGGTGCTATCTCTTCGACGCGCAGGGCAAGCGCTACCTCGACTTCATCGCGGGCATCGCCGTGTGCAGCACCGGCCACGCGCACCCCGAGGTCGTCGCGGCGATCTCGCGCCAGGCGCAGAAGCTGATGCACGTCAGCAACCTCTACGCCACGGAGAACGTCATGCGCTTCGCGGAGCGGCTCACGGCCATCACCGGCTACGACCGCGCGTTCTTCTGCAACAGCGGCGCGGAGGCCAACGAGGCCGCGCTGAAGATCGCGCGCCGCCACGCGCACGCCAAGGCCCACCCCGAGGCCGTCGTGATCGCGCTGGACCAGAGCTTCCACGGCCGCACCACCGCGACCGTCACGCTCACGGGCCAGCCCAAGTACCAGAAGGACTTCGGCCCGCTGCCCGAGGGCATCGTCCACGTCCCGGCGAATGATATCGTGGCGCTGGAGATGGCGTTCGCGCGCCAGCCCGTCGCCGCCGTGTTCCTGGAATTCGTGCAGGGCGAGGGCGGCGTGCGCGCGCTCAAGCCCGAGTTCGTGCAGGCCGTCCAGCGCCTCTGCATGCTGAACGACGCGCTGCTCGTCGCCGACGAGGTGCAGACCGGCGTGGGCCGCACGGGCAAGTTCCTGGCCTCGCAGCACTTCGGCGTCCGCCCTGACATCACCACGCTCGCCAAGGGCATCGCGTCGGGCTTCCCGGTGGGCGCCGCGCTGCTCAACGCACGCGCCGCCGCGCTGCTCCACCCCGGCGACCACGGCTCGACGTTCGGCGGCAACCCGCTTGGCGCCGCGGCCGGGCTCGCCACGCTCGACGTCCTCCAGCGCGAGCGCCTGCTCGACAACGCCAGCGTGCAGGGCGACTACCTGCGCACCCAGGTCAAGGCGCGCGTGCCCGGCGTCAAGGAGACGCGCGGCCTGGGCCTGCTCGTGGGCGTCGAGCTGGAGCAGCCGATCGCCAAGCAGGTGAAGGTCGACGCGGAAGCGGCGGGCCTCCTGGTCAACGCCATCGGCGACCACGTGCTCCGCCTCGCGCCGCCGTTGATCGTGACGGGGCAGCAGGTCGACGACGCGGTGGCGATCCTGGAGAAGGTCGTCAGCCGTCGGCTTTCTTGATTCCCGGCCGCCGGAACACGAAGGCACGAAGCCACGAAGAGCACGAAGTCTCAGGAGCCTTGGTGGCTTCGTGCCTTCGTGGCTTCGTGTTGAGCGGCCCCGCGCTGAAACCGATCCAGACCGCCGAGAGCGTTCCGGCGCACGCGCGCCTGGAGCATGGGCGTCCAGCCCAGCAGCGAGCCGGCGGGCCCGAGCGCCTGCGCGGACCAGCGCCAGAAGTCGAACGAGTCCTCGTGGCGCACGATGAGCCCGTCGTGGAACGCGAAGCGCGCGTCGATGACGTTGCGGACGGGACGCGCCTTCGGGCCGAACTTGTACGTGGCGACCCAGCGCGCCTTGCCTCGCGCGTCGTCGGCCTCCACGCCCGAGACGTCGACCTTCAGGTCCACGGCGCGCCCCGCGAGCATCCGCCACATGTCGCCCGCGCGCCGACCCCGTAGCTCGCCAAACACCGGATCCCGGAAGACGACCTCCGTCCCGTAGCACGCCGCCATGCCCTCCGCGTCGCGCGCCGCGAAGCAGGCGTAGAAGCGCCGGATCGTCTCGGCGTTGGGGTGCACGACGCGCCATCCTGCGGATCCGCCATCACGCTTGTCCTCCGAAGCGGCCCTTCGGATGGACCCGCAAGGCCTTGACCCCTGAGGTCGCCGTTCGCCGCATGAGCCCCCTCCGCTGCCTCCTGTGCGGCGCCGTCTTCGACGCCGCGCCGCCCCACGTCATGCAGGCCCAGGTCGCCACGCACCAGAAGGCCGCGGCGCATGCGGGCATCGCGCTCGGGCGCGTCCGGTCGTGATCGGGGCTAGGGCTCTGGGCTCAGGACTCTGGGCTCCGGAGCCCAGAGTCCTGAGTCCAGAGCCCCTAGCCCAAAGGATCGGGCTCCGCCTCGATCCGAATCTCGTCGTCCAGCCTCCGCGCGTACCCCTCGCGCACGAGGATCGGTCCGGCGTAGGCCGCGAGCACCTCGCCCTGCGCGCGCCCCTGGAGCCAGCCTCCCAGCGAGTCGCGCGGCGGGTGGCGCGAGAGGCCGATGGGCACGGTGCGGCGCGCGAAGTGCGCGAGAAGCCTCGCCCACGTCTCGGCGTCGAGGACGACGTGCTTCTCGCGGCTGAGGATGATCCGTGTCCCGTTCTTCACGTTGCCACGATACGAGAAGCGGCCGTGCTTCCCCCACGACTCCAGGGCCCGCGCGCTGCCCACGCGCAACCATCCCGCTGTACGGGCATCATGTTGGTGGCGGCGCCGGCAGGGCTATGGGCCCCACGACGTTAGCCGGAGCCCGGATGGCGGCGAATCGGTTGGAGGCGTTGCTCGCGCAGAGCGAGCGCGCCGCGGCGTTGGGGACGTTGGCGACGGGCGTCGCCCACGAGATCCGCACGCCACTCTCGGTCACGGCCAACCACCTCGCCATGATCGCGCGCCGCCTGGAGCGCGCGGGCTCGCTGAGCGCGGAGCTTGCCGACCTGCCGGGCCACCTCGCCGCGGCGCAGGACGGCATGGCGCAGATCGCGCACCTCGTCGAAGGGCTGCAGCGCTTCGCGCGCGTGGACGCGCCGCGCGAGCTGGTCGCGCTGCCCGAGGCCATCGACGAGGCGCTGGCGCTCTTCCGCGCCGCGCATCCCGCCGTGCGCCTGGAGGCCGCGCTCGCGCCCACGCCGCCGATCCGCGCGGCGCGCGTCCACGTGCAGCAGGCCGCGCTCCACATCCTGGAGAACGGCGCGCAGGCCATCGGGCCGGAGGGGACGCTGCGCGTCGCGACGAGCCACGAGGCGGACCGCGTGCTGCTGCTCGTCGAGGACGACGGCATCGGCATGACGCCCGACGTGCAGGCGCGGATGTACGAGGAGTTCTACACCACCAAGCCCGGGGCGCCCGGCCTCGGCCTCGCCATCGTCCGGCGCATCGTCGAGGCGCACGGCGCGAGCATGGTCTGCCGGAGCGCGCCGGACCAGGGGACGCGCTTCGTGCTCTCGTTCCCGGCCTACGCCCCGAGCCGCGGCGCGTAGAGCGCGATCGCCACGAGGACGCCGGGCCCGTCGTTGGTCACGTCGCGCCGCTGCTCGGGCGCGATCGCGAGCTGGTCGCCGCCCCAGAGCCGGTTTCCCTCGCAGCGCCCCTGCCCCGCGAGAAGGTGCAGGATGCCCTCGCTCTGGCCGTGCGCGGCGTGCGCGAGCGTCTGGCCCGGCAGCAGCCCGATGACGCAGACCTCGGCCTCGTCGTCGCCCGCGAGGCGGACGCGCGTGGGGCCCTCCTGCGCGAAGCGGAGAGCGGGCGCCGCCTCGGCGAGCCGGACGCCGGCGAGGACCTCACCCCAGTGGCACCAGTCGAACGCCGGCACGCGGGCCAGGCGCTCGACGAGGCGCTGGCCCAGGGGCGTGTCGAGGACGGGCGGCAGGTCGAGGACCGCGGGCGGCGCGACCGGGCGCGGCGCCGCGAGGAGGGCTTCCATGCGCCCCGCGCTGCCCTGGGCATCGTGAGTGCGTTCTGGTACGTCGAGGGAACGGTGCCTAGGCGGAGGGCGCGGCGGCGGGCGGCGCGGCGGCCGGAACCCGCGCGAGGGGGAACACGACCTCCACGCGCGCGCCGCGGGGCGCCCGGTCGGAGACGCGGATCGACGCGCCGTGCGTCTCGGCGATGCGGCGCACGACGGAGAGGCCGATGCCCGTGCCCTGCGGCTTGGTCGAGAAGAAGGGCTCGAACATGCGGGCCCGCACGTCGGGCGGGATGCCGGGCCCCTCGTCCTCCACGAGCAGGTGCGCCCCGTCCGCGTCGGTCCACGTCCGCAGCCGGATCCGGCCCCCGGGCGGGCTCGCGTCGCGGGCGTTCTGGAGGAGGTTGAGCGCGACCTGCTGGACCTCGATCGGGTCCGCGAGCGTCGCGTCCTCGCCGTCCAACTCGGCGCGCACGTCGACCGCGCCCACGCTCGTGAGCGAGAAGAGCCGGGCCGCCTCCGCGACGACGTCCTTCAGGAGCACCTCGTCCCGCACGGCGCGGCGCGCGCCGTTGAGACGGCGGAGCGTGCCGACGGTGCGCTCGATCCGCTCGTGGGCGGAGGCGACCTCCGCGAGGATCTCCTGGATGCGCTCGCGGCTCGCCGGCGGGATGTCGAGCCGCGCGAGGTGCCCCTGAAGGAGGTAGAGGTTGTTGCCCGCGTAGGTGAGCGGCGTGCGAAGCTCGTGCGCGACGCCGCTGACGAGCTGGCCCAGCATGCTCGCCTTCTCGAGGCGCTGGATCGTCTCGCGCGTGGCCGCCACCTGGTGGTCCAGCGCGGCCTCGCGCAGCGCGGTGTCGGCGAGGTTCGCGGCCAGCCGCGCCAGGTGGAGCTTCTCGGGCGCGTACGAGGCCGGGTGGAGGAGGATCGCGCCGCGCGCGCCCATCGGGCCCACGTCGCAGCGCAGCGCGTCCTCGATGGGCTCGTTGCGGCGCCAGCGCTCCACGGCGTCGTCGAGCAGGACGGACTCTCCCGCGCGGCGCTCGACGGTGCCCGCCTCCGTCACGAGGAGCACCGCGACGGCGCGGGCGTGGACGGTGCGCTCCAGCGACTGCGCGAGGCTGAGCGCGACCCGATCGAGGCTCTGCCCCACCCAGAGGCCGGGGAGCGAGGTGAAGGCGACGACGTCCGCGAGCATCGGGTCGGCGCCGAGGCTGCGCGTCACGCGCGCTTCGCCTTGCCCCGGGCGACAAGCTCTTCGAGGAGCGTCTCCGGCTCGACGTAGTACGGGTTCTCGTGGTAGACGCCGCCGATGATGACGGCGGGGTGCGTGCGCATGACGTCGACGACCGTGCTCGCGGGGAACTTGTTGAGGTCGTAGAAGCACAGGAACACGTCGTTCGTCGTGCGGCTCACGAAGTTGGCGCGCGCCTCGTACTCCAGCAGGTGCTCGGTGCCCGGGGCGCCGCGCAGGGCCCAGTCCATGTTCGCCATGGCGCGCATCTGCGGGTAGCCCAGCTCCTTGCGCTCGCGGATCGCCGTCTGGAGCATGTTGAGCATCCGGTCGTGGTCGAAGTAGCCGCCCTGGAGGTACGCGTCCTCCCAGCGCAGGATGGAAAGCTGGCCCGACGCCTCCGCCTTCTCGACGTCGACGCCGGCCTTCGCCATGCGCGCCTTGTGGTCCGCGCGAAGGTCCTCGTTGATGATCTGCACGACGCGCTCGTTCTGCCGCGTGGCCTCCTTGACGTAGGGCGCCATGATGGCGTACTCCTCGTCGCGCGAGTGCACGAACGCGCAGATGTGCCTGGCTCCCTCGACGGCGCGGCCGCAGATGTGGACGGGTGGGTTCGTCATGCCGGTCCTCCGCGCTCCATGGGCGGAGGGAACATGAACGCTGCGCCTACCGCGGCGCGCGCGGCGGCAGGTTCGCCGCGTGGATCATCGCGCCATGGATCCCCTCGGCCGCTTCCATCAGCGCTTCGGGGAACGTCGGGTGCGTGTGGATGGTCAGCGCGAGGTCGCGCGCGGTGGCGCCCATCTCGATGGCGAGCGCCGCCTCGCCGATGACGTTGCTCGCCTCGGCGCCCACGACGTGGACGCCCAGCAGGAGGTCGGTCTTCCTGTCGGCGACGACCTTCACGAAGCCCTCGGTCGCGTTGGTGCTCTTGGCCCGGCCCAGCGCCGCCATCGGGAACTTGGCGACGACGGGCTCGTAGCCCTTGGCGCGCGCCTGATCCTCGGTCAGGCCCACGGTGGCGATCTCGGGCTCCACGAAGACGGCCCACGGCAGCGCCTTGTAGTCCAGCGCGGCGCCCTTGTCGCCCGCGATGTGCGCGGCCGCGACGAGCCCCTCCTTGCTGGCCTTGTGGGCGAGCGCGGGGCCCGCGGTGATATCACCGATGGCGTAGATGCCCGGCACGTTGGTCTGCGCCTTGTCGTTGATCGGGATCAGGCCCTTCTCGCCGACCTTCACGCCGGCCTTGTCGAGCGCGAGCGCGTCGGTGTTGGGGCGGCGGCCGACGGCCACGAGCACCTTGTCGGCGGGGACCTTCTGCTCCTTGCCGTCGACCTCGAACGTCACGTCCTTGCCGTCGAAGCCCTTGGCCTTCGCCTTCGTGAAGACCGACACGCCGTCCTTCTTGAGGCGGCGCTCGACGACCTTCACGATCTCGGGGTCCTGGCCGGGCAGGAGCTGGTCCATCATCTCGACGACCGTGACCTTGCTGCCCAGCGCGGCGTACGCGGCGCCGATCTCCAGGCCGATGAACCCGCCGCCGATGACGACGAGGTCCTTCGGGATGATATCAAGGTCCAGCGCGCCCGTCGAGTCGATGACCTTCTGGCCGTCGAAGGCGAAGCCGGGGATCTGGATGGGGCGGCTGCCGGTCGCCACGATGCACTGCTGGAACTGGACGGTGATATCACCATTGGCGGTCTTGACGTTGACCGCGTTCGGGCCGGTGAACGTCGCCGTCCCGAAGAGCGGCTCGACCTTGTTGGCCTTGAAGAGCTGGCCGATGCCGTTGGTGAGGCCGTTGGTGACGCCGCGCTTCCACTCCTGCGTCTTCTTGAAGTCGATGCGCGCGCCCGTGACCTCGATGCCGATCTCCGCGGCCTCGCCGTGGAGCGCGCGCCACTCCTTCGCGGCGTGGATGAGCGCCTTGCTCGGGATGCAGCCCACGTTGAGGCACACGCCGCCCAGCTTCTCCTTCTCGACGCAGAGGACCTTCTTCCCAAGCTGCGCCGCGCGGATCGCCGCCACGTACCCTCCGGGGCCGGCGCCGATCACGAGGACCTCGGTGCTCATCGTCGTGGCCATGGTGCTCAGCCGGGGACAGGAGGCCCGTATAAAAAGCCTCGGGGGCGGATTCGCGACACGCCAAAATAGGGGCGCCCGGCAGGGAGCAAGCTCGTGGCGGACCTGAGCCTCGTCCTGAGCTCATGCGCGGCTTCGGTCGCCTCGGGCCTTTTCCTCGCGGCGGGGCTCAACCTCCTGGAGCGCAGGGTGGGCGAGGCGGAGGCGCGCAACGCGCTGCTGCTCTTCGCCGTCTGGTGGATCGGCGTCGCCGTCTACGCGCTCGCCGGCGCCTCGCAGGACCTCATGGCGGCGCTGGGCGCCGATCCGTTCGCGGTCTTCGTCGCGCTGCGTTACATGCAGATCATCGCCATCTGCATCGGCCTCTGGGGGCTGATGTACTACCTGGCGTACGTGCTCACCGGCCAGCGCAGGCTCATGGCGCCGCTCGCCGCATTCTATGCGGCGTACTACGCGGTCCTCCTCTTCCTGGTCACGCGCGGCGCGCCGGTGGGCGTCGACGTCCAGCCGTGGCGCACATCGCTCGTCTTCGCCACGCCGCTGATGGGCGCCTTCGCCGTCGCGCTCCTCCTCGTGATCCCGCCGCTCGTCGGCGGCACGACCTACCTCGCGCTCCTGCGGCAGGCGCCCAGCGTCGGCCACCGGCTCCGCATCGCGCTCGTCGCCCTCGCCACCGTCGCGTGGAGCCTGAGCATCGTGCTGCGCGACGGCGGGATCGCCGCGGCCGTCCCTCTCGTGCTGGGCCTGATGTCGGGCCTCTCCATCTCGTGGGCCTACGCGCCGCCGCGCTGGCTGGCGAAGCACGTGGAGACGCCGGCCTAGCCGAAGAACGCGTCGAGGCTTCTCTGCTTCATCGCCTCGTGGAGCTTGGCGTACCGAGGAAAGGTCGCCTTCACGCGCTCCTCGCCGAAGTCGTGCTGCTTGACGAGGATGTCGCGCACCGCGGCCTCGTCGGCGGTCTTGAACGCGACGCTGTAGGTGTCCGTGACGTTCGGCTTCAGGAAGATCTCGCGGATCTGCTCCGCCTCGGGCACGTCGGCCTCGAGCTGCTGCAGGACGTCGGTGAGGTTCCCCTTGTCCTTGATGAGCTTCACCGCGCGCTTGGGCCCGACGCCCTTGACGCCCGCGTCGAAGTCCGTGCCCACGAGGATGCCGGCCTCGACGAGCTGCTGGCGCGAGAGGCCCAACGCGCCGAGGACCGCTTCGAGCTCGATCAGCTCGGGCTCCACGTCGACCCAGATGCTCTTGCCAGGGAGCTTGCGCTTGCCCGTCACGGCGAGGTTGCGCACGAGGCGCGGCGCGCCGAACAACAACGAGTCGAAGTCCTGCGACGAGGCGGCCCACACGTCGCCGCGCGCGGCCATGTGCGCGGCCTGCGCCTCGCCTTCTCCGGGCGCCTGCACCCACGGGATGCCCAGCGCGTCGAGGAGCGCCTTGGACTCGCCCACCATGTCGTGCGAGAGATAGCTCGTCTGCTGCGCCTTGGTGCGCGCGCGCTCCTCGTCCCCCTCCGCGAGCGCCTGCTCCATCTCGGCCTGCGCCTTCTCCTTGCGCTCGATGCGCTCGTCGATGGTGGCGCGCTTCAGCTCGGGCGGCTTGCCGTCGAAGACGTACACGGGCCGGATGCCGCTCTCCGCGAGGTTCGCGGTGCGGTAGAGCAGCCCCGAGAGATGGCTCGTGATCCGGCCCTGCTTGTCCTTCAGCGGCGTGCCGTCGGGCTGACGGATGCTGCTCAGGAATTGGTAGATGGCGTTGTGGGCGTCGATGGCGATGGTCTTGCCCTGGAAGTCCTCCAGCTTCCGCGCCGTCTTCGGCACGACGTCGGAGAGGTCTACGCCCATGCGGCGGCGATGCCGGGCCATGCGCAAAAAGGGTGGTGTCCGGGCGCTCCTTTCCCAACACCGCGAATCCCGGAATCCGCG
>JAXDQU010000038.1:0-29576 GCA_034667685.1 Thermoplasmata archaeon | reverse complement strand
ACCTTGAAGTCCTTGATCCAAGACGCCATCGCGCGCGCCAACCAGGAGACGCGCGTGCCTCTCGCTCCTTCTCCCAGCGCGCAGCTCTACCGCCCCGAGCCCCAGCCCAAGGCGCAGCCTCCGGCCGCCCCGCAGGGCGGCGGCACGAGCGATGACGAGCTGGCCTCGCTGCTGGGCGGCCTCTCGACCAAGATCAAGGTGTTGGGCTGCGGCGGGGGTGGCAGCAACACGATCGTGCGCCTGATGGCCGCGAGCCTCGAAGGGTGCGACATGGTCGCGCTCAACACCGACGCGCAGCACCTGCTCAACATCAAGGTCCCCACGAAGGTCCTCATCGGCAAGGCCACGACGCGCGGCCTGGGCGCTGGCGCGCTGCCGCAGATCGGCGAGAAAAGCGCGCTGGAAGCCGAGACGGAGATCAAGAAGCAGCTCGAAGGCGCGGACATGGTCTTCATCACCGCCGGCATGGGCGGCGGCACCGGCACGGGCAGCGCGCCCGTCGTCGCGAAGATCGCCAAGGAGTCCGGCGCGCTGACCATCGCCGTCGTGACGATGCCGTTCAAGGTCGAGGGCGCCGTCCGCATGGAGAACGCCGAGGCCGGCCTGGCTCGCCTGCGCGAGGCGGCCGACACGACCATCGTCATCCCCAACGACAAGCTCCTGGAGATCGCGCCGAACCTGCCGCTCCAGGCCGCGTTCCGCGTGGCCGACGAGATCCTCATCCGCAGCATCCGCGGCCTCACCGAGATGATCACGAAGCCCGGCCTCGTGAACCTCGACTTCGCGGACCTCAACACGATCATGAAGAAGGGCGGCGTCGCCATGATCGGCCTGGGCGAGAGCGACACCGAGTCGCGCGCCCGCGCCGCGGTCGACGAAGCGCTGTCCTCGCCGCTGCTCGACGTTGATATCAGCCACGCCTCCGGCTGCCTCGTCGAGGTCGTCGGCGGAAACGACATGACGCTCGCCGAGGCGCAGGAGGTCGTGCAGACCGTCCACGAGCGCGTCGGCCCCGACTGCCGCATCATCTGGGGCGCCAGCGTGAACCCCGCGCAGGGGCGCACGATCCGCGTGATGCTCGTCGTGACCGGCGTGAAGTCGAAGCAGATCTACGGGCTCACGCCCTCGGCACCCAAGCTCATCAAGGACCCGCGGACCTCCCGGAAGCCGGGTGACATCGCGGACGTCGACTTCGTGATCTGAGCCTCGAAAGGGAACTGGGGAAGAGGCGAAGACGGGAACTGGGGAAGCAGGGACCCCTTGTTCCCCAGTTCCCGTCTTCGCTTCTTCCCGTCTTCCATTCGTCAGCCGAACGTCGGCCCGTCCGTCTGGTGCGCGTAGATCGCCGGCTTGAACCAGAGCGAGTTGAAGCCCACGATGGGCCCGAGGGGCGAGGCGGACTGGACCGTGTCCAGGCCGGATTGCGCCGTGGCGAACGCGCTGCTGGAGTAGAAGCCGTAGCTCGTGTCGGGCGTGCCGTCGACGGAGCGCGCGTAGACGAAGCCCAGGTGGCCCGCGGCATCGACGCGCACGGTGACGAAGTCGAAGAGCTGGCGCGCGAGGTCGCCGTGCGCGACGGGCGTCGGGTCGACGTCGGTGATCGTCCACGTCGGGCTCGCCGCGAGGCCGTCCTGCGTCCACGCGACGCGCGCGTAGTAGGCCGCGTCATCCGCGCCGTCGGTGCCATCATAGTCGCGCGCTGTGTAGGGCGCGTCGGTGCCGTAGTAGCCGATGGCGAGCTTGCCCGCGCCGCCCGCCGCGATCCACGGAAGCTCCGCGCTGCCTTGGCTCGTGACGACGGTCTGCACGGGGCTCCACGTCGCGCCGCCGTCGGCGCTGTGCGAGACCAGGATGTCGCCGCCCAGGTAGTTGCCCGCGCCATCATAACGCGCCTCGCCCCACGCGGCGTACAGGTTGCCCGCCGCGTCCTGCGCGAGCACGGGGAAGTTGAACGCCGGGTAGTCGTCGCGGTCCGCGACGGTGGTGAGGGCCCACGTGAGGCCGCCGTCGGTCGACTTCGCCAGCGCAAGGCGGTAGGCCGCGGAGTGGGCGGCGCCGAGGTTGACGTCCGACCCGCTTTGCGGGATCAGCATGTAGACCGCGTGGTCGGGGCCCACGACGAGGTTGCCCTCGATGCCCGAGTGCCAGCCGTTCGTCGGGTCGTCGCGCAGCGCCGCGAGGCTGACCTGCGGGAACGTGAGGCCGCCGTCGGTGCTCTTGGCGACGTAGACGCCCGCGACGTAGGGGAACACGAAGAGCCCCTGCGCGGCCTGGTAGGTGACGTAGACGTCGTTGCCGTCCGTCTCCATCCACTGGCGGTCGGCGCCCACGGGGCCCGAGACGGGCATCGTGCTGGCCCACGTCGCGCCGTGGTCGTCGGAGGCCGAGACGGAGACGTCGCCGCCCCAGAGGTCCGCGTAGAGCAGGCGTCCGTCCGAGGTGACCGCGATCTCGGAGTCGCCGCTGCCCACCGCCGCGCCGCGCAGGTGCCCGACCGCGAGGTCGTCGCGGCGCTGGAACGTGGCGCCCTCGTCGGCGCTCGACCAGAGCCAGCCCGACTTGCAGTCGGTGTTGTCCAGGCCGCAGGGCGCCGCGACGAACACGGTGCCGTCGGGCCCGAAGCGCAGGGAAGGCTCGGTGCCGTCGCGCTCGGCATCCACCTGCGTGAGGTGGAAGACGGGCTGCGAGGCGACGCTCCCGGCGAGGCCCAGCACGGGGACGACCAAGGCGGAGACGATGGTGAACGCGATCCAAAGACGTGCGGCCGAATGCAAGAGGCTCCTCACTCCGCGACGGCAGAACCCCTCGCAGGGAAGCGCGTTTTGCGCAGAGCGTATCGCCCGGAGACGGCCCTATGGGGCCAGGCAGATGACGTTCAGCTCGGCCTCGGCGCCACCGTGCGAGACGTAGAAGCAGGGCGTGCCTTGCGGGCCCGTGTAGGTGCAGAGGGCGACCGGGCCGCCCGCGGGGACGCAGTCGGCGGCGGAAGCGGAGGGGAGGACGGTGACCGCGGCGGCCAGGATCAGGACGGTGAGGAGGATGGCTCGCACGCCACGCCGAAGCGCGTCGCGCCGGATCAGCGATGTGGAGGAAAACCGTCGCGGGCGCCTTGGCAACGTTCATGATTGTTCGCGTCGCCTCTTCGCCTCATGTGCGCCACCGAGTCCTCCTGCACGTGCGACTGCTCGATCCTCTACGCCCGCGACGGGAAGCGCCGCGGGAACTCGGACCTCTTCTGAGATCACCAGCGCCGCGTGTGGCCCGCGCCGCGCACGCGCGACCTGCCGAAGCGCCTGGAGGTGCTGCGGTAGGCGGACCTCTCGGCTCGCTTCGCCTTGGACTTCGTCTTGTGGCGGAACACGCTGATGACGCCCGCGGGCCGCCAACGCTTCGTGAACGACGCGCCCTTCCCGCGGAAATGGCTGCGGATGCGCGACTTGGGCCGTGAGGAGAACCCGACGTAGCGCCGGCCACCGCGGAGCCGCAGGATGTAGGTCCAGAACCCCATGGCGGGCATGCAGCCGCTCGTGAGCTTGAGGGCGTCGCAGGGCGAGCCGAAACGACGCCGCGGGGCCTTGGGGCCTTCCAAACCTCCAAATACCAGCCTCCCATTGCCCGCCTCAATTCTGCCTTAGGTTTCCCCATCCCGGGCGAAGCCGCAGGAGCGTGTGTCATCATGGCGAAGGCCAAGAGCAACCCCGACGACCTGCCCACCGTCACCATCACCGACGAAATGAAGTCGGGGATCTACGCGCTCAAGACCACCATCAACCAGGAGAAGGCCGTGGGCGACACGATCGCCTACAAGGCCAAGAAGCACAAGGTCGGCGTCGTGGCCGTCCTCTCGCCTCCTGAGCTTCGCGGCTACGTGCTGCTCGAGGCGTACGACCGCGACGCGCTCGAGAAGCTCATCAAGGGCGTCCCGCACGCGCGCGGCCTCGTGGCCGGCGAGACGGCGCTCTCCGAGGTCGAGCACTTCCTGACGCCCAAGCCCGCCGTGGCCGGCATCGCGGAAGGCGACATCGTCGAGCTCGTCGCGGGCCCCTTCAAGGGCGAGCGCGCCCGCGTGCAGCGCATCGACCAGGCCAAGGAGGAGATCACCGTCGAGCTCTTCGAGGCGATGGTCCCCATCCCCGTGACGGTCCGCGGCGACAACGTGCGCGTGCTGCAGAAGAAGGGCTGAGGCGACCGTGCTAAGGGAGTCCACCTCCTTCATATAGTACGGACCCCGAAATCTCCGCCTATGGTGTATGTCGGAGCTTGCGTTGCCGAAGCCCCCCGTCCTGGTCCCGTTCGTCTGCCCCTCGTGCGCGGCGCCCAACGCGACGGCGCTGGTGCCGCTCTCGCGCGCGGGCGGGATGAACTGCTCGCGCTGCAACCGGTGGCTGCGCGTCCAGGACATCATGCGCGCGATGCACGCGCCCCGCAAGCCCAGCTGAGCCACAGGGACCGCCCGTCCCTCCCGAAACGGGCTTAACGGGGCGGCCAGAGAGCCGAGTCCCGTGCCGGCTCCACCCGAAGACTTCGGCGCCCTGTGGCGCGAGCGCCTGGCTTCCGGCTCCAAGCTGTCGGCCAAGGCGCTGGCGCAGGCGCTCAAGGAGGACGGCGGCCGCCTCGCCAAGGTCGCGCCGCTGCTGAAGGACCCGCTCTCGTCGGTCCGCGTCTCCACGCTGCGCGCCTTCGAGGAGATCGCGCGCGGCAAGCCCCAGCTCGTCGCGCCCTACGCCCAGCCGATCATCGAGGCGCTCGGCGCGTCCGAGCCCGACGCGCAGGCCAGCGCCCTGAGCGCGCTCGCCTCCATCGCGCACCTGGCCCGCCCCGAGGCCGCGCTCGCGCTTCCGCTCATCCGGGACGTCCTCGATCACGCCAAGCGCCCCGCGCTGCGCGAGGAGGCCGCCCGCGCGCTGGGCCGCATCGGCGCCGAGATGCCCGAGCGCGCCGGCGACGCCGCGCACCAGCTTGCCCACGCCCTGGGCCAGGCCAAGAGCCCGCGCGCGGCGCAGGAGGCGCGCGAGATCCTCGCCGCCATCGAAGGGCTGCTGCCGCACCTGACGCTGGAGGCGCGCGCGGAGCTGGGCCCCGCCGTCGCGCCGATGCGCGGCCACCCCAACATCCAGGTCCGCGAGCGCGCCGGACGCTTGGCGAAGGCCCTTGCGGCCTGATGCGCCCGCCTGCACCCACGATGCGCTCGTTCTCCGGCACGCGCGGCGCGCCCGTCTTCTTCGCGGCGCAAGCGCTCGCCACGGCGGCGTGGTGGATCGCGCTCCTCGCCCATCCCGCGTGGCGCGGCGCGTTCCGGCCCGCGGGCGCCGACGACCTCGACCTCCTGGCGTTCCTGCTGCCGGACGCGGCGTCGTGCGCGCTCGCCCTCGCGGCCGCGCTCACGCTCTGGGCCGGCCACCGCTGGGGCCCGCCGCTCGCGTGGGCCAGCGCCGGCGCCACCGTGTACGCCGCCGCGTACGTGCTCGCGTGGGCCGCGCTGCGCGACGGGGGCTGGCTCGCCGTCCTCCTCATGGTGCCGGCCGCGACGTTCGCCGCGTTCTTCGCCCTCGACGCCAGCCCAGATCTGCTTTCCGTCTTCCGCCGCGCGCGCCCCGCGGACCCGCGCCGCCACCTCGCCGCCACGCTGGGCTGGATCGTGGCGTTCTGGACGTTCTTCCTGGCGCTCCTGCCCCTGGGCATCGTCTTCGTCGAGGGGCGCCTGGGCGTGCCGCGCTTCGCGTTCCCGGGCCAGCGCGTCCTCGCCGTCGCGCTCTTCCTCGCGTGCAGCGCGCTGGGCCTCTGGAGCGGCCTCACCATGGCGTCGCGCGGCGAGGGCACGCCGGTCCCGATCGACGGCACGAACCGGCTCGTCGCCGCGGGCCCCTACCGGATCCTCCGCAATCCGATGGTGGTCGCGGGCCTCGGCCAGGGCCTCGCCGTCGTCGTCGGGCTCGGCTCGCCCGTGGGCATCCTGTACGTGCTCGCCGGCGCGGGGCTGTGGGACCGCTTCGTGCGCCCCGCGGAGGAGCGCGACCTCGCGGCGAAGTTCGGCGAGCCCTACAACGCATACCGGCGCGAGGTGCGCTGCTGGGTTCCGCGCGCGCGGCGCTAGGCCGGCCAGCGCCCATGCCTACTTGACCTGGCGCGCGTCGTAGTCGCGCTTCTGCGCGGCCAGCTCGTCGAGCCGCATCGGCACGAGCTGGAAGAAGAAGCCCAGGAGCCCCAGGCCGATGCCGGCGGCGCCCAGCAGCACCGAGAGGAAGAGGTAGCTCGCGCCACCGTAGAACGTGAGGAAGAAGGCGAAGACGACCAGCGTCGCGCCCGCCAGCATGATGGCGCCCGAGACGATGCGCGTCGCGAGGTTGCGCGCGCGCTCCCGGCGCTCCGCCAGCGTGGCCATCGCGCGCCCATCCGACCAAGCGTATTTATACGAATCCCAGCGTCCCGCGGCTGTCCCAGGTGACCTTCCATGGCCAAGTTCGCTGAAGCGGAGGCCCGCACCCTCGTCAAGAAGATCTGCATGAACTGCTACGCGCGCAACCCCATGCGCTCGACGCGCTGCCGCAAGTGCCGCAGCCAAGAGCTTCGCGTCAAGGCCAAGGAAGGCCGCGGCGTGTAAGCCAGGGTTGGGCGGAAGCCCAACCTTCCGGAATCCTTTCGCGTGCGCGCGTCCCACCCTCGCGCGTGCGCGGCCTCGTCTCGCGGGTCCTCTTCTCGCTTGGCGTCCTGCTGGTCCTGGCAGCCGCGGCGCTGATCGCGTGGGCGCGCGCCAAGCCGCCGCAGGGGTTCGAGGACCTGGGCTGGTTCGTCTTCGGCCTGCTGCTCCTGGCCGTCGCGGGCATCCCGTTCGCGTTGAGCCTGCTGGCGGCGCCGCGCGCCGGACGCCCGTTCGTCGCGACGGCCGAGCTTGGCGCGCTGCTCGCCGCGCTCGCCTCGCTCGCGTTCCTGACCACGGGCACGCCGATGCTCATGGCGCTGGGCGCGCTCGTCCTCGTGCTGGCGCTCGCGGGCGCGCTGCGCGGCGTGGGGCTGTGGCGCGCTTCGCAAGCGTGATGCGCCCACGGCGCGAGCCTGCCGCGTGCCCGTCGCGCGCGAGGAGGCGTTCTCGTTCTGGACGCACGCGCTGGGCGCGGGGCTGGGCCTCGTGGGCGCCGCGCTGCTGACCTCGCGCGTCTCCGGCCCGCTCGCGGTCGCGGCGATGCTCGTCTACGGCGCCACGCTCGTGCTCATGCTCGCCTCCAGCGCGCTCCACCACGTCGTGCGCAGCGAGGCGGGCTGGACGCGGCGGCTCGACCACGTCGCGATCTACTTCTTCATCGCGGGCACGTACACGCCCTTCTGCCTCGTGGCGCTGCCGGGGGTAGCGGCGCGCTGGCTCCTCACGCTCGTGTGGGCGCTCGCGCTGGCGGGTGTGGCGCTGAAGGTCTTCCGCCCCTTCGCGCCGCGCTGGATCACCGTCGCCCTCTACGTCGCGCTCGGTTGGAGCGGCATCCTGGGCGCGAAGACGATCGTCACGGGCCTGCCCGCGGCCTCGCTCGCGGCGCTCGTGCTCGGGGGCGCGACGTACACGCTCGGGGCGATCGTCTACGCGCGCAGGCGCCCCGACCCGTGGCCCTCGCGCGTCGGATTCCACGGGCTCTGGCACGTCTTCGTCCTCGTGGGCGCCGCGCTCCAGTACGCGAGCGTCTGGCTGGCCGTCCGCGCCCTTTAAGTGCGATGGGAGGTAAGCGGCCGCGTCATGCCTCCGGCCCGCGTCGTGACGAGCTTCCGGCTGCCCCTCGCGAAGGCGGCGCAGGCCAAGCGCGTCGAGCTCCTCGCGCCGGCCGGCAGCTTCGAGGCGCTGGTCGCGGCGGTCGAGAACGGCGCGGACGCGGTGTACCTCGCCGGGCAGCACTTCGGCGCGCGCAAGTTCGCCAAGAACTTCACCGACGAGGAGCTTCGCGCCGGCATCGACTTCGCGCACGTGCGCGGCGTCAAGGTCTTCGTCACGGTCAACACGCTCGTCTTCAACGACGAGTTCGCCGACCTCGTGCCGTTCCTCGCCACGATCCGTGAGGCGGGCGCGGACGCGGTGATCGTGCAGGACCTGGGCATCATGCGCATCCTGCGCGACCTCTTCCCGGACCTGCCGCTCCACATCAGCACGCAGGCGACCGTCCACAACAGCAAGGGCGTGAAGTGGCTGGAAGACCTCGGCGCCGAGCGCGCGATCCTCGCCCGCGAGATGACGCTCAAGGACATCACGCAGATGAAGCAGAAGAGCGGGGCCGAGCTGGAGACGTTCGTCCACGGCGCGCTCTGCTACTGCTACTCGGGGCAATGCCTGATGAGCAGCGTCATCGGCGAGCGTTCCGGCAACCGTGGCGCGTGCGCCTACACGTGCCGTCTCCCCTACGACATGACGGCCAACGGCGAGGTCATGCCCGAGGTCGAGCAGAAGCACGTGCTATCCTCGAAGGACCTCAACCAGATCGAGAGCATCCCGCAGCTCATCGAGTCGGGCGTCACGTCCTTCAAGATCGAGGGCCGCATGAAGCGCCCCGAGTACGTTGCCGTCGTCACGCGCGCGTACCGCACCGCGATCGAGCGCTACTACGCGGGCGACTTCCACATCACCGCCGCGGAGCACAAGGCCGTCATGGCCGTGTTCAACCGCGAGTTCACGCCCGGCTACCTCGAAGGCAAGGAGAAGTGGGCGTTCACGAGCTGGGACACCGACGGCAACCGCGGCACGCCGCTGGGCGAGGTCGTCGCGTCGGGGCGCGGCTTCGTGACGGTCAAGCTCTTCGACGCCCTCCACGTCAAGGACGGCATCAGCGTCATCCACGCGCCCCACGAGGGAAGCCAGCGCGACGAGGCGCCCGAGGAGTACGGCTTCACCGTCACGCAGATCGACTTCGGGGGGCGCTGGATCACCGAGGCGACGCCGGGCATGACGGTCACGCTGAAGGGCTTCGCCCCCTCCGGGCCCGGCGACAAGGTCTACAAGACCGCGGACCACGAGACGCTGGAGACCGCGCGCGCCACGTTCCAGGGCCCGCCGCTGCGCCGCGTCGGCGTCGCATTGCGCGCCACGCTGGAGGTCGGAAAGCCCATCCGCGTCGAGCTGCGCGACACGGAGCGCGACGTCACCGCCACGCACGAGGGGTTCGTCGTGCAGCCGGCCCGCAAGGCGCCGCTCGCCGAGACCACCGTGCGCGAGCACGTCACGAAGCTCAGCGAGACGCCCTTCGACGCCGACACGGTCGAGGTGCGTGTGGCGCCCAACGCCTTCGTCCCGCTGGGCGAGCTCAACGAGGCGCGCCGCGGCGCCGTCGCCGCGCTGGAGAAGGCCATCGCGGAACGATATCACAGGGCGCCGCTCGCCGCGCCCGCGCCGCCCACGTTCCCGACCGCGCAGCGCCGGCGCGCGCTCTCGCTCGCCGTGAACTGCTGGGGGCTCGACAACGTGCGCGCGGCGCTGGAGGGCGGCGCGAGGACGATCTACTACACGGGCCTGAAGGTCGGCGGCCTCCAGCCCAAGTGGGACCCGCTCGTCGAGGCCGCGGCGCTCGCGGAGGCGCACGGCGCGAAGCTGTGGATCGCCAGCGGCATGATCCAGAAGGACTGGGAGGTCGAGGCGCTCCGGGACGCGGTGCGCGAGATCCGCGCGAGCCCGGCGTTCGCGGGCGTGCTGGCCGGGAACCACGGCGCGTGCCAGGTCGCCAAGGAGGAGGGCGTGCCGTTCGTCGCCGACTGGCCGATCAACGTCTACAACTCCGTCACCACCAACTTCCTCACGCAGCACGGCGCCGCGCGCATCACGCTCTCGCCCGAATTGACGCTGGAGCAGATGGCCGACGTCGCGCGGCACACCGAGGCGCCGCTCGAAGCGCTCGTGCACGGCCGGCTCACGCTCATGACGAGCGAGTATTGCAGCATCGGCCACGCGACCGCCTGCCAGATGCCCGGGGGCACGTGGGCGCCCTGCCACGAGACGGCCTACTCGCTCCAGGACCGCACCGGCGCGCGCTTCCCGCTGGCCACCGACGGCGCGTGCCGCATGTACATCCTCAACGCGGTCGAGCTGGCCATGCTCAACCGCCTCCCCGACCTCGCCGCCGCGGGCCTTGACGTCCTCCGCATCGAGAGCATCGGCACCGCGCCCGACGCGCTGCGCGAGCAGGTCAGGCTCTACCTGCAGGTCCTCGCCCGGCCCGGCCATGCCGTGACACGCGGCGAATGGAAGGCGCTGGAAACCACGTGCCCCGACGGGTTCACGACGGGCCATTTCTACCGCGGGCCTGCGTAACAGAGCCGAACCCGTTCGCGGGCCGGCGTCCGACCGCCTGGCGTGCTGGACCCGGCCACGCGCTCCTCGTCCTCGACGACGGCAACGCGATCCGCGCGCACGTGGGCCTCGCGGAGGGCGTCGAGATGGGGCTCCAGGCCTTCGGGGCGCAGGGTCCGCAGGTCGTCTTCCTCGACCGGCTCGCGGTCGACGACGAGGAGGAGAACGGCGCCGCCGGTGCCCAGGCCGAGCGCCGCGACGCGAGCTACGTCTGACTTCGCGCCGTGGGCGTGTTCGAGCGTTTTCTGGTTCGCTTCGCTCGGCCGCCATCACGCCAACACCCCAACACTCGCTCCAGGAAGCCCGATTCCGCAGCGTGGTGGCGTGCTCGCGTGCTGGCGGGGATTTCGGGCACAAGGCCTCGGGGCCGGGCGTGGCCCGATGATGGACACGAACGCGGCGACGGACACGCCACACGAGGTGGGCGCTTTGCACCCCGATTATCACGCCATCAGGCTTCGGAATCCGCTTCCTCGCGCGCGTGCTGGCGTGATGGCGGCTGGCGAAGCCATGCACCACAGGATTGGGGTGCAAAGCAGACGCGGGGCGAAGCCTCAAGGCGCCCCGCCCGTGTCGCAGCCGCGTGGCCGCCCTCACCCTCGCCCCGTGGCAGTGGGCCGTGATCGCGGTGGCCTACCTCGCCTTCTTCGTCGCGCCGGCGGTCTGGATGGCGCGCCGCGCGCGGGCCGACGGCGACCAGGTCTTCGTCTGGACCGCGCTCGTGCTCGTGGGCAGCGTGCTGGGCATCGTGGAATACTTCGAGCACCGCGCGGTCCTGAAGGCGCGCGCCCGGCGCGGGGACGAGCCGCCTGACTATGGCCCGCGCCGAAGGACTTAGGACGCTAGCCGATCCCTCCAGCGAGGGGAATACCCCCGTGCGAGGTGGTCAGGGCATGCGAGGATACGCCGTCCCTCTCGTCCTGGCCCTCCTGCTCGCCACGCCCGCCGCGGAAGCCTCGTGGCTCCTTCCCGTCAAGGTGCGCGTCGCGCCCTACCACGTCGGGGACGCGCTGCGCTACGACACGACGGAGCGCGGGAGCGACGGCGAGGTCCACCACGGGTCGCGCGTCCTCCGGATCGACGGGCCGAGCCACGCGGTCGACGCATTCGGGATCGACCGCGCCACGCTGGACCTCCACCAGGAGGAGAACCGCGACGGCAAGCTCACCTCGTCCGTCCTCTGCCACGTGCTCTCGGGAGGCCAGGACGTCGTCCGCGCCGACTACGCGGTCGGCGGCTACGACTGGCGCTATCACCAGAACGGGTCCGGCACGGGCCTGGGCCTCCCGCTCCTCGACCGGCCCGCGACCGACTTCAACGAGACGTTCGACGTCGCGTTCGGCGGCGATTGCGGCCTCCCGCTCACCGTCGCGAGCGAGGTCCGTGAGGGGCAGCGCGTGCAGCTCCACGACCTCGTCCCCACCCCGGCCCCGGAGGGCGACGTCCAGTCCGAGCCCGCGGTGGCGACCACGTTCCACGGCCGGCCCGCGCTCGTGATCCGCTACGACCTCCGCGCGCTCCTCGCGCACGAGCCGCAGGCGGGCGGGCTGGAGGGCTACACCAGCGTCACGCTCGCGGACGGCCTTCCGGGGCTCGTCGCGGGCGACGAGGAGGTGCGCGAGGCCAGCTCCGGAAAGACGGCCTCCGCCGAATGGGCGCTCGTGGGCCTCGAAGTCGGCGACGACGCCCCCGTCGCCGCGGGCGGCGCGACGCTGCCCACGCGCAACCCGGGCGGCAGCTTCCGCCCCTTCGAGAGGCTCCGCATCGACGACGCGCCCTTCCAGCTCCCGTACGCCTACGACGAGGCGTTCGCGAACCTCCAGGCCGATCCCCAGACCGGCTTCTCCGCGTGGCTGAGGTCGCACCCCGACGCCTCGCTCGTCATGGCCGACTACGAGCGGACCGGCGGCGGCAACGGCGCGCAGGACGGCGAGGGCGCTTGGATGATCGCCCTGAGCGACGGCCAGGCCGCCCGCGCCTGGTACACGTCGCGCTCGGGCGCCCTCATGGGCCTGGGCGCGAGCCTCCCGGGCGCCGCGAAGCCGGCTTCCAGCGAATCGTTCCCGTGGAGCGAGCCGAAGCGCGCCGATCCGGCGGCCATGCCCGACCTCGCCACGACGCAGCTCGTGCGCGACGCCGCGCAGGCGCAGGGCCTCGACGTGGCGCACCTCCAGCACATCGCGTTCTACGCCTTCCAGTACGGCAACTTCACGAGCATCGGCTGGAACCTCGCCGACGTCTCGGGCACCGGCGCCAGCGACGCCCAAGGGCGCGTGCTCCAGTTCGACGCCAAGAGCGGCGGGGCCACCGGCGTCGCGGAAGCCCGACGCACCGCCGACGCGGGATCGCTCCTCGCGCGGCCGATCCACGGCGGCCTCGACGCCCGCGGCTCGGTGGCGAGCGCCCTGGCCGGCCCCGGCCTCGGCACGGGCCTCGCGGACGGCGCGGCGCTCACCGGCCTCGCGCTGCTGCTTCTCGCGATCAAGCTCCTGCTCGTCCCCCTCTTCACGCGCCTGCGCCGCGACGCGCTGCTGGACAACCCCGTCCGCGCGCGCCTCTACGAGCGCGTCCGCGCCGAGCCGGGCATCCACCTCGCGGAGCTGGTCGACTTCGCCGCCATCGGCGAGGGCGCCACGCGCCACCACCTCGACCAGCTCGTGAAGCACCGGCTCCTCGTGCGCATCGAGGAGGAGAAGTTCGTGCGATTCTTCGCGGCCGGCGAGGTGCCTCCGGAAGCCGCGCGCCGCGAGGCGATCCTGCGCGCCGGGAGCCTGCGCGCCGTGTACGACCTCTACGCCCGCGAGCCCAGGATCCCGCTGCGCGAGGCCGGCGCGCGCCTCGGCCTCTCCGCGCCCAGCGTCCACCGCGCCAAGAAGAAGCTGGAGAAGGCCGGCCTCCTGCCCGCGGCCCACGAGGCCCTCGTGGCGCAAGCGTGAAACCGGCGCTCGGCCTCGCGCCCGCGTTGCGCTTCTTCGTCGTGCCCGGCCCGGACGAGGCCGCCCAGAAGGCGCTCGTCACCGCGCTCCACGACGCCGGCCACGAGGTGATCAACGACCCCTTCGGCGCGCTCCACGCCGCGCCCCTCGCCCAGGCCGAGCGCAACGTGTTCCTCGCCACGCTCGACCGCATGCTGGAGGCCGACGCGCTCGCCGCCGACATCACGCACGAGGGCGCGACCGCGGCCTGGTGCGTCGCGTGGATGCTGGCGAAAGGGCGCCTCTGCGTGCTCGCGTGCCGGCGCGACGCGCGAGCCAACCTGAGCCCGATGCTGGCCGGCAACCCGAGCCCGTGGCAGAGGCTCGTGGCGTACGACGCGCCGGCCGACCTCGCGACGTCGCTCCGCGCCCTGCTCGCGTAGGTCCCTCTTTCGAGCCCGCTTCCGAGCCCGAGCCCTGCTCGCGTCCGCCGGGCTCGGAATCGGAAGCGGGCTCGAAAGAGGGCGCACGGGCTTGGAACCATTATATACGGAAGCCCGCTTAGCGCCGGCTAGGTCCCCAGATGGTCAACTATCGCAAGGCCGACGAGGAGTTCAACGCGGAGGCCGCCGCGGGCGGCAACCTTCGCGTGCGGATGCCCGACAAGAAGCAGGGCGAGCTCTTCGGCATTGCGGACCAGCTCGTGGGCGGCAGCCGTCTCAACGTCATGTGCGAGGACGGCATCAGCCGCCTCGCGCGCATCCCGGGCAAGATGAAGCGCAGGATGTGGATCCGCGAGGGCGACCTCGTCATCATCAAGCCCTGGGAGTTCCAGCAGGACAAGGCCGACGTCGTGTGGCGCTACACCAAGACCCAGGCCGAGTACCTCTCGCGCCGCGAGATGATCCCCAAGCAGATCGACGTCTTCCAGACCTCGTCGGGCGGCGGCGCTCCTGCCGCCGAAGAGCCCGAGTCCGAGGAGCCGCTCGAAGACACGGAGTAAGGGCCATGCCCCGGCACGAGGCACGCGAGCGCTTCGCGCCCGACGACGACGAGGAAGAGGACGAGCGCATCACGCGCCCGGCCCCCGCGGAGGAGGTCCCCGACCTTTCCGACCTGCCGGAGGACTGGCAGGAGGTCGTGCTGCGCAGCCTCGAGGCGCGCAAGACGGAGAGCGTCAAGCGCGAGGACGAGGACCGCAAGACGCTCGACGAGGTCTTCGACCGGAGCACGCTGCTCGTGCTCTACAAGATGATCTCGAACGGCTTCCTGGAGACCATCGACTATCCGGTCTCGACGGGGAAGGAGGCCAACGTGTTCCACGCGACGACGCCGCAGGGCGGCAGCCTCGCGGTGAAGATCTTCCGCACGAACACGGCGACGTTCCGCAGCTTCATGACTTACATCGCGGGCGATCCGCGCTTCGGCAACGTGCGCCCGAACCGGCGCGACATCGTGTACGTCTGGGCGCAGAAGGAGTACAAGAACCTCCAGCGCTACGTCGAGGCCGGCGTGCGCGTGCCCAACCCGATCGCGTGGCGCCAGAACGTGCTGCTCATGGAGTTCGTGGGGACCAACGGGGCCCCCGCGCCGCGGCTGAAGGACGCGCCATACGACGATCCGAAGGCGCTCTACCAGACGCTGATCGGGCAGTACCGCCTGGGCAGCGAGCAGGGCGGCCTGGTGCACGGCGACTTCAGCGAGTTCAACATCCTGCACCCCGAGGGGGGCGAGCCCATCGTCATCGACGTCGCGCAGGCCGTGCTATCATCCCATCCGATGGCGCGCGACCTGCTGGTGCGCGACGCCAAGAACATCTCCACGTACTTCCGCAAGCAGGGGCTGAAGGTGACGCCCGAGGAGACCCTCAAGGCGATCGCGCCCCCCGCGCGCGCGGCGGTTCCCATCGACAAGCCGCCGCGCGAGGAAGAGGCGGACGAAGAGGAAGAATAGGCATGGTCGTCCACATCGTCAAGATCCCGCAGAACCGCGTCGGCGCGCTCATCGGCCCGGAGGGCAAGACCAAGGAGGAGCTGGAGGCCCGCAGCGGGTGCCGCATCCACGTCGACTCCGAGACCGGCGAGGTCGAGATCGAGGACGGCAAGGCGTTTGAGCCGATCCTCGTGCTCAAGACGCGCGACGCGGTGCGCGCCATCGGCCGCGGCTTCAGCCCCGACCACGCCATGCGCCTCTACCAGGACGACACGTACCTCGACGTGCTCGACCTGACCGACTTCGTGGGCAAGGCGACGAAGGACCTGGAGCGCGTGCGGGCCCGCATCATCGGGACGCACGGCAAGACGCGCCGATCGATCGAGGAGGCCTGCGGCGTCGAGGTGTCGATCCTGGGCAAGACCGTGGCGATCATCGGCGAGGTCAACGAGGTCGCCATGGCGCGCGAGGCCGTCGAGATGCTGCTCAACGGCGCGTCGCACGGAACGGTCTACAAGTTCCTGGAGCGCAAGCGCAAGGAGCTGCGCCTCCAAGATATGGGGCTTTGAGCCCAGGACTTAGCGAAGCCTTATCCACGCTCCCGGGCGTGCTGATAGCATGGCGCTTTCGCGGCCGCTCCTCGTCGCGCTCGTGGCGGGCGCGCTCCTCGTGGTGAGCATCGGCGCGGACGCGCTGATGAACCGCTCCTACGTGCTCGAGGTGAAGGACGGCGCGGGCGGCTGGCACGCCATCGCGACGTCGGCCAGCGAAGGCGGCGTGGCGCGCCCCGTGGCGCAGCCCACGATCAACGTCTCAGGCGCCGGCGCGGTCGACTTCCGCCTGCGCGAGACCAACGGCTACCTGTGGCCCTCGTCCACGCCGTGGGAGGCGACCGTCAACGGCGCGAGCTTCGCGCACGGCACGCTCAGCTCCCCCCCGCGCGGCGAGGGCGAGGTCACGTTCAGCATCCCCACGAGCACGTGGCGCGACGCGCAGCCCAAGGTCGCGGGGGCGCCGCCGGGCACCTTCGCGAACGTCGAGGTCACCGCGGGATCCGCCCAGCTCTACGGCACCTTCCAGCTGGAGGCGAGCGGATGAGCGCCGTCAACCTCCGCAACGTGCTCGTGCTCCTGGGCATCGTGCTCACCACCATCGGCATCGTCTACTTCGCCACGGAGTTCTCCGACGTCATCAGCAACTGGGGGCGCGTGCTCGACCTCGCGCTCTTCGCCGTGCTCTTCGTCGCGCTGGGCGTCCACTTCGACGCGCAGGGCGACGACGAGGTCATCGCGGCCCACGGCTGGCGCTGGCTGCGCGTCACCAACGCGCTCTACATCCTGGGCGCCATCGCGACCTTCGGCGCGGCCATCGCGTTCTTCGCCACCGACCTCGACCGCATCTGGAAGGTGCTCATCGTGATCCTCGTCGGGCTCGGCCTCATCCTGGGCGCGGCGGGCGTGATGCAGCGGCGCGCGCGCCAGCCCTAGCCGGGCCTCGGCGTGATCGCCCAGATCCCGTTCCCGCGCGCGAGCACGGTTCCCTCGGCATCGCGCACCTCGCCCTCCGCGAACGCGAGCGTGCGCGCTCGGCGCACCACGCGCCCTTCCGCGCTCAGCCCGCCCGCCTTGCTGGCCTTGAGGAAGCTCGTCTGGATCTGGATCGAGGCGGCGCGCTCGTCGGGCGCCAGCGTCTGCGTGACGGCGCTCGCCATCGCCATGTCGAGCAGGCTCATCAGCACGCCGCCGTGGACGATGCCGTTGCCGTTGAGGTGCGCGTCGGCCGCGCTCATCGTGATCTGCGCGGGCGCCGCGAGGCGGGCGTCCAGGGTGCGCGCGAAGGCGCCGGAGCCGGGCGGGAACTCGTCCACGCGGCGCGAACGCGGGCGCGCCGGAAAACGGCACCGCCGATCGACCCAGAACAGTTATGATTCACCTGGGGCCGATGCGGCTCCGATGCCTCTCCCCAAGGCGCCCTCCCGTGCCTACCACCGCTCGATGTGGCTCGCCAGGAAGTTCGGCAAGCGCGCGTGGGCCTAGCGCGCTTTCGCGTCCTCGTTGAGCCCCTGCACGAAGAGCCGGTAGGCGGTCGCGTCGTCGAAGACGAGCGGCTGGCCCCGGAAGCGGCAGCGCGGGCAGACCCAGACGAGCCCCTCGCCGAAGCCGGGCACGAGCCCTTCGGAGAGGCGCGGGTTGCGCAGGCTCGGGTTGCCGCAGCGCATGCACGCCCAGACGGGCCCCTCGCGCAGCTCGATCTCCTCGGGCGGGACCTCGATCGGCTTGACCGGCTCGGGCGCGCCGCGCGGACGGCCGAGCACGCGGACGAGCCCGACGGTGGCGAAGAGCGCGACCGCGAGGCCGATGAGCACGAGGCTCCAGGCGTCCAGCGGCAGGGCCACGGCGTCTCGACGAGCGGCCTCCACCAAATCCCTTGTGGCCTGGAAAAGCGAGGCCGTAAGCATGGTGAGCGCCACGAGTCGGGCATGCTAGAGTCTCGTCCTCGGCTCTCCGGCCCCCGGCTGGCCGCCGGCGCGTTCGCGGGGGCCGCGGGCGGCCTGGCCTTCGCGCTGCTGATCACGGCGCAGCTGCTCCGCGGCCCGTATGCGCCCGACGGCATGGCGGGCATGATCGCCACCGTGCTGCGCACGGACAACCCGCTCGCCGTCTGGGGCACGCACCTCGCCGCGGCGACGGTCTTCGGCCTCGTCTTCAGCGCGGTCGTCGCGCCCTGGCACCCCGCGCGCACGATCCCGCTCGCGGTCGGGTTCGGCGTCCTCCTGTGGCTCTTCGCCGGGTTCCTGGCGCTCCACGCGCTCGCCGGCGTCCCCCTCGCGTTGACGCGCTCGGCGCTCTTCGACCTCGCCGGGCACGTCGTCTTCGGCCTCGTGCTGGGCGCCGTGTACGTGGCGTTCTTCCGCGTCGAGGGGAAGGCGGCGCGCGAGCGCGCGACAGCCTCAAGCCCGAACGCCCCCGTGCGCCGGGCGTGAGCGCGCGGTTCCGGGGCGAGTGCCCCAAGTGCGAGAAGGTCGGGGAGCACGAGGAGTTCATCCGCGAGCGGCGCGTCGCGGGCAGCCCCATGGCCGCCGCGCGGGGCGAGTTCAAGCCCAGCATGGAGTACAGCTTCCGGTGCCTCAGCTGCGGGCAGCGGAACGAGAAGATCGTCGACGAGCAGGGGCTCCTGCACAAGTGGCAGGGCAACAAGCACGTCGCGCTGAAGGTCTGAGGAAGCGGGCGGCGGCGGGCACGCGCGGGGCTGCGTAGGCGAAACGTCGATTCGTGATCGCATTTTCTCCAGCCTGAGGTTTCGACCCCATGTCCCCCAAGTCCCTCAAGGCCGTCGTCGCCGTCGGTTTCGCGCTCGCGTTCGCCACCGGCATGTACGCCGCGACCCTCGCCGGGGCCGACAGCAACGCGCAGCCCGCCGACAAGATGGCGGCCGCCGGCAGCGCCGTGGCCTACTCGCAGCCCGGCCAGGTCGTCACCCTGCTCTCCGGCCAGATGAAGACCTCCTCCCCCGAGGACCTCGTCATCACCGCGTCGATGGAGTGCGACATCCTCACCTCGGTCACCACGACGGGCAACGACGACTCCAGCGCCTTCGGCCAGGTCGTCGCGTGGATCGAGATCGACGGCCACCCCGTCCCGGTGGGCTGGGACGACACCGGCGCCGACGCCGGCAAGGTCGTCTTCTGCAACCGCGCGCACCAGCAGACCACCTCGGGCTTCACGGTGGACAACAACGCGACCATCACGAGCTTCATCCAGACCCGCTCGGCGAACTCCTTCCAGTGGACCTCGCTGAACCTCGGCTCCGGCCAGCACACCGTGGAGCTCAAGGCCCTGCTCACGCAGACCTCGACGAACAACGGCGTCGCGAAGGCGCTCGTGGGCAAGCGCAGCATGACGGTCGAGCCTACGAAGCTCGCGAACAACGCCGTCGTCTGAGCGCGCCCACCATCGCCAGCGCCGCGATCGCCGCGAGGGGCGAGGGCGCTGGCGTGACGGCGCCGCGCGTCGTGAGCACGAACGAGACGTTCGAGCCGTCGCCCGGCGCCGCCGGCGCGTGATCGTCCTCCGAGGCGATCGCGACGTCCACGCTGTCGACGCGATTCGTGAGCGCGCCTCCGCCGATCGGCGTGACGAGCACCACGACGTCGCGCGACGCGTCCGCGCCGGCGCGGGCGAGCACGAAGGGCTCCGGCAGCGTCACCGCGACCCCGGAGCCCGCATCCTTTTTCGCGAACCGGACGCGCGTCGCGTCGTTGCCGTGGTTCGTGACGCGGACGTGGAACTCGTGCGCCTGGCCGGGGCGCGTCGTCGCGACGGCCTCCTGCACGTTCACGTCGAGCACGGAGAAGAACGACGCCGTGACGTTGGTCGTCGCGCGCCCGGAGACGTTCCCCTGCGCGCCGATCATCCACGCGCTCAGCGTGATGGGCGCGGGCGTCCACGCGGGCGCGTCCGCCGTCGTGGCGACGACCACCGCGCCGGTGAACGTGGCGCGCCCGGCATCGCACGAAGCCGGGTCGGGGGTGAAGGACGAAGGCGTCGCGGCGAGGATCGCCCACGCGGGCCCTTCGACGCCCACGTGGAGCGTCGGCGGCTTGCCGTCCGGGCCCACGGCGACGCACGAGACGTCCAGCGTGAAGGGGGCGCGCACCGGCTCGCGCAGCGGCGCGGAGGTCGGGAGCGCGTCCGCGTGGACGACGATCGGATCGGGCACCTGCGCCGCGGCGAGGGGCGCGAGGAGCAGCATCGCAAGCAGTGGGGCGGCTCGCACGCTCCCACAGGGGAGGGAATGCTTTTGAACCCCCTCCGTTTTCATCGCGTGCCGGCCTATGTCGAAGTACGAGATCCAGACCGTGCTGAAGGGCGACGGCTCCGACTGGCACCATGACCGGGAGCCGCACCTGAAGGACGACCAGCTCCGGGCGATGTACGCCACGATGGTCCGCGTCCGCATGCTCAACGAGCGCGGCATGAACCTCCAGCGCCAGGGGCGCATCGGCTTCTACATCGGCAGCGAGGGGCAGGAGGCCGTGCACGTCGCCGGCGCCGCCGCGCTGGAGAGCACCGACTGGTGGTTCCCGCACTACCGCGACCCGGGCGTCGCCCTGCTGCGCGGCGCGACCATCGAGCAGATGGTCCACCAGCTCTACGGCAACGCGAAGGACATGACGAAGGGCCGGCAGATGCCCAACCACTTCTCGTTCCGCGACCAGAATTTCTTCAGCATCTCCTCGCCGTTGACCGTGCGCGTGCCGCAGGCCGCCGGCGCCGCGTACGCGATGAAGTACCGGAAGACCAGGCAGATCGCCGTCTCCAGCTTCGGCGACGGCAGCAGCAGCGAGGGCGACTTCCACGTCGGCCTCAACTTCGCCGGCGTGTGGAAGGCGCCCGTCGTCTTCCTGCTCAACAACAACCAGTACGCGATCAGCGTGCCCAGCAGCATGCAGACCGCCTCCGAGACGTACGCGCAGAAGGCCGAGGCGTACGGCTTCGAGGGCGTCCGCGTGGACGGCAACGACGCGCTCGCGGTGTACGCCGCGATGAAGATGGCCGCCGACAAGGCGCGCGCGGGCAAGGGGCCCACGCTCGTCGAGGCCTACACGTTCCGCATGGGTCCGCACAGCAGCAGCGACGACCCGAAGCGCTACGTGAACCCCAACGACCTCCAGTTCTGGGGCGCCAAGGACCCGATCCTGCGCCTTCGCAACTACATGGTCAAGAAGGGCGTCTGGTCCGACGCGCAGGAGAAGGAGCTCGTCGACCGCACCAAGCAGGAGATCCAGGCCGCCGTCGAGGCCGCCGAGGCCACGCCCCTGCCGGAGCTTCGCGAGCTGATCACCGACGTGTACGCCGAGGTGCCCTGGCATCTCGAAGCCGAGCTGAAGGAGCTCCAGGAGAGTGTCGAAGAATGACGACGATGACGCTGATCCAGGCCGTGACGGACGCGCTCCGCACCGAGATGCGCGAGGACAAGGACGTCGTCGTCTTCGGCGAGGACGTGGGCAAGAACGGCGGCGTGTTCCGCGCCACCGACGGGCTCCAGGCCGAGTTCGGCGAAGAGCGCGTGTTCGACACCCCGCTCGCCGAGGGCGGCATCATCGGCACCGCCATCGGCATGGCGCTCTATGGCCTCAAGCCCGTGCCCGAGATCCAGTTCCAGGACTTCATCTTCCCCGCCTTCGACCAGATCGTGAGCGAGGCCGCGAAGATCCGTTACCGCAGCGGCGGCCAGTACAACGTGCCCATGACCATCCGCACGCCCTACGGCGGCGGCATCCGCGGCGGCCACTACCACTCGCAGAGCGGCGAGGCGTACTTCGCGCACACGCCGGGCCTCAAGGTCGTCATCCCCTCCACGCCCCACGACGCCAAGGGCCTGCTCATCAGCAGCATCCGCGACCCGGACCCCACCGTGTTCATGGAGCCCAAGCGCGTCTACCGCGCGATCAAGGAGGACGTGCCCGACGGCGCGTACACGGTCCCGCTGGGCAAGGCCCGCCTCGCGCGCGAAGGCCAGGACCTCAGCATCCTCACCTACGGCGCGATGGTGCACGTCGCCCTCGAAGCCGCCAAGCAGGCCGAGCAGGAAGGCATCAGCGTCGAGGTCGTCGACCTGCGCACCCTTCTCCCCTTCGACGGCGACGCGATCCTCAAGTCGGTCAAGAAGACCGGCCGCGCCATGAGCGTCGTCGAAGCGCCCAAGATCGGCAGCTTCGCCGGCGAGATCAACGCCTTCATCGCCGAGAACGCCATCGAATACCTCCAGGCGCCATTGTACCGGGTCGCGGGCTTCGACACGCCGTTCCCGTACACGCTGGAGCACGACTACATGCCCACGACGGACCGCATCCTGCACTTCATCCGGAAGAGCAAGGCGTACTGATGCGGGTCGTCGTCATCACGGGAGCAAGCAGCGGCATCGGCGCGGCCTTCGCGCGCGAGCTATCAAAGCGCGGCGACAAGCTCGTCCTCGCGGCGCGCCACCGGGAAGCGCTCGATGCCGCCGCGAAGGAGTGCGACGACGCGCTCGCCGTGCCCACGGACGTCACGAAGCGCGCGCAGGTGGAGCATCTGCGCGACGCGGCGATCGAGCGCTTCGGCCACGTGGATGCGTGGATCAACAACGCGGGGCAGGGCATCCACCAGATGCCGCTCGCGCTGACCGACGAGGACGTGGACGCCATGATGGCGGTCAACCTCAAGGGGCCGCTCTACGGCGCGCAGGCCATCGTGCCGCACTTCCGCGCGCGGGGCAAGGGGCACCTCGTCAACGTCAGCAGCTTCCTGGGGCGCGTGCCGATCACCCTCCACCGCTCGGCGTACAACGCCGCGAAGGCCGCGCTCAACGCGCTCACCGCCAACCTGCGGATGGAGCTGGCGCAGACCGATCCTGGCATCCACGTCTCGCTCGTGATGCCCAGCGTTGTGGCGACCGCGTTCCCGACGAGCGTCCTCCACGGCGGCGAAGGTCCGTGGACGGCCGGCCAGAAGCTCGGCCCGCACGTCACGGTGCAGAGCGCCGAGGACGTCGCGCGCCAGGTCGCCGACCTGCTTGACGGGCCGCGCGCCGAGCTCTACACGACGCCGCACCAGCACGAGATGGCGGTGCGCTACTTCAGCGACGTGGCCGGCTTCGAGGCGCAGCGCCGGGGGTGAGCGTGTGATCGTCGTCGAGCACGAGATCGTGATCCACCGCCCGCCCGAGGAGGTGTGGCGCTACCTCGCCGAGGGCTTCTTCGAGCACGTCATGGACTTCAACCCCGACGCGGTGCTGGCGGAGCGCATCGACGGCGGGCCCATGCGCAAGGGCGCGCGCGGCCGCGAAGCGCAGGTCATCCAAGGCAAGCGCCGCGAGCGCGAGGTCGTCGTCGACGCGTGGGAGCCCCTGCGCGTCTTCGCGCTGCGCAACGCCGCCGCGACGTCGCTGGAGACGCACTACCTTTCGCGCTGGCGGCTCGTCCCCGTCGCGGAGGGGACGCGCGTCGAGCAGCGCTTCGAGCTGCAGTGGACGATGCTGCTGTTCCGCGTCCTCCGGCCCTTGATCCGGCGCGCGATCGCGAAGGACCTCGCGGCCGCGCTCGGGCGGATCAAGGCGGCCGTCGAATCGGGATAAGCACAAAACCCTCAAGGCGGACGCTCGGCGTGCGCGCGGCGTGCGCGTCCGCGGCCTCGTCCCCGCCCTCGTCCTCGCCCCGGCCCTCTTCGCGGGCTGCATCCTCAGCCCGGGGCAGGACGACCTCTCGGACGTGTGCGAGTCGCACGCCGGCTCGCCGGGCCCCGCGTACACGCTCGACGGGATCGCGCAGTTCACGAACGCGGGCGACGCGAACCTCACGCCCGAGCACACGCGCGCGCTGCTCGCGGCGGTGCAGCCCGACGTCATCACGAAGGGCGCGCACGCGCACGCCAACTTCAGCGCGTGGCTCAACGCGACGGCCGACGGATGGCGCTTCGAGGCCCAGGGGCGCGCGGCGAACGGCACGCTCGTCGACACCTACGCGTTCGACCTCGCCCAGGAGAAGTCCGGCGTGAGCCTCGCGGCGCTCCGGCCCACCGTCGAGCCCGTGCCCGCGCCCGAAAGCCTCGTGGCGGAGGCGTGGGGCTACGCGAACGCGACGCCCGACCTCGCGCGGATGGCGAACGCGACGCCCACGCTCGTGGCGACGGGCTGGAACCCGATCATTCCCACGTGCATCCACCTGCTCTTCCAGAATGGGCCGGCCGACGCGATCCTGCCCGCGTCGAAGGAGCATCCGCACACCGACGTCGTCGTGAGCCTCACGAGCGATCGTGTCGTCTTCTTCAAGCGCGACGGATGGACGTGAGCAGGCCGCAGTGGTCGTAGATTAGAAATACAACCCCGCCGAATCGCGCGTGGAATGGCCGAGTACAAGGTCTACCTCAACGGCGCCTTCGTCCCCGAGTCGGAGGCGAAGATCAGCGTCTACGACCACGGCTTCCTCTACGGGGACGGCGTCTTCGAGGGCATCCGCGCGTACAACGGCCGCATCTTCCGCCTCGACGAGCACGTCGACCGCCTCTACGAGTCCGCGAAGGCCATCGGCCTGGAGATCCCGGTCTCGAAGAAGGAGATGGCCGAGCTGCTGCTCGAATCGTGCCGCGTCAACAACCTGCGCGACGCGTACATCCGACCCATCGTCGCGCGCGGCGTGGGCGACCTCGGCCTCGACCCGCGCAAGTGCAAGACACCCACGATGATCGTGCTGGCGCGCTCCTTCGGCGCGCTCTACGGGGACAAGTACGAGAAGGGCCTCAAGCTCTGCACGGTGAGCGTGCGGCGCAACTCGCCCAATTCGCTATCACCCAACATCAAGTCGCTCAACTACCTCAACAACATCCTCGCCAAGCTCGAGGTCAACGCGCAGGGTGCGGACGAGGGCATCATGCTCGACCTCAACGGATTCGTGAGCGAGGCGACGGCGGACAACATCTTCCTCGTGCGCAAGGGCGTCGTCCTCACGCCGCCCACGTACAACTCGCTCAAGGGCATCACGCGCGGCGCGGTGCTCGACATCGCGCGCGACCTCGGCCTCCCCGTCGAGGAGCACCCCATCACGATGTTCGACGTCTACAACGCGGACGAGGTCTTCATCACCGGCACCGCGGCCGAGGTCGCCCCCTGCGTCGAGGTCGACCACCGCGTCATCGGCGAGGGGCGCCCCGGCCCCGTCACGAAGCGGCTCATCGAGGGCTTCCGCAAGCTCACCACGAGCACCGGCACGCCGATCTTCGGTGCTGAAGCGGCCGCGAAGCCGAAGTCGCACTGATGCTCCGGGCCGCCTCCGGCAGAGAAGCCGAGCGATCTCGGAATCTCCGAATCACCGCCTGAGATTCTGAGATCCGGAGATTCCATCCTTTTCGCGCCGGAGGCGCCTCATGCCATCAGCGCTTTCGGTTCGCAGCCGCGCGCTCGAAGAGGCCCGGATCGACCTTGAGCAGCCGCAGTTCGAGGATGCGCTCGAGGCGCGGCACGTCGACCTTCTCCGTCTCGACCACGACGTAGCCCCGCGAGCGGTAGATGGCCGTCTTCTCGGCGCGCCGGCGGCGGTAGCGCGAGTGCTCCATGCCCCAATGCTCGATGACGATGTTCGCCTCGGGCAGGTAGAAGTCGGGCGTCGCGCCCTCGAGCTGCGGCTCGTAGAGGTACGCGACGCCCTTCTTGAAGAGGAAGTTCGCGATCCGCAGCTCGGGCTTGCTCCGCACCACCTCGCGGTTCAGCGTCACGTGGCCGCCGCGCTTGCCCAGCTCCTCCTTCACCGAGGGTTTGGCGCGATGCCGGATCTCGGGAATGGCGCCGCGAGGTCGCCAGGCTTCCTCGCGCCCGAAGAGGCGGCGCAGGCGTTGCCACAGCGAGGGCACGATTCCGTGAACGTGAGCGTCATTCTTATACGCCTCCCCGGGGTTGCGCGGCGCAAGGAGCCCCAGAGAATGACGCGCGTCATCGTGGAGCCGTGCATCGGCGTCAAGTCCGGCGAGTGCGTCGACGTCTGCCCCGTCGACTGCATCCACCCGAAGAAGGACAACCCGGACTTCGCGAACGTGGACATGCTGTTCATCAACCCGGCCGAGTGCATCGACTGCGGCGCGTGCGAAGCCGTCTGCCCCGTCGAGGCCATCTTCCCGGACGACAGCGTTCCCGCGCAGTGGAAGGACTTCACGCCGAAGAACGCGGCGTACTTCAAGAAGTAGGATCGCGATCCGTTTCTTGCTCCCCTTGGTGAGCGCCGCCGACTTACGCACGTGAGGCGGCTCGACAGATGGGGAGCGACACTTTTTCAGGCCAGCCTCGGCTCCATCGGGTCATGGAGACCCCGGCCTGGCTCGCGCCGCACCTGCGCGAAGGCGAGCAGGTCCGCTGGGTCCACAGCCCGGGCCCGGAAGGGTGGCGCCGCGCGATCGTGGGCATCGTGATGTGGGGCTGGCTGACCTTCTGGGTCGGGTTCTCGATGCCGCAATGGTGGCAGTTCCTCCCCATCTGGCCCGAGCGGAGCGTGTCGCCCGTGGTGGGCGCGCTCGTCGCGGGCGTGGGCTTCCTGGGCGACGCGGCCCGCAGCGTGCTGCGCCACCGCTACACGGGCTACGCGGTGACGGACCGGCGCCTCCTGCGCGTCCACCTGCAGCACCCGCTCGCGCGGCTCGTTCCCGTGGCGAGGCCCGACGCGTGGCCCCTCGCCCAGGTGTCGGTGGTGGAGAAGGAGCGCGCCCGGGGCGGCCACCGGGTCCGCTTCGAGGTGCGTTCGCCCGCGGGCAAGCGGCTGGCGCGCTTCCGGCTGCGCGTCCCGGACGAGCCGGCGCTCCAGGCCGCGTTGCGCGCTTCGCCGGCGCAGGCAGCTTGATCTTCGGGCTCGGCCTGCTCGCCAGCATGGACGGCTCCATGACGCCCCCGCCCGCGCAACCGCCTCGCCAGCCCGCGTGGGTCACGGCGCCCCTGGCCTCGCCGCACGCCTCGCCCGAACGGCCCGGCGGCGTCACCTACGCCGGCGTGCTGGCGATCGTGCTGGGCGCCATCGGCTGCCTCTGGGGGCTGGCGACGTTCATGCTCGCCAGCGTCTTCTCGGCGATCCCCTTCTTCGGGCCGATCTTCGCCCCCTTCGCCCTCTTCTTCGGCGTCGTCTTCCTGGCGATGGGCGCCCTGGGCATCGTCGCGGGCGCGCAGACGTTGCAGGGCCAGGCGTGGGCGCGCTGGACGCTCGTCGCCCTCTTCGCGATGGGCGCGCTCGCGGGAATCTCCACGCTGGTCGTCACCGCGCTCGACGTGGTCGCCATCGTGATGCTCGTCAAGGCCGACGCGACGGCGTGGTTCGAGTCGCGCCAGCCCCGCGGCGTGCCGGTGCGGTAGGGAAGGCCCTCACTTCAGCGAGACGCCCTCGGTCTCGAAGACGACCTCGCCCTTGGCGGAGACGGGCTCGGCGACCGGGACCCGGCGCGTGGCGCGGGCGTGCAGCGCGTCGCGTCCGTGGAGGTAGGCCCAGCGGGCGCCGCGCATGAGGGCTTCGGCCACGATGAAGAGGACGAAGAAGCGCGCGAGCGCCGGCACGAGGACCGTCGCCTCCTTCATGCGCAGCCACGCGGCGCCCAAGGTGAGCGCGCCCGGGTCGACGAGGAGGACGCCCAGGAGACCCAGGGGAAGGAGCTTCGCGAGGTCGGCGCTCATCTCCTCGCTGAGGAACGCGGTGACTCGCACGGAGAGGACGACCGCCATCGAGAGCTCGAGGATCTGGTAGGTGGATTGGGACTTCGCCAGGAGGAAGAGAGACGCGGCGAGCACGCCGAAGTAGAGCATGCTCATGAGCGGGAAGAGGAGCGCCGTCTCGAAGGCGCGGACCCACCGGGGGCGCGCGTCCGCGACGAACGCCTCGACGCGCGAGATGTTCTGGTAGAAGGCGAAGACCAGCGCGGTGTAGAGCGCGATGCCCACCGCGTAGATGAGCAGCGTCTCCAGGTCGCTCTCGTAGCCTCTCCAGATGGCGAGGCGCGCGATCCACGGCTGCGCGGACGCCCACGCGGCGGCGAAGTCCATGTCCTTGATCCAGCCCGGTAGGGACCTTGAACCATCCGATCACGCATCGAAACGAAGCACGATCCGTGAGGCATGCCGGATCTCTCGTGGAAAGCGCGGCTCCGTTTCCGCCGGCATCCAAACTTGCTATCACCCCTGCGGGCCCAACATGGGCCGATGACCTCCGGAATGCGAATCCCCGTGCTCGTGCTGATCGGAATCCTCGCCCTCGCGGCCCCCGCGGCCGCCCTGGGCGGTGGCCTCGGCGCGAACGCCGCGGGCACCTCGAACGTGCAGACGGACCACCTGAACGCGAACGCCGGCGCCTCGGGCGCCGCGGCCGCCAGCGCCTCCGCCCCCGACGCGAAGGCCACGCTCGACGCGGCGCACAGCCTCGTCGCCGACGCCAAGACGGAAGCCACCTCCACGACCGGCTCGGTCGCGGGCTCCGCGAGCGGCAACGTCGCGGGCAGCGCGGCGGGTACCGCGGGCGCCTCGGGCTCCGGCTCCGGCTCGGGCAGCGCGGACGTCGGCGCCGACGCGACCGCGAGCGCGGACGCCTCGGCCCAGGCGACGACCGACGCGGCGACCGGCCTCTGGGGCTGGCTGACCGCGCACCTCCACGCGATGGCCCAGGCCGTCGTCGGCGCGGTCCACGGCGTGAACGCGGGCGCCTCGGCGAACGCGGACACGAAGGCCACGGGCAACGTGGGCCTCGGCGGCGTCGCCACGGGCGGCGCGGACGTCGCGGGCCACGCGGTCGGCGGCGCGACGGGTGGCCTCCAGGGCGCGACCGGCAACGTCGCCGGCAACGCGGCCGGCACGGCCTCCGGCGCGCTCTCGCTGGTCCACTAAACGCTCAACTCGGTTCACCCGGTCGCCGCATGCTTCATCGCGGCGGCGGCCCTCCAGCGTCCGTGGAACGGACGCGTCTCCAACTTGCGGCCTCGCTCTGGTGCCTCCTCGTGGCCCTCGCGCTCGTGGCCGTGAAGCTCGCCGGCTGGGCCATCCCGGTCGCGCTGCTCGTGATCTTCAGCGCGGTGTGGGTCTTCGGCGCCGCGATGCTCTGGTGGTACCCGGTCTTCGGCGCGCTGGGCACCGCGGCGTACGGGCTCTTCCTGGCCTACGACCTCGTCGCGATGCACGGCGCGATCGCGCTCAACGTGGCGCTCTCGGCGGGCTTCGTGCTCGGCGCGCTCCTCGCGTTGGGCGTGCTCGCGCAGCGCCTGTGGAGCCGGGCGGCATGAGGCTCCGGCTCGTCGCGCTGGCGCTCGGCGCGGCCCTCATCGTGCTCCTGATGCGGCTGCTGCCGGCGGACGTGTTCGCCGCGACGGAGACGACGCTCCTCGTGGTCGCCTCGGCCGTGCTGCTGCTCGTGGCGCTCTCGGTGGTGCTGCGTCCCGCCCGCGGGCTCGCGCAGCGCCTCTTCGCGCTTCCGCTGCGCGTGGAGGGCCCGCTCGTGGGCCTGCCGCGCCAGAGCGAAATGCCCGTGGTCCTCCGGCCGCTGCTCGTCGCGGGCGTCTGCTTCGTCGTGGCGGCCGCGGCGGCATTCCTGCGGTAAAGGCCTTGCAGCCGCGCGACGAGTCCTCCGCATGGATCGGAAGAAGGAGAAGCCCTACGAGCCCGCGTACAAGGGGTTCGACGTCGACGAGACGCGCCGCGCGCAGGAGACGGCGGAGCGCTCGCGCGAGGTGCAGGCGGGCAAGGGCGAGTCCGTCGACGCCGATTACGTGGACGAGGGTCCGCGCGAGGCGGCGGAGCGGATGGGGCGCTCCGAGAAGGACGTCGGGGATGCGGTCGAGCGGGCGCGACGGAAACGCCCGTGAAGGGAAGACGGGAAGCGTGGGAAGAAGCGAACTGGGGAACAAGGGACCCTTCTTCCCCAGTTCGCT
>JAXDQU010000037.1:0-4836 GCA_034667685.1 Thermoplasmata archaeon | reverse complement strand
GCGGACCCGAAAACCCGAGTTTCCCGTCGGGTTTTCGGGTCCGCGGGGTCTCGGGTTTCTCCTCGGGTCACGCCGCCATCCTCAAGGTCCCGCGAGGGCTGGCCGACCCATGCACGGGAGGCTCCTCGTCCTCGCGCTCGCCCTCGTCGCGGTCGCGGGCTGCGTCACCCCGCCCTCGCCGGCCGCCTCGCCCGCCGGCATCGCCGACGCCGCCGCGCGCTTCGCCCCCTCGGTCGCGGTGTCCAAGGCCGCACCGGGCGCCGAGCCCGTCATCGCGTCGCTGCCCGACGGCACGCTCTTCGTCGAGGGCGTCGGCTCCGACGGCACGCAGAACGTGAACAAGGTGTTCCGCTCGACGGACCAGGGCAAGACGTGGAGCGACGTGACGCCGCCCGCGATCGGCGAGGACCGCAGCAACGACGGCTTCCTCGCGGTGGGGAACGGCGGCACCGTGTACGCGAGCAACGTCTTCTCGCTGACGCTCCAGATGTTCGCCAGCGCCGACAAGGGCGCGACGTGGACGCCCGTCCCCGCGCCGCACGTCCCGGCCGCGATGCACCGCCACTGGATCCTGCCCGTCGGTGATAGCACGATCCACCTGGCGATGGAGGCGCTCCCGCCCAGCTACGCGGGCCGCCTCGCGGGCCTTCCTCCGGTGGACGCCGCGCCTGCCACACCCAACCAGGGCATGTGGTACGCGCGCAGCGACGACAAGGGGCAGACGTGGACGACGCCCGTGCAGATCGACCCGAACGTCAACTTCGCGGGGCAGGGCAACATGGTCGTCTCGGCCGACGGCAAATTCCTCGCGGTCCTGCGCTACGAGGAGAAGCAGTCCTCGCCCTTGACGCCCACCTACGAGAAGGGGCACTGGTACCTGATCTCAAGCGAGGACGGCGGCGCGACGTGGAAGCGCACCGAGGCCTTCGACCTCACGAGCACGCTGGCCGCCGCGCTCCCCTCGACCGCGATCGACGCGCAGGGCAACCTGTACGCGGTCTGGAGCCAGGAGGTCAACGGCACCTCGCGCCTCCAGCTCGCGCATTCGCCCGACCACGGCAAGACGTGGCACCTCCGCGCGCTCGACGTCGGGCCCTCCGGCGCGCAGGCCATGCCGTGGATCGCCAACAAAGGGAACGGCACGCTGGGCGTCATGTGGTACCAGGCGAGCCTGCCGGGCCAAGCCTCCAAGATCGACGCGACGTGGGACGGCTTCTACGCGGACCTCCTCGACGCCGCGACCGCCCCGCACGCGGGCGCGGCCTACGACGTGGCGCCCGGCCTCCACAAGGGGAACATCTGCGCGCGCGGCCCGGCATGCAGCGGCCCCGAGGACCGCCGGCTGCTCGACTACCCGTGGATCACGCTGGGCCCGAAGGGGCAGGCGGACCTCGTCTTCGCCAGCACCGAAGGGGGCAGCGGCGTGAGCGCCTACGCCGTGACCGCGGTGGAGAAAGCCCTCCCCGGGTCAGCGTCCCGATGACGGCAATAGCGACCGCGCCTCGTCTGGGCTGAGCCGCAGCGCCGCCGCGCCCACGTTCTCTTCCAGATGCGCGACGCTCGCCGTGCCCGGGATCGGGAGCATCACGGGCGAGCGCTGCAGCAACCATGCCAAGGCGACCTGCGCCGCCGTGGCGCCGTGCCGCTGCGCGACCTCCGCGAGCCGCGCGTCGTGGGCAAGCTGGCCCGTCGCCAGCGGAAACCACGGGATGAACGCGATGCCGAGCCGCTCGCACGCCTCCAGCACGTCCTCGCTGTGCCGGTCCGCCAGGTTGTAGCGGTTCTGCACGCTGACGATGGGCAGGATCGCGCGCGCCTCGTCGAGCTGCGCCACGGTCACGTTGCACAGGCCCACGTGCCGCACCTTGCCCTCGGCCTGCAGCCGCTTGATCTCGCGGATGCTATCACCGAACGGCACGCGCGCGTCGGGACGGTGGAATTGATACAGGTCGATGCGCGGGACGCCGAGCCGCTTCAGGCTCGCCTCGCACGCCCGGCGCAAGTGCTCGGGGCGCCCGTCCGGGTGCCACTGGCCCGGGCCGCTGCGCGTGAGGCCGCCCTTCGTCGCGACGACGAGATCCTCCTGGTAGGGCGAGAGCGCCTCGCGGATCAGATCCTCGCTGACCTCGGGGCCGTACGCGTCCGCCGTGTCGATCAGGTTGACGCCAAGCTCCACGGCGCGTTGCAGCACGCGGCGCGCGTTCGCGGGATCGGCGGGCGGGCCCCAGACCCCGGGGCCGGTGATGCGCATCGCGCCGAAGCCCATGCGCCGCACGGCCACGTCGCCCAGCCGGATCGTGCCCTCGGGCGGCGCGGCCATGATATCACGGCTTGGGGGCGCGCACCGGGTGCCCGCGGCTCTCGCGCGTCGCGGTGAGGGGCGCGCGCTCCGCGCCCACGGGCAGGAAGTCAAGCTCCTTCGCGGGGAAGGCGCGGAAGCCGACGCTGACGAGGTCATCCCTCTCGCCCAGGCGGACGAGGGGGCGGATGGGATCGCGACGGACGAGCTGACCCATGGGAGCGTCCAGGCGCGGCCGCCCGTTCAAGGTTTCGCCAAGGCCCGCCGGACGTCGTCGGCGGCGACGCGCGTCCGATGCTTCTGGTCGTCCCAGCGGCGGCGGAACGGCCTGAGGTAGGCGTAGAGCGCCACGTCATCCAGGCTCCACACGATCCGATCCGCGTCGATGACGGCGCCTTGGAGGTAGAGTGGCAGGTCCTCGAACGCGTGCAGGTCCAGGACGAGGCCCGGAACGTCGAGGTGGCTGCGCGCGAGCGAGAGCGCATCCTCGACGGAGCGCCCGGGACCCGCGACGACGCAGAGGTCGACGTCCGAGCGGGCGTGGGCGCGTCCCGAGGCGTGGCTGCCGTAGAGCATCAGGCCGAGCGCGTGCCCCCGGAGGATGGACGCTTGGGCCTTCAGCTCGTCTTCGAGAGCCACGTTCGCACCTCCCTCGCCGCGAGCCGGAGCTGGGGGACGAGACGCTGGGCCGAGGAGTCGGCGCGAGCCTGGTCGATGCCGTCGTACTCGTGGACCAGCACGTTCCTGAGCGCGTTGAGCTCGCGGAGCCCCGGAAGCAGCGCCTTCGCGAACGCGCCCGCGTCCGAGGCGACCGCGAGGTTCGTCGCGTCGTCCTTCACGCCGCGCGCGGAATCGAGCACCACCATCGCGGCCACGTCGACGAACGCCTCGATGGCCTCCTGAAGGGCTTTGTAGCTCGCGAGGCGGCTGCGCGCGTCCTTCGCCGCGTCGCGGGCCCACTCGTCGTACCAGGCGAGCCGCTGGTCGACGTGCGCGAGCTTGTCCGCGTAGCGTTGCAGCCGGGCGGCGTCCACGTCCTCGACTCCCCCGCCGAATGGATAAGCCCTTTCAGGCCGTCCCCAGCAGGAGCAGGTTGGGCTGCGAGAGCAGCGAGAGCACGAGCTGGTGGAACTCGGCCGCCACGTGCCCGTCGATCCAGCGGTGGTCGTAGCTGCCCGAGACGTTCATGCAGTCGCGCACGACGACCTCGCGCTTGTCGTTGACCTTCGCGCGGGGCTCGATCTTGTGGATGCCCAGGATCGCGACCTCGGGGTGGTTGATGACCGGCGTCGCGCCCAGGCCGCCGGACTTGCCCAGGCTCGTGATCGTGAACGTGGAGCCCGTCAGCTCCTCGCGGGAGGCTTTGCCGGCGCGCGCCTTCTCGGCGAGCGTCTCGATCTCGCGCGCGATCTCGAAGACGCTCTTCCTGTCCGCGTCGCGGATGACCACGACGGTGAGACCGCGCTCGGTCGCGGTGGCGATGCCGATGTGGAACTCTTTCTTGCGCACGAGCGTGCGGCTCGCCTCGTCGGTCCACGCGTTGATATCAGGGTACTTCTTGAGCCCGGCCACGACGGCCTTGACGATGAAGGGCAGGTAGCTCAGGCGCACGCCCATGCCGTGCGCGAGCGCTTTCGCGTCGTCGCGCAGCTTCACGAGGTCGGTCACGTCGGCTTCGTCCCAGTAGGTGAACGGGACCGCGTGCGCCTCGCTGCGCGTCATGTTCTCGAAGATGGCCTTGCGCAGCCCCTTGAGCGGGATCGCCTCGTCGGTCGCGCCCACGGCGATCGTGGGGGCGTGCGGGGCGCCCATGCTCGGGTCGGGCGTGCGCATCGCGGGCGCGGCGCCGCGCGCGAGGTAGCCCTGCCAGTCCTGCGTGGTGACGCGGCCGTTGGGCCCGCTCGCGGGGACGGCGTTGAGGTCGATGCCCTTCTCGCGCGCCTCCCAGCGGATCGCGGGGGCCGCGAGGGTCGCGCTGCGCGCCGCCGCGGCGGGAGCGGCCGGGGGCGCCGCCGCGGGCTTGGGCGCCGCGCCCTGCTTCTTGAGCTTGGACGCGCCGCTGAACTCCGAGGGCAGGTCGAAGAGCGTCTTCTCCTCCTGCTTCGCCGGGCTGGGGCTCGGGCTGGCGCTGGGGCTGGGGGCGCCGCCTTCCTCGATCGTGATGATGACGTCGCCCACCTTCACCGTCTGGCCCTCCTTGGCGAGGAGCTGCGCGATGGTGCCGGTCTTCGGGCTCTTGATCATGACCGTCGCCTTGTCCGTCATGACCTCGACCATGTCCTGGTCCTCCTTGACGGCCTGGCCGGGCTTGACGTGCCACTGGACGATCTCGCCCTCGTGGACGCCTTCCGCGATGTCGGGGAGCTTGAAGGAGAACACCATGGACGACGCCTCTTTGCCCGCGGGAGACGGGGGGTCCGTATTTCATGGTTGCGCGGACCCGGCCACCCGAGCCCGCTTTCGAGGCCCAGCCCGAGCCCTGCGTGCGGGGGGCAGCAGGGCTCGGGGGGGGGGGCGTAAGCGGGCGCGGGTCCGGC
>JAXDQU010000036.1:0-17400 GCA_034667685.1 Thermoplasmata archaeon | reverse complement strand
CCCACGGCCGCGGCGGCGGAGGCGCTCCGCTTCGCGCGGCGGCACTACGGCGCGGCGCTCCTGCTGTGGGTGCCGGCGCTGGTGGTGGACGTGGCGGGCGAGCTGGCGTTGGACGCCTACGACGCGTCGCATCCGGCGCCGGTGGGGCTCTCGGCCTCGCTCTCGTACCTGGGCGTGGCGCTTCCCGTGCTCCTTTTGATATCGGCGTTGAACCTGGCGCTCTTCGCGCCCACCGGCGCCCTGGTGCTCGATCGGGCGCGCGGCGGGAGGAGCGCGCTCGCGGCGATCGTGCGCTCGCCCTTGTCGCTCCTCGCGCTGGGCCTCGTGCTCACGCTGCTCTACGCGGGCGGCGCGCTCCTGGCGCTCGTGGGCGCGGTCGTGTTCTACCACAGCCATCAGTTCGTCCCGGTGGCGCTCGCGGATCGGCGGCGCGGGTTGGGCGACGCGTTCGAGGCGAGCCGGCGGTTCGCGCGCGAGCGGCGCGTGCTCGGCTTCACGGCGCTTTCCGTGTTCGCGATGCTCGTGGCCTTCGTCGCGCAGGCGGCGCTGACGATCGGGGGCCTCGCTCTCCTAACGCGGCTCGGGCTCGATGGCGCATGGGCCGGCGCGCTCGTGCGCTGGGTGCCGGTGTGGCTCGTGATGCCGTTCCTCGCGATCCTGCCCGCGGCGTACTGGGCGTTGGCGGAGCGCGCTCCCCCGGCGGAGCCTTCGCCCCAGCCCTCGCCCGCGGCGGAGCGTTTCCGCACGACGAAGTGCCCGCGGTGCGGCACGCTCATCCCGTACGAGGCGACCGGCGCGCCGGTGGACGTCGCGTGTCCGTCGTGCGGGCGGCGCGGCCGCGTTCTCTAGCCCGCCAACCCTTGCCGCGCCCGCACGCCGGTCGCCACCAGGTAGAGCGTGCCGCTGCCGACGCACTTGGGGTCGAGGGCCAGCACATGCGCGCCTTGGGGGAGCGTCGCGTCCGCGCTGGCGGCGCCCTGGGCGAGGACCTGCGCGTGGGCGAGCGTCTGGCGCGACTCGTCCTGGATCGTGGCGTCGCAGGCGCCCGCGGTCCACGCGACGACCATGTGGACCCGCACCGGCGAGTCGGCGGCGGGCACGGCGAGGGCGCGCGGCGTGGGCAGGTCCATCGGCGCGGCGAGGCGCAGGGTGGCGAGCGTCTCCTCGACGTAGTAGAGGCCGTGGTAGTTGCTGCCGTAGGCGCGCAGGTCGGCGACGAGCACGGCCTTGCCCCCCTTGCCGGGGTCGAGCAGCTCGAGGTGCGTGAACCAGCCGGGGCCCGGCGCATAGTCGTAGCGCGCGAAGACCTGGCCGAGGCTGGTGGCGGTGATGGCGAAGCCGGGCTCGGGGCCGCTTCCGGGGACGTCGACGACGGTGGCGTGGGCCTCGGCGCGCGCGTCGTGCCCCCACAGATGATAGCTCCAGGAGGCGCCGTCGGAGAGCGGGAACTGGAACATGGGCCAGACCTCGTCGCCGATCTGCGGGTTCAGGCCGCGCGTGACGTTGCCCAGGAAGGGGAGCCCGAAGAAGCCGGAGGAGGCGTTGGTGCCCAGCGTGAAGCCCTCGGGCGCGGCGCGGTCCACCACGAGGTCGACGTCCAACGACTGGTTGCCATTCAGCGTCGCGTGATAGCTCCACCAGTCGCCGGTCTGCCAGCGGTCGGCCTTGGTGTTGGCCGTCGCCTGGACGAGCTTGGGGTCGGGGTGCTGGGCACGGGCCGAGCATCCCGCCAAGGCGGCGGCGAGAAGGACCGTGGCGAGCAGCAGCGCCTTCGTCCGCATGATGGCGGCGAGGTTCCCGGGCCGCGTCTTGCGCTTTGCGACTACGCGGGCGAATCGTGCGGGGGCTCGTTCGTCGAAGGTTCTCCTTCGGGGAACGTGCTGAGCTTCCGATTTCCGTCCTTGTCCGTGGTGGGCAGCGCGAGGCCGACCTTGTCGGCCAGGAAGTGCTTGATGCCCTCGCGGTCGGCGGCGGGGATGCCGAAGTATTCCGGGAAGCGGTCGGACGTGACGAGGAGGAAGCTGCGCTCGTGGACGCGCTTGCGCACGAGGCCCGCCTCCTGCAGCTCGCGGATGTGGTCGTAGACCTTGTCGCCCACCATCTCCTTGAGGTCGCTCTGGAGGACCGGCTGGTGGTAGGCGATCAGCGCGAGCGTCTTGAGCAGCTTGATCGGGATCTCCATCGGCGCGAGCTTGGTCGTGCTGGGCGCGTACGCGGTGCGCACCTGCATGCCCCACTTGTCGCCGGCGCGGCCGATCTCCAGCGCGCTGGAGGCGGCGGCGTAGCGCGCGTGCAATTCCTTCAGCGCGGGGAGCACCTTGCGCTTGTCGAGGCCGGTGTTCTGCGCGATCTCGTCGACGCCCACGGGCTTGCCGGCGCTGAAGAGCGCGGCCTCCACGATCAGCACGGGGTCAAGCTCGGCGTCCGTCACGACGACCACCTCAGTTGTTGCCATGGGTCAGTTCCACCTTGGCCTTGCGGACGGGGGGCTTGCGCGCCTTCACGGGGAGCGTGGGCGTCTCGGGCGTGGCGGGCGCCTGGTCGACGTACCCGTGCGCGCTGGGGTTCTGGATGAAGATCATGCCGTACGGGAAGTCTTCCTGCCAGACGCGGATCTTCTGCTCGCGCGCCAGGAAGAGGACCGACACGAGCGTCTTGACGACGTCCTCGCGGCTCTTGGCCTGGATGTCCGTGATGGGGATCGGGATGCCGTTGCGGCCCAGGATGCGCTCCCAGACCTCCTTGATGTCAGCGTCCTGGTCCTCCTTGTGCGCCGCGTTCTGCGCGCGGCCACGGCCCGCGGCGCGGCGCTGCGTCTTCAACGCCTCGCGGCTTTCCGCCATCGCGGTGCGAAGCTCGGCCTCGCGACGCGCCTCTTCGAGCGCGGAGACCAATTCCATGAGCGTGACCTTGCGGTCGCCCTTGTGGCGCACCTTCTCGTCGAGCAGGTCGTCCGGGTCCGCGCCGAGCACGCGCTGGTTGTAGGCCGCGTCGACGTCGCTGGGAAGCTCGGAGAGGTCCGTGATGTCGTCCCAGCCCATCTCGGGCTCGGGCGGCGGGGGCGGCGGCTCCGCACGCTCGCGCAGGTGCTCGCTCTGCATGCGCAGGATGCTCCATGCCATGTGCAGGAGCTTCCCGGCGGTGAGGAGGTCGATCTGCGCGCCTTCGCGGACGCGCGCCATGTAGAGCCCGGTGAACTTCACGAGGTCGATCGACCACGGGTCCATGCCCTGGTCGAGGACGAGCTCGAAGGCCAGGCTGATGCTGCGGTCGAAGGGGTCCTCGATGGCGACGTGCTGCCCCTGGCCGCGCTCCTTGACGAGGCGGATGTATTCGTTGAGGCGGTCGTTCTCGCGCCCCTCGGTGATCATCGCCTTGTGGAAGAGCAGGTGGTTGACGAGCTGCTGCTCCGAGAGGCCGGCCATCTACGCCCTCCCCCCGGATGTTGGCCGGTTCGTGGCATGCAACACCGAGAATCCCGGAATCCGCGGATCGCGGGATTCGCGGTGTTGGGAAGGGATCGCCGCGAAGACCAACATCAGTGCGTCGCCTCCGGCGTGGGCTCGTCCGCAAGCTCGCTGATGCGCACTTCGCCGATGATCTCGGAGAGGCCGCTCTCCATCATGGTCACGCCGTAGACGTGCTCGGCTTCCTTGAGCGTGACCTTGCGCAGCGAGACGACGATGAACTGGGCGTGCGTGCTCTCGGCCTTGACCATGCGCGCGAGCAGCTCGGAGTTGATGCCGTCGAGGTTCTGGTCGACCTCGTCCAGATAATAGAACGGCGAGGGGTCGAACTCCTGGATGGCGAAGATGAACGCCATGCTCGTGAGCGACTTCTCGCCGCCCGAGAGCGCTTCGAGGCGCGTGACCTTCTTGCCGGGCGGCTGCGCGCGCATGGTGAGCCCGCCTTCGAAGGGCGACTCCGGGTTTTCCAGGAGCAGCTCGGCCTTGCCGCCGTTGCTGAGGCGCGCGTAGGTCTTGCCGAAGTTGACGTTGATCTCGTCGTAGACCTTGAAGAAGCCCTCCTTCTTCTTGGCGACGATCTCGTCCACGAGCGTCAGCAGGTGCGTGCGCTGGGTCTCCAGGCGCGCGGTCTCCTGCGTCAGCTCCTCCTTGCGCGCGGCCTGGCGGTCGTACTCCTCCAGCGCGAGCATGTTGACGTTGCCGAGGCGCTCCAGCTGGCCCTCCAACTGGCGGACGCGGTTCCGCAGCTCGTCCACGCTCTCGACGACGTGGTCGGGGATGGGCAGCGTGAAGGAGGCGAGCTCGTCGCGGACCTCGACGAGCGAGGCCTCGATCGCGGGGATCCTTCCGCGGTAGATGATGAGCTGGTCGTCCTTCCGGTTGCGGGCGTCGCGCGCCTTGTCGGCCTTGTTGAGGACGTCGAGGCGCTCGCGGCCCAGCGTGTCGCGCTTGGCGTTGAGGCCCATGAGCGCCTCGTCCTGCTGCGCCTGGAGCGCGAGCAGCACGGCGAGCTCGTGCTCCTTCTCGGTGGCGAGCGCGCCGTTGACGCGCACGCTCTCCTCCTCCTGCGCGAGCTTGGCGTCCATCGCGTCGAGGCGGGAGGCGAGCTCCGCGCGGCGCTCTTCGAGCAGCGCGAGGGCGTGCTCCTTCGTGGCGAGCTGGCTGGCGAGGTCGCGGACCTTCTCGCGCAGCGCGGCGGCCTCGCGGTCCTCCTTCTCCAGCTCCTTCGCGACGTCCTTCGGCGTCGAGGCGAGCAGGATCTGCGACTTCTCCTCGCGCTCGCGCTCCATGGCGACGAACGACTCGTCGAGGCGCGCGAGGGCCTTCACGTGGTCCTCGATCTCCCGGTCGGTGGCGATCAGGTCGCGCTGGTGCGCGGCGACCTGCTCGGCCAGGTGCGCCAGGCGCGCTTCCGCCTCGGCCTTCCGCCGCGTGGCGTCCGCGAGCTTGCCGCTGCGCTCCTGGTGCGCGAGCGTGGCGTCCTGGAGCCTGCTGCCGAGCGCGTCGATCGTGGCGCGGACCTCGGCGAGGTCGGAGGACAAGGCCTCCTGGTGCGCGACGGCGCCCTGGAGGTCCTTGCGCACCCGCTCGAACTGCGCGGCCTCGCTGGCGCCGAACTTGACGCTGGGCCCGCGGGCCGACTCGCGGTCGCCGCCGGTCATGGCGCCGCCCGCGTCGATGAGGTCGCCCTCGACCGTGACGAGGCGCACGCCGCCCATGAGCTTGCGCGCGGCGTCCAGGTTCTTCACGACGACGGTGTCGCGGAAGACGTACCAGAACGCGGGGCGGTACTCCTCGTCGAACTTCACGAGGTCCAAGGCGAAGCCGAGCGCCTCGGGCGCGCGGACGGCCATGAGCGGCTTGCCGGCCGGGCGGCCGGGCACCATCTTGTTGAGCGGAAGGAAGGTCGCGCGTCCGAGCTTGTTGCGCTTGAGCAGGTCGATGGCGCGCGCGGCGTCCTCGTCGGTCTCCGTGACGATGGCCTGCATCTTGCCGCCGGCCGCGACGTCCATCGCGGTGGCGAGCTTGTCCTCGACCTGGCCCAGTTCGGCGATGGTGCCGCAGATGCCCTTCAGCTGGCCCTGGTCGCGCGCCGAGAGGATCGCGGAGACGGCGCGGTTGTAGCCCTGCGCGACCTTCTCGTGCGAGTCGGCCTGCGCCTTGAGCAGCGAGTACTCGTTCTGGAGGCGGCGCAGCGCGGGCTCCAACTCACGGAGCTGGCCCGAGACCTCGGCCTCGCGCTTCTTGTGCGTGAACAACTCCCGGCGCAGGGCTTCGGGATCGACGGCGGCCGCGGCGGCGCCCGACTCGCGCAGCACGAACTCGCAATCTCTCAGCTCGAAGCGCTGCGTCTCGATGGCCTCCTGGCCCTCGGCGACGTCGTGCGTCAGGCGCGACTTGCGATCAACGGCGCGCTCGTGGGCGAGCTGCGTCTCGTGGCGCGCGATGCCGGCCTTCTCGTGGCGCAGCTTCAGCTCCGAAAGCTCGCGCTGCACGTCGGAGGCGCGGCCCGCGGTGCGGCTGATGGTGTCGCGCAGGCGCTCCAGCTTCCCGTCGCGCTCGGCGAGCGAGGCGGAGGACTCGGCGTGCTTGGCCGCGAGCGCCTCCTTCTCCTTGCCGTGCTTGACGATCTCCTTCTGCTGGCGCTTGAGGTCGTTCTCGGCCTCGACGCGCTGCCCCTTGATCTCGACGATCTCCTGCTGCGAGTAGTGCAGGCGCTCGGAGGCCTGGATGGCGGCGCGCTTGAGCGCCTCGATCTTCGCCTTCAGATCCTTGGCTTCCGGCCCGGCGCGGGCGATGATCTGCGCCTCGACGTCGGCGAGCGCCGCATCGACGTCGCGCACGCGCGCCTGCAGGTCCTCGACCTGCGCGTCGAGCGTGGCGCGCTCCGCCGTCTCCGAGTCGATCAGGCTCTGCACGTTGGCGAGGTCGGCCTGCAGCGCCTCGTGGCGGCGCTTGGCGTGCTTGACGCGCGCGAGGTCGAGGTCGTCCTTGACCTGCTTGTACTTCAGCGCCTGGTCGCGCTCCCGCGCGAGCGTGTGGAGCTGCGCGTCGATCTCGGTGAGCACGATCTTGATGTGCTCCAAGTTCTGCTCGACGGTCGCGCGCTCCTTGTTCGCCTTTTCGATGTCAGCGTCGAAGTTCGTGATGCCGGCGATCTGGTCGATGATCTGCCGGCGCGCGACGGGCGGAAGCTCCGTGATCCGGAGGATGTCGCCCTGGCGCACGATGTTGTAGCCCTCGGCGCTGATGCGCGCCTTGGAGAGCAGCTCGTCGAACTCGGTGAGCGAGCTGGCGCGCTCGTTGACGTAGAAGTGGGAGTAGCTGTTCTCCGCGTTCGAGCGTGATAGCACGATGCGGCGCGTGAGCGTGACCTCGTCGGCGTCGACGGGGATGACGCGGTCGTGGTTGTCGAAGACGAGCGAGACCTGGCAGTGGGTCGCGGGCTTGCGCTCCTTGCCGCCGTTGAAGATGAGGTCGGTGAGCTTGCCGGCGCGGATCGCCTTGTTGCTCTTGGGGCCGAGCACGAAGAGCACGGCGTCGCCGATGTTCGACTTGCCCGAGCCGTTCGGCCCGGTGATCGCGGTGAAGCCGTCCAGGAACGGGATCGAGAGCTTCCGCCCGAAGGACTTGAAGTTCTCCATCTCGACGCGTTTCAGGTGCACGCGGCGACCTCCGGCGAGCCTTGTTCAGGCTGAAGCTCAACGCACCCGGGCGATCCCATCCAGCCCGAAACCAGGCCCCTCCCAGTCTTATGCATATCGTTCTGCGCCCACAGGATGCAACGGAAAGAGGTGAAGGACCCAGCGGGGGCGCCGAAACTATACCGGGGCCGGGGCGACCCGTCTCGGGGTGGCGGCACTTTCGGCCTGGGCGCCTCCGGTCGCATCGGGGCGCGAGCAGACGGGCAAGGACTTGAGCCTTCTCCGGCTAGGGCGTCACGTACTGCTCGGGGTCGCGCGTGTGCGCCAGCACCTCCAGCTTGAAGGCGCCCGCCCGGCGGGCGATCTGGTCGAGCGCCTCGATCGCGCCGGTGGCCTGCGCGTGGGCGATGGCCAGCTCGCGGGCGGCCTCGCGCTCGCGGCGTCCCGCCTCGGGGAGCCAGGCCTCGTCCTCGCGCGCCGCCAGCACGCCCTCCACGACCTCCGCATGGAGCCGCAGAAGCTCCTCGGAAAGGTCGGTGGCCACCGTGACGATCGCGCGGTGGGCGCGGCGCAGCCGGTTCATGGCCTCCGTCGCCAGGAGGTTCCGGGTCAGCCCGGTCGTGCACGTGTCGGGCGCCCCCGCCAGGAGCCCCACCACGTCCTCGTCGGGAAGAGTGGGCAGGAACGCCGCCGGGGACTCGCCCCGCGCCACCCGCTCCTGCCACTGGGTCCAGAGCCGCTCGAAGCGCTGCATGCCCGCGGCAAGGACGCTTCCTCGATAAGTAGGGGACGGGGACGTCGCCCCCCGACCCCCTCCTGTGCGGGGTGGACAAGGCGCCCGCCCCCGCCGGGCATCAGTCTGCCCAGGCGCGCCACGAGATTGAGGGTGCAAGCGGCGCGGACGGGGGCGGGCGGGCTTCGATCCGCCTTCCGCCCATGAGCCTTCCGCTGCTCAGTAGGTGACGGCCGCGAAGAGGGCGAACGTCCCGGCGCCGCCGCTGGGCAGGGCCGCCTCGCCCGGCGCGCTGGTCGCCTTGAGGACGTAGTCGCCAGGCAGGGGGAGGTCGCGGGCGCTGAGGACCCAACGCGCGGCGGCGTCGGCGCCCAGGCCGAGGTCCTCCCCTTTGATCTCGTGGCCCTTGGCGTCCTGGAGGCTCAGGTGCAGGCGCGCCGTCGCCGGGAGGCCGGGCTGGGCGCCGCTGAGGTTGAAGTCGACCAGCGCGTCGCGGAAGCCGACCGCGGCGACCTTGAGGGGCCAGCTTCGCGCGAACGGCCCCTGGATCGGGCCCGCGTCCGAGACGAAGAACGCGCTCGGCAGGCTCGGCGGCGGAGGCGCGGAGGCGTGGGCGGGCGCCGGCGCGGGCGCCACGGGGGCCGGGTGGGGCGCGGGGGAGGTCGGGCTGCTGTTGCCGACGCAGCCGGCCAGAAGCAGGGTGGCGAGGAGGGCGAGGGGGAGGGCGCGCATGCGCGCGGGTCGCGCGGCGGACGCCTTCAGCCTTCGCGCGGGGGCCCGGAGGCCCGTCGCCCCGTGAGCCACAGGTACCCTTCCACGTGGTCGCCCGGCTTCGCGCGCGTGGGCTCGCGGACCACGACCGGCATCTCCAGGCCGTTCTGGAACGCGAGGTCGAGCACCTCGGCCTCGCCCGCCGCGCGCGCGTCGAGCACCAGGCCCTCGAACGCGTAGTCGTCGGGCAGGAAGCGCGCGTCCTCGCGCGACGCGGGCGCCACGCGCGGGGCCCCGCGCTCGCCGGGGCGCGCGTGCGCGACGTAGGCCAGCGCGCCCAACTCCAGGCCGAGGCCGCGCCGCGTGCCGGCCGACTGGTAGTACGCCGCGTGCTCCGCGAGGTCCGTCGGGAAGAGCGTCAGCGCGCCGGCCCCCTCGTGCTCGACGGTGAGCCAGCCTTCGACGCGCGTGGGCCACAGGTCGAGGCGGCGCGGGAAGGCATGGGCGAGGCTCGTCGCGCGCGGCTCCGGGAACGCCGTCACGAGCCGGCGGCGCGCGGTGACCTGCACCATGTCGAGCGCCTCGGTCAGCGGCGAGCGCGCGACGTGCACGCCCTCGGGCGCGTCGATCGGCGTCGCGAGCGCGTCGGCGATGCGCGGGTCGTCCTGGTGCAGCGCGGCGAGCCAATGGTCGCCGTGGCCGAGCTTCGGTGCGTCCATGGTCGGGCGGCGAGACCTGGCCTTCCACATGAAGCCTGGCCCGCAGCCGGTGGCTCCGCATGCGGGGCCGCGGAGGCTGCGGTGGTCGCGGAGCTTCAGAACGCCGCGTTCCCCGCGCGCTCCGCGTCTCCGCATGCGGAGCCGCGAAGCGCCCTAGCTGGACTCGCGCTCGATGCTCTCGACCGTGATATCAAAGGTCAAGGCCTGGCCCGCGAGGTGGTGATTCAAGTCCACCGTGACGGTGCTATCATCGAAGTCCACGACGTCGGCGTGGTAGACGTTGCCCGCCTCGTCCTCCAGGTCGAGGTGCTGGCCCACGCTGACCTCGCCGCCCTCGAAGAGGCTGCGGTCGAGGCGCGTGACGAGCCGCTCGTCGCGGGGGCCGTAGGCCTGCTCGGGCGGGATGCGGATGGTGCGCGACTCGCCCTTCTCCAGGCCCATGACGGCGGTGTCGAAGCCCGCGATGACGTGGCCCGCGCCGACCTCGAACTCGAGCGCGTCGCCCCCCTGCGCGTTGCTGTCGAAGACGTCGCCGGAGTCGAGCTTGCCGGTGTAGCGCACGGCGACGACGTCGCCCTTCTGCACCTTCATGAAAACCCGCTACGCGAGTCCCGTACATAGAGCCTCTGCCGCGCAGGTTTGGCAGAGGCTCTGAGCCCGCCCGTGGGTTTTTGGCCCGGGGGAGCGTCCCGATCGCGTGCGCCTGCGGGCCGCGTTCCTCGCGCTGCTTGCCCTGCCCTTGGCGGGGTGCTTCGCCCACGCTCCGGACGATCGCCTCGCGCAGCCCACGGACCAGCCGGCCATCCCGGTCCCCCCGACGCCGGACGTGGCGACGCCCCCGCCGCCCGACTACTCGGACCCGGGCTACGTGACCAACGCGACGTGGCACGTGGGCGACGGCTGGGACTACGCGGCCAAGAGCGGGCGCTATCACACGGTGCGCGTCGTCGCCAGCGCGGTGCGCGACAACCACACGTGGTTCCAGACGCGCGAGACCGACGTCTACCCGGGCTCGCCGCCCAACGACGAATACGCGCGCTGGGTCGACGCGACGACGTGGACGGTCGCCAACGGCACCGACTCGCGCGGCTTCGTGACGCGCTACGCGCCCCCCGCGCCCGAGCGCTTCCTGCGCAACGGGACCTACGCCTACAACGTGACGCTCGCCGCCGGCCCGCTCTCGATCCTGGCGAACGCGTACTACCAGGGGCGCCCGCCGATCGCGCTGCCCTGGGGCCAGACGGTGTACCCCGCGCGGATCGCGCACTACGTCACCGCCACGCACGCGGACCGCTCGCACGACTACACCATCGCGCTGCACTGGTTCGCGGGCGAGTACGGCAACGACGTGCGATATCAATTGACGCAGGACGCGGACGTCTACGACCTCGTGGCGGTCGTCTACGGCGGCGTCGCGCACAACCACCTGCTGCCGACCTAGGCGAGATGCAGGAGCCGCAGCCCGCCGTAGACGACCACGGCGTCGAGCACGAGCGCGCCCAGCGCGATGCCCAGCAGGTAGCGCCGCATCGGCATGTGGAGGCTGCCGAAGACGTAGAGCGCCACCGCGTCGGGCAGGCCCGGCGTGGCGATGAAGAGCGCCATCGCGAAGAGGCCGAAGCGCCGCGCGAACGCCTCGCTGGCGCGCAGGAACCGGTCCCACCATGGGCTGCGCGCGGCCTTGCGCTCCAGCCGGTCGGCCACCTCGTCGCCGACGAAGAAGACCATGTAGCCGGCCACGAGCTTCGCCGCGACGGCGACCGCGATGGCGGCCACCGGGCCCAGCGCGTAGGCCCCGACCAGGAGCGCCGGCTCCCACGGGAAGGGGATGCCCAGGCTCGACACGTAGCCGTAGAGGAAGAGGAACAGCCCCGCGCGCCACGTGCCGGCCAGCGCGGGCGCCGCGAGCGTCACGGCCAGGTGCGCGAGGAGCAGCGTGGCGAGGATCAGGACGGTGCCCGCGAAGAGCGTCACCGCCTTCTGCTCGGGGTCGAGCTGGTGCGGGTTGCGCAGCCCGGCCACGAGGCGGGAGCGCCCCTCCGGCGTGCGCAGCATCAGGCGGGCGCGGCGCGCGGCGTGCCCCACGCGGTCGGGCATCGCGGCCACGCCGCGGGTGAAGGCGCGCACCGGATGCACGAGCCAGCGCGGCGCGCCCAGGCGCCGGGCGTGGTCGAGCCGCGCGCCCACCGCGGCGCGCTCCGTCGCGATGGCGCCCGCGAGCGCGCGCGACGTGACGCAGAGCCGGTCCTCGATCTCGACGAGCCCCTCGGGCGAGGCGCTGACGAGCAGCGGGTTCTCGACGCGCACGGTGCCCGCGAGCAGCTCGGGCCCGAGCACGCAGAAGGAGGGCGGGGGCCCCTCGCCGCGGCCGCGCGGCGGCTCCCCTTCCAGCACGTCGGGCCAGCGCCACAGCGTGGGCTGCGCGCCCCCCGCGGGCGCCACGCGCGTCTCGATGGCGATGCGCACCAGGCCCGGCTTCGCCAGGTGGGGGGCGTGGCGAGGATCGAAGCTGCGCCGCAAGGGAGCCTTCCTGGAGCGCCGCGCGCCATCAGCGCCCTGGCTCGCTCGTCGATGCCGTGGGCGCGCGGGCGGTCTCCTCGGCGCGTTCGTGGACCATGCGAAGGCGCGTCTTCCTCATGGGTCTCCCGCTCCCCCTGGGCAGGGATGTTCCGTGAACCGCTCGCTCCCACCGCCGGTGGGGCCGCGCGGGCGGGCAGGCAGACAGGCAGCGAGCGCGGCGAGCGAATCCTGCGCGGCTGCGACAGAGGTCGTGAAACGGCCCTCTAGACGACGAACGTGAACGACATCAGGACGTAGTCCGCGGTGGGCGACGTGGCGCCCGCGGGCGCGACCTCCAGCCAGTAGGACATGAGGGCGTTCTGCGTGGGGACCGTGGCCTTGGCGTCGGCGACGATCGACGCGGTGCCGCCCGGGACGATCGTGACCCACGGGCCCGCCGCGCCCGCCGCGGGGGCGACGCCGTTGGTCAGAGTGATCTCGTCGGTCGTGGTGGCGCCGCTCCGGATCGAGAGCTTGCACGTCAGGCAGCGCGAGGAGGCGCTGCTGATCGACCGGAAGACGAGCCGCGCCTGGAGCGATGCGCCGGCGTTGTTCTTCATCGCGGTGTTGTTGCTCGTCGCGTCCAGCACGCCGCCCGCGGTGGCCGTGAGCGAGGCGCTCGTGCTGGTATTGGTGCCGCTCACGGTCGCGCCGTCGGGGCCCGCGGAGAGCGTGAGGGGAAGCGTGTTGCCCGAGAGCAGGGTGAGGCTGACGGTGCCGGGCCTGGCGTAGGCGAGGGTGCGCGTGGCCTCGACGGACGTCGCGGCCGCCACGAGGAGGACGGCCACCAGCGCGGGCCCCGCCCTCACGCCCCGCGCTCGCCCCCTTCGGGAAGCTCCACGGGGGCGAGGGGCGCGGCGCGGGGCGTGCGCCACGCGCGGACCGCGAGGGCGCCCGCGAGGCCCGCGTAGAGCGCGTCGACGAGCAGGCCGCCCAGCGAGGCGTCGAGCGCGCGGTTCGCCACCACCATCAGCGCCACGCCCGCCGCGCCGCCCACGAGCCCCAGCGTGTGGTGGCCCGACCAGCGCCCGGCGCGCGCGAGCAGCGTGGCGCAGAGCACGACGCCCGCGAAGGTCGTCGCCTTCATCGCCGTCTCCAGGAGCGACCAGGACATCAGGACAGCCCCAGGGTGATATCAACGGAGGCCGGGAGGTCGGAGGCGGAGGTGCCCGTCGCGAGCTGCACGTACATCTTCGCGTACACGCTCGACCCCGCCGCGAGGCTGCCCAGCGAGACGGAGGGCGAGCCCGCGGTCAGGTTCATCGCGCCCACGAGGGAGTTGGTGCCGTAGGCGTAGAACTCCAGGCGGATCGTGACGATCTTGCTGTACGACGCGACGCTCGTGCCGCTGACGGTCACGGTCCAGGCGGCCGTGTCCTGGTTGGTCAGCGAGGTCAGGTTGCCCCACGTGACGTTGGCCTCGGGGATCGGCTTGAGCGTCAGCGTGAAGTACGTCGCGTTCGACGAGAGGCTCCAGGACGAGGCGAAGCCCGTCGCGCTGGAGTCGGGGCCGGCCGACCAGACGACGGGCGGCGTGCGGAGGCTGAGCGTCGCGGCCGCGGGCGTCGGATAGCTCACGACCATCGACGCGACGGCCGCGGCGGCGACCAACGCGATGGCCGTGGCGATGCCCGCGGCGGGCGCGGCGGAGGGAACGCCCTGGAGAAGACGCTTCAGCATACGGAACGGGTTCGGTCCGGCTCCGCTTGCACGCTTGCGGTTTTCCTGAATCCGGAAAACCGACGCGCACGACTACGGCGTCGGGCGCAGCCAGTCGTACCCGCGCTCCTCCAGCGTGAGCGCCAGCTCGGGGCCGCCCTCCTGGACGACGCGGCCGTCGAGGATCACGCTGACCTTCGTGGGCTTGACGTAGTTCAGGATGCGCTGGTAGTGCGTGATGATGAGCACGCCGTTCTGCGGGCCCTTGAACGCGTTGATGCCGTCGGCGACGATGCGCACGGCGTCGATGTCGAGGCCGCTGTCCGGCTCGTCGAGCACGGCGACCGTGGGCTCCAGGATCGCCATCTGCAGGACCTCCAGGCGCTTCTTCTCGCCGCCCGAGAAGCCCTCGTTGACGTAGCGGCGCGCGAACTGCGTCTCCACGCCGAGCTTCTTCATCCGCTCCAGGAGGATCATGTTGAACTCGAGCGGCGTGAGGTCCTTGCCCTTCGCGCCGTTGTACGCCGCGCGCAGGAAGTTCTGCACCGTGACGCCCGGGATCGTCATGGGGTACTGGAACGCGAGGAAGAGGCCCTGGCGCGCGCGCTCGTCGGGCGGAAGCTCCAGCACCGACTTGCCGCGCACGAGGATGTCGCCCTTCGTCACGGTGTACTTCGGGTGGCCCATCAGCGTGTACGAGAGCGTGCTCTTGCCGCTGCCGTTGGGGCCCATCAGCGCGTGGACCTCGCCCTTGCGCACCTGGAGGTTGACGCCCTTGAGGATGGGCTTGTCGTCGACGGAGACGTGCAGGTCCTGGATCTCAAGCTCGGGCGTGGTCATGGTGATAGCTTCCTTTCGTAGATCTCGACGCCCTCGCGCAGCACGGCGAGGGAGAGAAGCGCGCACTTGAGGCGCACGGGGCTGATCGGGATGCCGAGCATGGCGACGACCTGGTCGCGGTCGATCGCCTTGATCTCGGCGAGCGGCTTGCCCTTCACGCGCGACGTGAGGAGCGACGCCGAGGCCTGCGAGATGGCGCAGCCGCGGCCAGTGAACTTGACCTCGGTGATCTCGTCCTTCTCGTTCACGTTGAACGTGAGGCGGATCTGGTCGCCGCAGAGCGGGTTGTTCGCCTCGTGGTCCACCATCGCGGGCTTGAGCACGCCGAAGTTGCGCGGGTGCTTGTAGTGGTCCAGGATGTGCTCGCGGTACATGTCTTCCCCGGAGGGCTTCGGAGCCATCGGGTCGTCGCTCAAAGCTGGAACACCTTCCTGGCGTGCTCGAGCGCCGCGACGAACGCATCGACCTCGTCCAACGTGTTGTAGACGTAGAAGCTCGCGCGCACCGTGCTCGCGATGCCCAGCGATTCCATGAGCGGCTGCGCGCAGTGGTGCCCCGCGCGCACCGCGACGCCCTGGTCGTTGAGCAGCGAGGCGAGGTCGTGCGCGTGGATGCCCTCCATCTCGACGGCCACGAGGCCGCCGCGCTCGCTGGCGGGCGGGCCGAGGATCTTCACGGGCAGGTGCGCGAGGCGGTCGAAGGCGTGCTTCACGAGCTTCGCCTCGTGCGCGTGGATCGCGTCCATGCCGAGGCGGTCGAGGTAATCGCACGCGGCGGCGAGGCCGACGGCCTCCGCGATGACGGGCGTGCCGGCCTCGAACTTCCAGGGCAGGTCGTTCCACGTCGCCCCCTGGTTGGTCACGCGGCCGATCATCTCGCCCCCGAAGAGGAAGGGCGCCATGCGGTCGAGCTGCTCGCGCTTCCCGTAGAGCACGCCGATGCCGGTGGGGCCGAGCATCTTGTGCGCGCTGAACGCCAGGAAATCCTCCTGGGTGGCCTGCACGTCGGTCGCCCCGTGCGGCACGCTCTGCGCGCCATCGAGCAGCACGGTGGCGCCGGCCTCGTGCCCGAGCTTGACGATCTCCGCCGCGGGCGTGATCGTGCCCAGCACGTTGCTCATCGCGGTCATGGCGACCAGGCGCGTCCTGCGTGATAGCACGCCCGCGTAGGCCTGCATGTCGAGCCGGCCTTGCGCCGTGACGGGCACGATGCGCAGCTTCGCGCCGGTGAGACGGCAGACCTCCAGCCAGGGCACGAAGTTGCTGTGGTGCTCCATCTGGCTGATGACGACCTCGTCGCCCGCCTTCAGCTCGCGCAGCCCCTTGCTGTAGGCCACGAGGTTCAGCGCCTCGGTGCAGTTCTTGGTGAAAATGATCTCTTCATAGGAGCGCGCCCCGATGAACTCGGCGACGCGCTCGTGCGCCGCGACGTACTGCTCGGTGGCGCGCTCGCCCAACTCGTGGATCGAGCGGTGGACGTTGCTGTTCGTCTCGCGGTAGTAGCGGTCCATCGCGTCGAGGACCTGCAAGGGCTTCTGCGTCGTCGCCGCATTGTCCAGGTACACGAGGCGCTTGCCGCCCGAGACCTTGCGGTCGAGGATCGGGAAATCCTTCCGGACCGCGTTCACGTCGAGCATGATGTCACTTCAGGCGGTTGACGAGCGCCGCGCCGATCTCGTTCCTCACTTCTTCCACGGGCACCTGCTCCAGGAGCGGGCCGAAGAAGCCCTCCACGATGAGACGCTTCGCCGCCAGCTCGTCGAACCCTCGGCTCCTCAGGTAGAAAAGCTGCTCGGGGTCCACCTGGCCCACGGTCGCGCCGTGGCTGGCCGAGACGTCGTTGTTCTCGACGTCGAGCTTCGGGATCGCGTCGGCGCGCGCCCCCGCGGAGAGGATGAGCGTCTCCTGGTGCTGGTGGCCCGACGCGTTGCGCGCCTGCGGGCCGATGTTGACGATGGAGTAGTTCGCGCTGTACCCGTCGTCGGTGAGCGCGCCCTTCATGTCGAGCCGCGAGGAGGTGTGCGCGCCGTCGTGGAACGCGCTGTTCGTGACGTCGAGGTGCTGCTTGGCCGAGCCGAAGAACGCGCCGATGAATCGGAGATTGCTGCCCGGCCCCGCGAGGGTGGTCTCGTTCACGACGACCGCCGTGCCGGCGCCGAACTGGCCGTCGGTCCACGCGAGCGAGGCGTCCCGGGCCAGCGTCGCGCGCCGGGCCGAGAGGAGGAGCGCACCGTGGTCGAGGTCCTGCATGGTCGCCAGCGAGAGCGAGGCGCCCTCGCGCACGTCCACGTCCGCGCCCGCGAGCACCAGCGCGCCGGGCGAGGCGCCGCGCGTGCGGGCGAGCAGCGTGGCCTTGGCCTGCCGCTCCAGCACGATGAGGTCGCGGGAGAGCGCGCCGGCCGCGGGCGCGACGGGCTCCAGGCGAAGGGGCTCCGCGACCTCGACGCCCTTCTCGACGAAGAGGAACGCGCCGCTGGACCAGAGCGCGGTCTGGAGGATCTCCCACTTGTCGGCGCGCGCGTGCACGCCCACCAGGGGACGCACGAAGTCGGGGTGCTCGCGCGCGGCGTCGGCCAGCGGCATCAGGAGCACGCCCGCCTGCGGCGCGCGGGGGAGCTTGGGCGGGGGCGCCTGGGCGGCCCTGCGCGCGAGCGCCTCGACGTCCACGTCCGAGAGGTCGGTGCGGCGCCAGCGGGGGGCGTCCAGCTTGGCGTAGCGCTCGCGCGCCTCGGCGCGGACCTCCGTGAGCCACGCGGGCAAGGCGGTCATGAGGGCGCGACCATCCTGCGTCCCGTTCATAAGCGTATCCGCGGGTTTGGCGAGCCGCGTCCGGCGCTTGTCTGTTGGGCTGCCGGCAAACGCGGCGGGGGGGGGGGGGGGGGGGGGGGGGGGGGGGGGGGGGGGGGCGGGGGGGGGGGGGGGGGGGGGGCCCGACTGAACTACCTGCAGTCCCAGGCCGAGTCCGTTCTGGCACGTCGCCTCCTCGCCCGCTACCCTACCCGCGATGGACAAACCCCTGGTCCGGCTGAGGCCGCTCATCCTCCTCCTCGCGGTGGCGTGCATCCTGCT
>JAXDQU010000035.1:0-15095 GCA_034667685.1 Thermoplasmata archaeon | reverse complement strand
GGCCGGAGATCAAACGCCGCATCCTCCTGGGCACGTTCGTCACGAGCCGCGCCGAGCGCGCGCGCTGGCACGACGCCGCCCTGCGGGCCCGCGAGGCGATCGCGCAGGACGTGCGGAACGCGCTGGCGCGCTGCGACGTGCTCATGGGCCCCACCATGCCGATGCGCGCCTTCCGCCTGGGCGAGCGCATCGACGACCCGCGCCAGATGTACGCCGCCGACGTCCTCACCGTGCTCGCGAACCTCGCGCGCGTGCCGGCCGGCAGCGTCCCGCTGCGCGTCGAGGGCCTGCCGGTGGGGCTCCAGGTGATCGGACGCGAAGGCGACGACGCGGGCGTGCTGCGCGCCATGCGCGTCGTGGAGGCGATCGCCGGATGAGCGCCAAGATCGGCCTCGAAGTGCACCTCTACGTGGCGGCGCGCAGCAAGCTCCACTGCGGCTGCGACGCGGACTTCCTCGCGGCCGCGCGCCCCAACGCCAACCTCTGCCCGATCTGCGTGGGCCAGCCCGGCGCCAAGCCGCTCCCGCCCAACGAGGCCGCCTACGTCGCCGCGCTGCGCCTCGCCCGCGCGCTGGGCATGGTCCCATCACCCCGCGCGCGCGTGCTGCGCAAGCACTACTTCTACCCCGACAGCCCGGCCAACTACCAGCGCACCGGCGAGCCCGTCGCCACCGGCGGCTCGCTCACGGACGTCGCGCTCACCGAGCTGCACGTCGAGGAGGACCCCGGCGCGTACGACGCGGACGCGGGCACCGTCGACCTCAACCGCGCCGGCGCGCCGCTGATCGAGCTGGTCACCGAGCCCACCATCCGCGACCCGGCCCACGCGCGCCTCCTCATGCAGGAGCTGCGCCTCGACCTCGCCTACCTCGGCATCCACCGCGAAGCCGCCGGCATGAAGGCCGACTGCAACGCCAGCCTGGAAGGCGGCGCGCGCGTCGAGGTCAAGAACGTCCACGGCGCCCGCAACGTCGAGCGCGCCCTGGAGGCCGAGCTCGCCCGCCAACGCAGTCTGATATCAAACGGCGGCGTAGTCAAGCGCGAGACGCGCGGCTTCGACGAAGCCAGCGGCACCACGGCCACGCTCCGCGAGAAGGAGACCGACGCCGACTACCGCCACCTGCCCGACCCCGACGTCGCGCCCCTCGACCTCGCCCGCCTCGCCGCCCGCATCCCACCGGAAGAAAGCCCCTTCGCCCGCCGCGCCCGCATCGCCACCCGCGCCGGCGTCCGCGAGGAAGAAGCGGGCCTCCTGATCGAAGAGCGCGCCCTCGCCGACGCCTACGACCTCTGCGCCACGCCCGCCTCGTTCGCCTTCCTCGCCCGCGACGTCCGCGCCGAGCTCGAATACCGCCGCACCAAGCTCGCCCACGCGCCGGTCACGCCCGCCGACCTCGCCGCGCTCGCCGACGCCCGCCACGCAGGCCACCTCCAACCCCAAGCCGCCACCCGCCTCCTCCGCGCCGGCTTCGACACAGGCAACCTCGCCACGCTCCTCGCCGCCGAGCTGGGCCAGGCCGCCCCCGCCGAAGACGCCCTCGCCGCCGCCGTCCGCGACGCCCTCGCCCAAAACCCCAAAGCCATCGCCGACTGGCGCGCCGGCAAGACCACCGCCCTGAACTACCTCGTCGGCCAAGCCATGCGCCGCCTCCAAGGCCGCGCCGACGCCCACGCCCTGCGCCAAGCCGTCGAAACCGCCCTGGGCAAGCAAAGCTGAAGTATGGGACCCCATCATCGTCGCCCGACGCGAGGATGAGGAGACTGACCTACTCGAGTCCTCACAATGCCTTACGGGGACCATGAAGAAATGCACCACCCCCGACTCGCGTCTTACATTCTGAACTCCGTGCCGCGGCTCGCGCTGCGCGGCCGCTGACGCGGCCGCTCCGCCTCGCCGCGGCACTCCGTGGCAGGGGGCTCCTCGCCCCCTGCACCCCCGCGCCAGGGGGCCGCAGCCCCCTGGACCCCCTGACGTTGACCATGTAAGGCGCCTGGGCAGCCATGTGCGCCAGGTGACCCAGGTGTGCCAGGTGGCCCAGGTGTGCCATGTGCGCCAGGTGGACCCAGGTGCGCCAGGTGGCCCACCTGGCGCACATGGCACACCTGGCATCCGTGACCTAGGGCTTGCGCCCCTCGCGGCCTCTCGAAGAGCACCGCCTGGGCTTGATCAAGTGCTTGTTCGTTCTGATACGAACACCGGAGCGGGGTGCGGTAACACATCACGCGCGCTGGTCGGTTGGGTGGTCGCTTGCATGGGCGCCGGAGGGGTGCCGTAGGAGCTAACTTGATCAAGCACAAACACCCCTTCGTTTCGCGTCGAGGATTGTGATGCTCGCGATCGAACCGTACATGGTGTTGGGCAAGACCGCCACGGGGCCGGAGGGGCAGGCGCTCGGCGAGGTCGTCGACGTGGGGCTGCACAACTATTCCCGGGTGAAGTTCCTGGTGCTGGAGGACAAGCGCCAGCGCGTGCCGATCCGGACGGTGAGCGTCGACCAGGTGAAGGACGTGAGCGCGGACACGGTCACGCTTCGCGTGCAGTAGCGGGTCAGATGGCGTTCAGCGCGGGCTCGCTTTCGAGGAACCGCGCGACGTCGGCCAGCGTCGGGGCGAGGGCTTCGGGTCCGCTCACGTAGAGGCCGGCGACGGCGTTGGCGAGCAGCAGCCGGTCGGCGGGCGTGAGGCCCGCGACGTGGCCGAGGATGTTTCCTGCGTTCCAGGCGTCGCCGGCGCCCGTGACGCGCAGGGGCTTGACGGCGAAGGTGGCGACGGCGGCGTGGCCCTGGGGGCCGTGCGTGGCGGCGAAGCGCGCGGTGTGGAGGTCGAGGACGTTGCCTTGGCGTTGGGCGGCGAGCGTTTCGGCGGCGCGGCGCTCCTCTTCGCCTTCGGCGAGCGACTTGCCGCTGAGCTGGCGCAGCTCGTTCTCGTTCATGGCGAAGACGTCCAGCTCGGGCATGGGGAGGACGCGGTCGCGCAGGGTGGGGAGGTCTTCTTTCCTGTGCGAGGGGTCGCCGGTGTCGAGCATGACGGTGGTGCCTGCCCGGCGCGCGGCTTGGGCGACGGCTTCGAGCAGCGCGGTGCCGCGGCGGTTCTGGCTCCAGTTGGCGACGAGGACGAGGTCGGCGGCCTCCAGCAGGGTCCAGTCGTTGGCGTCGAGCCGTTCGGGTCCGTAGTCGGCGAGGCTGCCGGGGTCGCTGAGCATGACGTTGGCGGGGCGCGTCTCCTGGAACTCCAGCGCGGTGGTGACCGAGAGACGGCCGTCGGCGCGCACGTGCTTGAGGTCGACGCCGTGGCGGCCCAGCGAGCCTTCCAGGACGGCGAGGCCGAAGGCGTCGGTCTGCGCGACGAGGTGCGTGGAGACGCCCAGCCGGGCGAGGGCGAGGGCGGTGTTCGCCGCGTTGCCGCCCGCCTGGAAGTGCTGCTGGGGCGTGGGGACGTTGCCTCCGCCTTGGCCGTGCACGGCCTTCCAGAGCGGCATCGCCTGGTCCCAGGCGGGCACGCGGACGAAGTGGTCCAGGAAGAAGTCCGGCATCGTCACGACGTGCAGCTGCGCCGGGTCCAGCGCGCGCAGCTTGGCGGCGAGGGCCGCGAGGTCCGACATCGCGATATCTACGGGACGCCCGCGGGAAAAGGGCTGCGGCTCAACGAAGGGAAGCGGGGGAGGACGGCCCCATCTTCCCTTGCTTCCCTTCTTCGCGGCTTCCCCGCGCTTGCAGAAGTCCTTAAGCGAACGGGCCCGCTGGGCAGAAGCGCGGATGATCACCTTCCTCATGGGCAACTCGCGCGTCCTCCTGGGGGTCGACGAGCGCGGGAACTGGTCGAACCTCTACTACCCGTGGGCCGGGCAGTACCAGCACCTGCGCGCGGTGAAGCTGGGGCTCTTCGACGTCGAGGAGGAGACGTTCGCGTGGCTGGGCGACGACGCCGGCTGGAGCGTGGAGCAGGACCACGTGGGGGGGAGCAACGTGGGGCGCACGGTGTACGTGGGTCCGCTGGTGGACGTCGAGGTGGTCGACGCGGTCCACTCGAACCACGACCTCATCGTGCGGCGGATCGTCGTGCACAACAAGACGCCCGAGGCGCGCAAGCTCCGCATCTTCCACTACCAGTCGCTCATGGTCGCCGAGTCGATGTACCAGGACACGGCGTACTGGGACGACGAGCGCAAGACGATCAACCACTACAAGCGCAACTATTACTTCCAGTACATGGGGAGCCCGCACTTCTCCAACTTCACGTGCGGCGAGCACACGCTCAAGGGGCTCCAGGGCTCCTACGTGGACGCCGAGGACGGCAAGCTCGAAGGCGGACGCATCTCGCACGGCGCGGCCGACTCCGTCGCGCAGTGGGACGTCGACGTGCCCGCGGGCGGCGAGGCCACCGTGCGGCTCCTCTGCATGCTGGGCCACTCGCGCAAGGCCGTCAACACGATGTACAACCTCTTCCGCACGAGGCCGGCGGAGGAGCTGGAGCGCGAGGCGCTGGACTTCTGGCGCAACTGGATCGACCACAAGGATCTCCACCTGCCCGCGGACCTCAGCGACACGGCGCGCGACGTCTACCGGCAGAGCATCTACGTGCTGCGCGCGTGCAGCAGCGCGAACGGCTCGATCATCGCGAGCCCCGACCCGCGCACGCTCAAGTCGGGTGGCGATGCCTACAACTACAACTGGTGGCGCGACGGCGCGTACATCGCCAAGGCCATGGACGAGGTGGGCCTCTACGAGAACGCGCACCGCTTCCTGCGCTTCGCGCAGCAGTGCCAGGAGGACGAGGGCTACTTCCTCCACCGCCACTTCCCGGACGGCACCGTGGGCAGCACGTGGCACCTTCCGCCCTTCATCCAGATCGACCAGACCGCGAGCGTCGTCTCCGCGGTGTGGCACCACTTCAAGCGCGACGGCGACCTCGACGTGCTCCTGGAGCTCTGGCCGCTGGTCAAGGGCGCGACGAACTTCCTGGAGACGTTCGTCGACTCGCGCGGCCTGCCGCTGCCCAGCTACGACCTCTGGGAGGAGAGGAAGACGGTGAACGCCTACTCGGTGGCGGCCGTCATCCACGGCCTGGAGCGCGGCGAGCGCATCAGCGAGCAGCTGGGCAAGTCGCGCGGCCGGTGGCGACGCGCCAGCGAGCGCATGCGCACGGCGATGCTGGAGCACCTCTGGAACGAAAAGCGCGGCTGCTTCTCCAAGAGCATCGACCCGGCCGACGAGACGCTCGACGCCTCGACGCTGCTCACGCTCAAGCTGGGCGTGCTCGAGCCCTCCGACGCGCGCGCCGAGCGCCTCGTCGCCGCGGTCGAGAAGCGCCTCTGGGTCAAGAGCACGGGCGGCGTCGCGCGTTACGAGGGGGACAGCTACTACGGTCCGGAGAACCCGTGGATCATCTGCACGCTCTGGCTCGCCGAGGCGCACCTGCTGCTGGGCCGCCCGGAGCGCACGCGCGACCTGCTCGAATGGGTCGCCCGGACCGCGAGCCCCACGGGCCTCCTTCCCGAGCAGCTCGATGCGCGCACCGGCGAGCACACGTCGGTGACGCCGCTGGTCTGGTCGCATTCGACTTTCGTAGACGTCATGAACAAATACCGGGTCCACGTAGAGGGCCGCGCCGCTGCCGATCGCAGCGATTGAGCCAGGTGCAGGTCGATGAAGGTCGCGATGATCGGATGGGAGTTCCCGCCGTTCATGGCGGGTGGCCTGGGCATCCACTGCCTGGAGCTGACGACGCAGCTCGCCAAGATGGGCGTCGCCATCGACTTCTACATGCCCCACATGGCGACGGAGGGCGACCTCCGCGTGGCCGAGCACCACCGCCACCTGAAGATCGTGGAAGTCGAGGCCGAGCCCACGATGTCGCCCTACGGCGGGACGCGCCAGCGCGGCTACGACGACGCGTTCAACGATGCCGTCTGGCAGTACAACATGCGCGTCGTCGAGGCCTTCCAGAGCCACGACGCGGACGTCCTGCACGCGCACGACTGGATCACGTTCCAGGCCGCCGCGGAGCTGAAGCGGCGCACGGGCAAGCCGCTCGTGTGGAGCTGCCACAGCACCGAGTACGACCGCAGCGCCGGCTTCTTCCCCCAGGACTGGATCATCGAGCTGGAGAAGCGCGCGGTCCAGACGGCCGACGTCGTCATCGCGGTGAGCGAATACACGCGCCAGCAGCTCATCGACCGCTACGGCGCCGAGCCCGCGAAGGTCGTGCCCATCCACAACGGCGTCGATTTCAGCAAGTGGATCGCGCACGACAACCGCGACTACGGCCAGAGCAGCCGCACCGTCCTCTACCTCTCGCGCGTCTCGCGCCAGAAGGGCCCCATGAGCTTCATCCGCGCCGCCAAGCGCGTCCTCGACCAGGACCGCGGCGTGCGCTTCGTCGTCGCCGGCAAGGGCGAGATGGTCCCCGAGATGATCCGCTACTGCATCGCCAACGGCATCATGGAGAACGTCACGTTCACCGGCTTCGTCCCGGACGCCGAGGCGCAGAAGCTCTACGAGCGGGCCGACTGCTACGTGCTGCCCAGCGTCAGCGAGCCCTTCGGCATCAGCGTGCTCGAGGCCATGACGTCGGGCTGCCCGACGATCGTCAGCAAGACGACGGGCGTGGGCGAGGCGCTCACGCACGTCCTGCGCGCCGAGCACTGGGACAGCGACGAGATGGCCGACCAGATCCTCGCCGTGCTGCGCGACCGGCCGCTGCGCGAGTCGCTCGGACGCAACGGCGCCCTGGAGGTCCGGAAGTTCACCTGGGAGCGCACCGGGCGGCGCACGCTTGGCGCCTACGAGCGCGCGCTGACGCAGCCCATGGCGGTGGCCGCGTGACGCTCGCGCTGCGCGGCTCCGCATGCGACGATGCGACGAGCGCGATGCTCGCGACGGCGTCAGAAAGCTCCGCGCTCGTCGCATCGTCGCAGGCGAAGCGCCGAAGGCAGGAGGCCGCGCACCGATGACCGACGTCTGTTTCTACTTCGAAGTGCACCAGCCGGTGCGCCTGCGCCGGATCCACCTGTTCAATGCGCCCCAGGACCTCCACTACTGGGACGACGCGAAGAACCGCTCCATCTTCGACCGCGTGAGCAACAAGTGCTACATCCCGACGAACAAGCTCATCCTCGACCTGATCAAGGAGCACGGCGAGTCGTTCAAGGCCAGCTACTCGCTCTCGGGCACGTTCGTGGAGCAGGCGAAGCAGTTCCGCCCCGACGTGATGGAGAGCTTCCGCGCGCTGGCCGACACGGGCTGCGTCGAGTTCCTGGACGAGACGTACTACCACTCGCTCGCGGGCCTCTGGGAGGACCAGACGGAGCTCAAGGAGCAGATCAGCGAGCACCGCGACCTCATGCGCAAGGAGCTGGGCGTCGAGCCCACGTTCTACCGCAACACCGAGCTGATCTACGACAACCGCATCGCCAGGACGATCGAGGGCCTGGGCTACCTCGGCATCGCCACCGAAGGCACCGAGCGCATCCTGGGCTGGCGCTCGCCCAACTACGTCTACCGGCCCAGCCGGCACGATAGCAAAATCAAGGTCCTGCTGAAGAACTACAAGCTCAGCGACGACGTGGCGTTCCGCTTCAGCACCGGACCCTCGTGGCCCGAGTGGCCCCTCACCGCGCCCAAGTACGCCGAGTGGCTCGCCGGGAACGAAGGCCAGTCGATCAACCTCTTCATGGACTACGAGACGTTCGGCGAGCACAACTGGCCCGAGAGTGGCATCTTCGACTTCCTCCGGCACATGCCCGGCGAGGCGCTCAAGCGCGGCGTCGGCTTCACCACGCCCAGCGAGGTCGTCAAGCGGCACGAGCCCGTGGGCGACATCGAGGTCCCCTTCGCCATCTCGTGGGCCGACACCGAGCGCGACGTGAGCGCCTGGCTCCACAACGAGATGCAGCAGCAGTGCTTCAACACCCTGCGCGACCTGCGCCCCTACGTCAAGGAGGTCAACGACCCCGACCTCACGCACGCCTGGCGCCTCCTGCAGACGTCGGACCACGTCTACTACTGCACCACGAAGAACTTCGGCGACCAGGACATCCACGCCTACTTCTCGCCCTACGACTCGCCTTACCAGGCCTTCATCAATTACATGAACTGCATCGTGGACCTGAAGAACAAAGTGTTCGCGCGGCTGCGAAGATGATATCATCAGGCGTCGGCTTATCGCCCCCGGAGCCGCGCTTCAGCGCGGCGGAGCGGGGCGCGTAGGGCGCGTTGCCGGCTGGCGCGCCAGCCGCTGCGAGACAAGGTGTTCCAACGACTGAGGCGTCAAGCCTCAGTCCGTGATCGCCGCCGCCACGAGCACTTGTCCTGCGTAGCGCGTGTAGTACGCCTCGCGCAGCCCCTGCCGCGTCAGGGCGTCATGGAGCGCCGCGTCGTAGGCGTCGATCTCGGCGCCGCGAATGGCGAACCCAGCGGTGCCGTTGCGCGCGGCCTCGCGCCATGCCGTCGCGGCCTGGACGGGCATGCGCGCGAGGTCCGCGTCGGTGAGGTTCAGCGTCTGGTTCTCGACGTGGCGCGCGGCGGCCGTGATCGTGGACCACGCGCTGCGCGGCAGTGGCCGAGGCGCAGCCGGACACGATGGCCAGCAGCGCCAGAAGCAGAGCGGGGAGCGGGCGCATTCGCGCAACCTCGGAGGGCCTTCGGACCGCAACGGGCGTTCAGGCCCGGAGGTCGGACGTCGGATCCCGGCGCGGGAAGGATATCTTTTCCGCCTGCGCGCGGTCACGACCGGAGCGTCAGCACAGCCCCGGCCCGGCCGTCTGCTCGGCGACGTACGTGCCGCCCTTCTCCTTGTCGAGGGTCTTGTCGGCGTACCAGACGAAGGCGGGCTTGCAGTCGGCGGTCAACGTCTGTCCGTAGACGTCGCTGGCGCGGTTGCAGGTGAAGCCGGCGGCGGGGTTGCCCAGGGGCGTCCCGGGGAGCGCGCCGGAGCAGGCGCCCATGAGCGCGGAGGCCGTGCCCTTCCACGCGGGGACGGTGGCGAGCGGGAAGGCGTCGAACGTCGGCGTGGCGTCCAGGGCGTCGCGCGTCTCGTCGATGCGCGGCGTCCAGAGCGCGCCGGTGGCGTTGCCGTCGCCCGCGAGCGAGAAGATGGCGATCCTGCCCGCGCCGCCCGCGACAATCTGCGCGAGGATGCGGCCGCTGCCCGGCTTCGCCCCGGCGTCCGCGGGGGAGACGACGACGGGCTTGGAGAATTTCGCCGCATCGGGCGCGGACCAGACGTAGGCGAGCGCGGAGCCGTCGTAGTCGGGGTAGGACTTGGGCGACTCGGGGTAGGCGACGTAGAGATTGCCGGCCTTGTCGAGCGCGGCGGTGGGCATCTGCGCGCCCACGATCTTGCCGGAGCTGCTATCATCCACGGCGAGGACGGGCGTCCAGGTGGCGCCGTGGTCCTTCGACGTGGAGACCCAGATGCGCGTCGCGGCGACGACGTTGATCTCGAAGGGGCCCGTGACGGAGGCGCCGCATCCGCCCGCGGCGGAGGTGCGCGTGGGGAAGACGGCGTAGACCTGGCCCGTCTCGTGGTTCGCCACGATCTTCGCGGGGCCGCCGGAGTCGGAGCACTGGAGGTCGAGCCACGCCTGGCTGCCCGGAGGCGCGATGGGGACCGGCGGCTGGAACGTCGCGCCGCCGTCGTGCGAGGTGGAGACGAACATCTCGTGCTGCGCCGCGCCGGAAGCGAGGTTGTGCCAGAGCATGTAGACGTCGTACGTGCCATCCGGGTTCTTCGGGCCGTGGGCGAGCCACTGGCGGTCCTGGTCCTTCAGCTCCTGGCCCTGCGAGGATTCCCAGGTGGTGCCGTTGTCGTCCGTGTAGTGGATGTCGAGCGCGATGCCGGTGCCGTTGATGACGCTCGCGAGCACGCGGCCCGAGGGAAGGACGAGGATCTCGTTGTCGGAGTTGGGCGCGGTGGTGGGCGGGTTGGCCTTCGTGCGCGTCCAGTTGAGGCCGCTCTCCGACCAGTAGATGGCCTCCGTGGACGAGGGCCCGGCCTCCTGCGTCGTGACCCACTGGCGCCCGTCGGGCCCCGTCGCCATCGAGGGCTCCCAGCCGCCGTTGTTGACCTGGACGGCCTGGAAGACGGGCCGCGTGGCGTCGGCCTGGTCGCCCCCTCCCCCGTGCGTCGGGCCCCCCGCGCCCAGGCAGCCGGCGGACAGGAGGAGGACGAGGAGGACGCCGTGGAAGCGCATCGCGTGGCGGCGAGCCCGGTCCCCGGTTAAGCCCTTGCTGGCGGCGCCCTTTTCGGCGGTGGCGCGCGCCCCTGCGGATAAGCCAGCCCCCAAACCTTGATACAGGCCCAGGCCTCGTCGGCGCCGATGTCCCTGTTCGAGTCCAAGCTCAAGGCGCTCTCCGGCCAGGAGATCGTGGTCGTCATGGTCGACAACCGCGCCTTCCGCGGCACGCTCATCGAGTTCGACGCCGAGACGATCGTCCTGCGCAACGTCGTCGAAGCGCTCCCCAACAACGCCTCCGGCTGGGAGGAGCCCACGAGCAGCACGGGCATCTCGCACAAGGTCGTCACGTGGCAGGGCGTCTTCAGCCACGAGGACACGACCGCGGACATCGTGAAGCTCAAGGACGTCATGATCCAGACGCGCGGCGTGCTGCGCATCTGGGAGTGGAGCCTGAAGAACGTGGAGAAGCCCAGCCACGTCGAGGTCGCCGAGGGCGGCACGCAGTCGCGGCCCGCGACGCGCATCTCGCGCAAGCCGTAGGCCCTCAGCCTTAGCCCTAGCCTCAGCCTTAGCCTCAGCCCTAGCCTCTCTCAGAGCCCGAGCCTCGGCCCCGCCTCCAGCCACAGAGGTCACGGAGGAACGAGAAAAATCGCCTCCGTGACCTCTGTGTCCTCCGTGGCTGGAGGCGAGAGCGCCACGCAAACATCTGATCCGGGAGGTTCGCCTAGTTGACCGCGAACGGCACGATCGTGAAGCAGAGCACCCCGATCACGAACGTGGCCCAGCCGATGACCTGCCGCTTGGTGTCGAGCCCCGAGACGCCATCGAGCGTCGGCGGGTGCCGCACGCCCATGAAGCTCACGAGCAGCGCGAGCACGAGCCAGTTGCCGCTGCCCCCGAACCCGAGCATCGGCGCGAGGCCCAGCCCGAGCAGGCCGACCACGGCGGCATAGCTGACGTAGCGGCCGCGCTCGCCGAACATGGCCGTCGCGATGTGGCCCCCGTCGAGCTGGCCCACGGGGATGAGGTTCATCGCGGTGACGAAGAGCCCGACCCACGCGGCGAACGCGGTGGGGTGGAGCATCACGTCGTCGCCCAGGCCGAAGAGCTTGGAGGCGCCCTGGAAGAGGAGCGGCTCGCCCAGGAGGATGCCGTGCCCGCCGTCCGAGGGCGGCGCGACCGGGTGGACCGCCATGAGGACGAAGCCCAGCAGCAGCACGACGAGCGCCACGACGAAGCCGGCCAACGGACCCGCCGCGCCGATGTCGAAGAGCGCCTTGCGGTTGGGCATCGGCTCGCGCATCGCGATGAACGCGCCCATCGTGCCCGTCGGAAAGAGCACCGGCGGGACCGGAATGAAGAACGGCAGGCTCGCGTCCACGCCGTGCCGGCGCGCCGCGACGTAATGGCCGAACTCGTGGATCGTCAGGATCGCCATCAGCGGCAGCGCGAACGTCACGAAGCCCAAGAGCAGGTTGGACGGATCCGTGAGCACCCGCACGTGGTACTGCCACTCGCTGACCTGCGAGAGATCGAAGTCGCTGTGGTAGTACCCGAACGCCTCGTACGCCCCCGCCAACGTCGTCGTCAGGATCGTGATGAGGTAGAGCCAGACGTTGACCTTCCACGAGCGCTTCGTCCGGGTGGGGTTGCGCAGCACGTAGATCGCGTGCTCGCCCCCCTGGTACTTCAGCAGCGGGAGCAGGCCGTCCTGCTTGAGGTCGCGCTTGAGCGCCTCGAAGTCGCCTTCCAGCGACTCGTGCGCCGCGTGGACGAAGAACGCCACCACGTGCTCGTCCGTGTGCACGTCGTAGACGCGGAAGCGCTGCTCGATGCGCGCGCGGATGGCGGGCACGTCGAGCCCCGCGCTCAGGTCGTCCACGGGCTGGCCTAAGCCGTGCCGGACTTAAGGGTTGCCCGGACGAAGGGCGAGGGCGGGCGAGTTCCTGTCCCATGCTTGTCTTCGTGGCGCTCCTTTCCCAACACAGCGCATCCGAGTCCTCCGCGGATTCCGGGATTCGCGGTGTTGGGAATGGAGCGGCCGGCACACGAAAATGGGGACCTCGCCCCCGCCCTCCGTCCGGCCGCCACCCCGCAAATCCTCAAGCGTCGGACCCGACGTGCGCGACGCCATGGAGCCACGCGAAGCCAAGCGAGCCCTGGCGTTCGCGACCGCGGCGTACGTCCTGGGCATCATCGCGCAGGGCACGTGGCTCTTCGACCTCGCGCCGCTCAACCTCCGCGCCGTCGGCGTCGTGGGCGCCGACGCGTGGGTCTTCGCCGCGAGCGCGCTTTCCACGATGGTCTGCGTGGTGCCGGCGGGCCTCCTGGCCGACCGCGTGCCGCGCCGCCACGTGATGCGCGCGGGGCTCGCGCTCCTCGCCGTCTCCTACGCGCCGCTCCTGGCGCCCCCCTCGCTCGCGACGACGGTGCTCACCAGCGCGCTCTCGGGCGCGGGGCTCGCGCTCCTGGCGACCTCGTTCAACTCGTACGTGGCCGACCTGCTGCACGGCGCGAGCATGGCGAAGGGATACGGCGCGACCGGCGCGCTCTCCGTGCTCGCCAGCGCGCTGGGCCCGCTCGCCGCCGCGCAGCTCTTCGCCTCGGCGCCCGACCTCGCCACGGGGCTGCGCTGGAACGCGCTCCTCTTCGCCGCGGTCGCGCTCACCGGCGCCGCGCTCACCTGGCCGCTCCCCACCGCGCGCCCGCCCACCTCGCGCGCGCGTCTGGCCGGCTCGCGCTTCCGCCTGGACGGGGCGATCGTCCCCGTCGCGGCGCTCTACGTCTTCGCGGGCTTCAGCTTCGGCATCACGACGCCCTACTTCGCGGTGCGCTTCCTCGACCTGGGCACGACACCCGACCAGTGGGGCCTCGCGCTGGGCCTCGCCACCGCCGCGGGCGCCCTCGGCTTCTGGCTCGCGGGGCGCCTCGCCGCGCGTTGGCCCGCCGGGCCGCTCCTCGTCGCGAGCCAGGCGCTCGCCGCGCTCGCGCTCCTCCCCTTCCTCTGGACGAACGCCCTCGCCCCGCTCCTGGTGGGCTTCGTGCTGCGCTACGTCTTCGCCAGCGCCATCGCCCCGCTCGCGAACACGATGATGATGGGGCGCGTGGACCCCGGCGGGCGCGGCTTCGCGCAGGGGTTCGCGAGCATGACGTGGAACGCGGGCTGGAGCGCCGGCGCGCTCGCGGGCGGGCCCCTGCTATCATCCTGGGGCGGCGCGCTCTTCCCCGCCGGCGCCGCGGTCGCCGTCGCGGGCGCGCTGGTGGCGCTCGCCCTCGCCTCGCGCGGCCCCGCGCCCGCGCCCGAGCTCCCCGCGGAGGCGTGAGATGGCGAAAGGCCCCGACCCGCGCGCCGCGCCCGCCCCGCTCGACGAGGTCCCGCGCCTCCTGCGCGAAGGCGCCGCCCGCTTCGACGCGCGCGAGTTCTGGCACGCGCACGAATCCTGGGAGTCCGCGTGGCACGCGCTGCGCGGCGCGGGCGAGGACGACGCCGCGGCGCTGGTGAAGGGCATGATCCTCGTGGCCGCTGCGCTGGAGAACGCGACGCGCGGCAAGGAGGAGGGCTTCAAGCGCCAGATGGCGGAGGGGCTCTACGCGATCCGCGCGAGCCTCGGAAGCGCGGAGCGGCTGGGCCTGCGCGACGCGGGCGCGTGGCTCGACGCGCTATCATTCCTGTACGCCGACGCGTGCCGCCGCCGCGAATGGACGTGGTGGAACGAGTCGGGGTGGATCGCGCCGCGCGTGCCGCTCTGACCGGCTCTGGGACGGCGGGCGCGCTCCGCGCGAGAGCATCCCGAATCACGAAGACCCGAATCACGCTTTTTCTCGTCGTGATTCGGGTCTTCGTGATTCGGGATGCTCTCGCGCCGGAGGCGGCGGATGTCGACAGAATCAGGATTCCGGAGACTCGGGCCCTCCGCTTTCGTGTACGAGGCCCTAGGACCAGAAGCTCGAATCCAGGAGCCCTTCGTCGTGGAGCCAGTCGGCGAGCTTGCGAAGCTCGGCCTCGACCTCGGCGGGCTCGCCCATGTCCGGGTAGAGCGTCACGAGCGCGTACTCCTCGACGTCGCCCCGGTTGAGGACGGCCTGCTGGATGCGTTCCCACTGGGCGAGCGGGATGCGGCCCGAAGGAAGCTCGACGTCGGACATGGCGACGGGCACATCGGACCGCCGCATGAAGCCATCGAGCCGAGGCGCTTCGCGGCTCCGCATGCGGCGACGCGGGGAGCGCGGCGCTCGCGGAGACGATCTGACGAGAAGAACGCCGCGTCCACCGCGGCCTCCGCGCCTCCGCATGCGGAGCCGCAGCGCGGGCATCGACCGGGATCAGGCGCAGATGCCCAGGGGCGCGCTGACGATCGGCTCGCCGCCCAGGGCATAGTGCGCGTCGAGGACGTGGAGCCACCATTCGGGCTCCTCGCCGATCTCCTTGGCGATGACGCCGGCCGGCTGGTGGAGGTAGAAGCGCAGCGTCATGCTGCCCGCGAGGTCCATCTCGGCGGCGGTGACCTGGACCTGGCCGACGAGCTGGTGGCGCCCGTCGGGGGAGACGCTGATCAGGCGCGCCAGGCTGACGCGGATCTCGCCGCGGACGGCGACCCAGGGCGTGCGCAGGTGGTCCACGTAGAGGCCCGGCGAGAGCCCCGGCTCCCGCTCGGCGGGGTAGCTGGGCAGGAGGGTCCGCAGCGAGGTCAGCGTCGGGTGCGAGCGACCCCAGGCGCGGAGCGCCTGGCCGGGGGACTCGGCGGGTCCGGCGGGGAGGTTCGGGGCGTTCTCGGGCACAAGGCGCTCGGCGCTTCCAGGGGAATATAACGCTTGCCGCACACCCCTGTACGATGCTCGCTCCGCAGGGCTCGGAAGAGGGCTCGAAAGGGGGGAAGGGTCCCGTGCCCGCTTTCGAGCCCGCGTCCGAGCCCAGCGG